>DATCWE010000025.1:0-19237 GCA_036566495.1 Gemmatimonadales bacterium | reverse complement strand
GAACGGGTCCCAGGCCGTGGGAGAGGTCGTGGCCGTGTACGGCACCATCCGCGAAGGGCAGTCTGTCCTCCCCGCCGAGAAGTTCACCGATCCGGGTGAGGTCCAGTATCAGTCCGTCAGCGACGGGCTCGAGGGCCACGTGCTCATTGCCCGCGACCACCGAGAGCTGCGGCTGCCGCAGCAGGTCCTCTTCCTCGACATCGGGAAGAAGGACGGCGTCGCCCTGGGCGATCGTTTCGAGGCCCGGCGCGCGCCAGGTCCGCAACGCCGTGCCGCGGCCGACGCGATAGACGAAGTCATGGCCACGATGGAAGTGACCCACGTCAGCGAGCGCAGCGCCACCGTCAAGGTGCGCAACGTCGTCTCACCCGATATTCCGTCCGGCACCAAGGTCAAGCTGGTCGGCAAGCTGCCCGGCTAACGCGGCTTCCACGCATGTTTCACCGTGCCCCGCAGCATCGGAAGATGACGCTGCGGGGCACGGCGTTTTTTGGGGGCTGCGACGCCCCTATCTTTACTCGATGATCCTCCTCCAAGCGGCCACGCGGACGCCGACTACTCCCTGGGAGCTCGTGCTGAGCTCCAGCCCCGAGACCATTGTCGTCCTCATCGTCACCTTGCTTTTCTCGCTGGCCTCCTGGTTTCTGATCGGGGTCAAGGGGTTTCAGTTCCGCCGGCTCCAACGTCAATCGGCGCGCTTCCTGGAGGAGCTGGGGCGCTCGCCCCATTTGCAGGAGGCGTATCGCTCGGTGATGAAGCTGCCACCATCCCCGTTCAACCGGCTGTTCCGGGAGGGCCTGAGCTTCTACACCCAGTTGCAGCCGAACGTGCTCCGGGAGGGGGGCAGCGGGCACGGGGCGCTTTCCCCCTCGCAGCTCGAAGCCCTCAAGATGGTGCTCGGCAAAGAAGTGGCTGAGGAGCGCGACAAGGCCGCGACCTACGTGTCCTGGCTGGCCACAATCGGCGCGGTGAGCCCCCTGCTCGGCCTGCTGGGCACGGTCCTGGGCGTCATGGATGCGTTCATCGGGATCTCGGCCGGAGGCTCGGGCAACCTCGCCGCAGTGGCGCCTGGGGTCGCGGAGGCGCTGGTGACCACGGTGGCCGGACTCGCCTCGGCGATTCCCGCGCTGATCGCCTACAACTTCTTCGCCGGAAAAGTCGGAGAGTTCGAGTCCGAGCTGGAAGGCTTCGGCAATGCCCTGGTCGGCTGGATGGCGCGCGAGGGCCTGCTCTAATGGCCGGCGGACTCATGGGAGGAGGATTGGGACGCCGGCGGCGCCTGCTGCCCACGGCGGATATCAACGTCACCTCGCTGGTCGACGTCGCCTTTGTGCTGCTCATCATTTTCATGATCACTGCCCCCATGATGCAGGGCGGTGTACCGGTCGAGCTGCCCAAGGCGGAGGGCCGGCCGCTGGCGCCCAGCGAAGGCATCATCGTCACGGTGGACCGGCGGGGACAAATCTGGGTGGACCAGACCCGAGTCAGCTATCAGGAATTCCGCTCCGCCTTCCGCGCCCTTGTGGCCCGCAAGCGGTCTTCGGACGTCTACGTGAGAGGTGACCGCCGTGCTGCGTACGGCGATGTCGTTCGGGTGCTGGCTGCCATTCGGGCCTCCGGTCTCAGCCTCAAAGTGAATGTGACGACGGAAGACGAGGAGGTGGCGCGCTGAGCGCCCGAGCCGACCGGCTGCCCCGGGTCGCGGTGCTGACGGGACTGGCCGGCACCATCGTGATTCACGCCGGCGCCATTGTCGCGCTGCTGCTCTCGGTCTCGAGCGCTCCGAAGAGCTTTCCGCCGACCTACGCGGTGGAGCTGGTGGCGGCGCCGCTCAGCACCGGTGCTTCCCGGCCGGTCGCGCCGACGCGGTCGGATCCCGTCACCCCGCCGGTGCCCAAGGCCAAGCCGAAGCCGGCGCCGGTCAGAACGACAACGACGGCCAAGACCACTCCTGCGGTACAAAAGACCGCAGCGCCGGTCACCCCGCTCCCCGGCGAGACTCCCGGAACCGGCTCGGACATCGCCAACGTGAAGCTCGAGGGCAAGCCGTTTCCGTATCCCGAGTACTTGAGAAACCTTGTCGCGCAGATTTATCGCCGCTGGAATCGCCAGATAGGAAATGCCTCGCTGACCACGGAGGTAGGCTTCGTGATTCTCCGGGACGGGACGGTCAAGGACATCGGGGTGGTCAGCTCCTCGCGAAGCTATTCCTTCGACCTCGAAGCGCGCGGCGCGGTCGAGTCGGCCGCGGCACAGAAGGCATTCGGGCCGCTGCCCTCCGGGTACCCAGCGGACTATCTGCAAATCAGCTTCGTGTTCGCCCCGAGGCGGGCACCGTGACGGTAAGGACCGCTCTGGTTGTGGCATGGGTTGGCTCATTCTCGCTGCTCGCGGGACCAGTCCGGGCCCAGGACACGGTGCGGGTCGGGATCACCTACCAGCCTGGGGTCCGGCCCGGGTTGGTGGTGCTGCCGGCGCCGGGACTCGATTCGATCCACGCGATCATCGCCCGGGACCTCGATTTCAGCGATCGATTCGAAGTGATTCCCCTGACCCAGCCTCCCTCTGGCGGAGGAACTGCAGGTGCGGCGACGCTGAACTACGCGTTCTATCGCGCGCTGGGGGCCAACCTCGCGGTGGAACTCGCACCGGCCACCGGCGCCTTCATCAGAATGCGGTTGTACGACCTCGCCGCGGAAAAGATCCGGGGCGAGGTCACCCTGCCGCTGGACCGCAGCGGCGTGGGCGAAAGCCGGATGGCCGTACACGCGCTTTCGGACGAGATCGTGAGGCTGGTCATGGGGCAGCCAGGGGCTGCCGCCACCCGGATCCTGTTCCTGAACAATGATGACCGGCGGATCTGGCGGGTGGACAGCGATGGGGCGGGCCTTGCGCCGCTCACGCCGGCTGGCATCTCGGCCTTGTCTCCGGTGTGGTCTCCCGATGGGGGCAGGATCGCTTACTCCCAGCTGTCGCGGGACGGGTCCAAGCCGATCGTCATCCAGACGCTGGGGAGCGGAACCCGTACCCTGTTGCCGGTCCGAGCAACGACCCAAAACATTACACCCGCATTTTCACCCGACGGGAAGAGCCTGCTCTTCGCCCAGATGTCCGAGGCGGGTGTGGCGTTGTATGTCGTGAACGTACAGGACCTTTGCTGCGTGGAGCGATTGACCGGCGGACGGTTTGCAGAAAACTTCTCGCCTGCCTATTCTCCGGACGGAAGGCGGGTCGTTTTCGTCTCGACGCGCGCGGGTGGTCAGCAGATCTACTCCATGTCCGCCGACGGCACTGATCAGGAACTGCTGATCCCGTTTGATTACGGGGAAACCGGGAACTCCAACGCACCGGAGTGGTCGCCCGATGGGACGACCATCGCCTTCCACCGGGAGGTGCGTGGGGCGCCGCAAGTATGGACCTTCGATCTTGCCGGCCGTCGTGCCAAGCAGCTGACTTCCCTCGGCCGCAATGAAGACCCCAGCTGGGCGCCGGATGGCAGACACTTGGTGTTCATCTCGGACCGGACTGGTCGGCGTCAATTGTTCGTGCTCGACACGGAGACCAATCGTTCCCGGCAGCTCATGACTCCCTTCAGCGCCCGTCTGCCGGCCTGGTCCCGTCCACTGGTGCGCGCGCAATAGCAACCCTCAATCTCGCGGAGTGGATCCATGCGCCGACGACACGACGTGCTGCCGCTCGCTCTCCTGGCGCTCACGATTGCGGGCTGTCACAAGGCCAAGCCCGAGGTGGTTCCGGAGCCGACCCAGACGACCCCTGCGCCCGCGCCGAGTCCCGCGCCGACTCCGCCGCCTCCGCCGGCGGCCAGCGGTGATGCGGCGGCGGCGACCACTGCCCGGCTGACCGCCGAGCTCGGAAACGTCATTCATTTCGATTACGACCAGGATGCCATCAAGCCGGAAGACCGCCCGGTGCTGGACGCCAAAGCGGACATCATGAAGGCCAATCCCGCCCTGCGTATCCGGATCAGCGGCCACGCGGACGATCGCGGCTCGGATGAGTACAACCTGGTGCTGGGCAACAAGCGCGCGCTGGCGGCCAAGCGGTACCTCGAGAGCAAGGGCATCGATGGCAGCCGGATCGATGTCACCTCCTTCGGGGAAGAGCGTCCGGTCGATGCGGGGGCCAACGAAACGGCCTGGGCCAAGAACCGGCGCGACGAGTTCGAGATTCTCGCCGGTGGCGAGCGGCTGGTTTCGCCTCGATGAAGCGGAATCGCGCGGCTGGAATCGCCCTCGCGGTTCTTGCCGCGCTGCCGGGGTGCGCCACCAAGGGCCAGGTGCGGCTGCTCGAGGGCGAGCTGCGCTCGATGCGGATCGAGACGGCGCGGCGCGACTCGGTGCGAGCCTCGGCGCTCGCCGCGATCATCACCCTCCAGCAGCGGATCCTCGATTCGGTAGCCGCTGGTCGCGAGGCCCTCAAAACGCTCGACGTGCGGCTCCAGGGCGACATGACGGATCTGCAGCGCCAGCTGCTCCAGGTACAGGAGCTGACCGGACAGAGCCAGCAACGGCTTACCCAGCTCAAGGCGCAGATCGATACGCGCGCGGAACAGGCCGAGGCGAGCGGTGCGGTCCGGCCTGCGCCCGGCGATAGCGCCGCGCGGACCGCGGCTCCCCCGGCGCCGAGCGCGGACCAGATGTATCGCAGCGCGCGCGACCAGCATGGCCGCGGAGCATTGGCCACGGCGCGAATGGCCTATCAGGAGCTCGTCAAGAACTACCCCGCCGACCCGCGCGTCCCGGATGCGCTGTTCTACATCGGAGAGACCTTTGCCAGCGAGGCTCCGGATTCAGCAGTGGCCTACTATGGACAGGTCGTCGCGCGGTTCCGGACCTCGCCGAGGGCACCGATGGCGCTCTACCGCCTCGGCCGTCTCGAGGAAGCGCGCCGTAACCCTGCAGCGGCGCGCGGCTACTACGATCGCCTTATTCGGGATTATCCTACCTCCGACGACGCCGACCTCGCCCGAGACCGCCTGAAGACCCTCCGTCCCTGAGGACGCGTCCGACCCATGCCACGCTCTGCGGGCGAGATGCCGTTCCTCGATCACCTCGAGGAGCTCCGTAAGCGCATCCTGCGGAGTCTGCTCGCGGTGGTGGCATGTTTTGCCCTGGGACTCTGGTTGGTAGATCGCTTCAAGCTGCTCGACATCCTGAAACGGCCCATCGCGCCGTTCCTGCCGTCCGGCCAGCTCACCGTGCTGTCGCCCACCGAGCCGTTGATGATCGTGCTCAAACTGGGCTTCATCGTGGGCTTGGTACTGGCGTCGCCGATCATCCTGTGGCAGCTCTGGGCCTTTCTCTCTCCGGCGCTGTACGAGAAGGAAAAGAAGACGCTGGTGCCCGCGCTGTTTGTCGGGCTGGGCCTCTTCCTCGGTGGGGCCGCACTGGCCTTTAGCTTCATCGTGCCGCAGGCGCTGCGCGTGCTGTTGAGCTTCCAGCAGGGATCTTTCAACCCCATGATCACGTTCGAGGCCTATTTCTCGTTCGTCATGCAGCTGGTGCTGGCGCTGGGACTTTCCTGCGAGCTGCCGCTCCTGATGATCATCCTGGCGGCGCTGGGCATCGTCGCCACGCCGATGCTCAATAAAGTCCGCCCGTACGCCATTGTGGGCAGCTTCGTCGCAGGCGCGATCCTGTCGCCGGGCGCGGACGTGCTCTCCATGTTCATGCTCACCATCCCGCTGATCGCCCTCTATGAGATCGGCGTAGCCGGGGTCTGGGTCGTGCAGCGCCGGCGGCTCAAGTCCGAAGCCGCGCGGGCGGCTGGTGCCGCGGTGCTCCTGCTCTGCTGGCTGGCGACTCCCGGTCAGGCGCAGCTGCCGCAGCCGCAGCGGCCGGGCCGGCAGGGTCTGCCGGGTGTCGGGGCTGTGCGGGACACCACGCGGCCGGCGCCCCGCCAGCTCGACTCCGCCAGCGCGCGGCGCCTGGGCCTTCCGTCCGCTCCCCGCCGGGGGTTCCCGCTGCCCGATACCATCGTGTCGCAGCTGCTGGACCTCGAGGGATATGCAGTCACCCGTTACCTGGCCGACACCGCCACGGTCCATGCGGACGACCGGAAGGTGGATCTGATCGGCAACGCGATGACGGAGCGGGCCGGCTCGGTGCTCGAAGCCGGTGCGATCCGGTATCAGGAAGGAGCCTGCACCGTTCAAGCGGAGGGCGAGCCGCACCTCTTTCAGGGCGGGCAGGTGCTGATCGGAGCGAGCGCGCGCTTCGATACCTGTGTGGAGCGCGGGGTCGTGCGCGACGCCCTCACCAACTTTACCGAGGGAAGCGCCAACTGGTTTGTCCGGGGCAACCTGGCCGTGGACTCGAGCCGGAGCCGGCTCTACGGCGGCAGCGCCGAGATCACCAGCTGCGATCTGCCGATCCCGCATTACCACTTCGCGACCGCGCAGATCAAGTGGGTGTCCAAGTCGGTGATGGTGGCTCGGCCGGCGGTCCTCTACATCCGCGATGTTCCGATCGCGTGGATCCCGTTTCTGTTCCAGGACACCAAGCCGGGACGGCGGTCCGGGATCCTGATTCCGCAGTTCGGGTTCAACGATATCGTGCGCAGCTCCCGGGGATACAACCGCCAGGTCAGCAACATCGGCTACTACTGGGCGCCCAACGATTTCTTCGACGCACAGATCCAGCTCGACTGGTTCAGCAAGCGCTATCTGGCCTACGGCGTCACGGCCAACTACAAGATTCGCAACCGGTTCCTGTCGGGAGGCGCGAGTTACAGTGTGCAGCGGGAATCGGGAGGTGGGGTGTCGCATTCGGTCGACTGGCACCACACCCAGCAATTCACCGTCTCCACCGACCTGTCGCTCGACATGCACTACAGCACCAATTCGGCCCTGATTGCGCGTAATTCGATCGATCCCCTGGTCACCACGCAGGAAATCCGCAGCACCGGCAATTTCACCAAGCGGTTCTCCTGGGGCAGCCTCAACGCCGGGCTGAGCCGGCGCGAAACCATCACCAACGGCAGCGGCGACATGTCGCTGCCGACCTTGACCCTCACGCCGAACCCGATCGACATCGGACGCAATTTCACCTGGTCACCGGGGCTCAGCTTCACCAACATCTACAGTTTCAAGACGCCGCTGGGCACGCTGTTGACTCCGGCGGGACCGGGGCTGGTGGACACCACCGACCTGACTGGAAGCTCCCGGGTATCCAATTTCGATCTGGACACGCCGTTCCGGATCGGCGGCTTCAAGCTGCCGCTCCGGATCCAGGTGGCGGATCGGGATTCCACGGGGCGCTCCTCGAGCACCTTCAAGATTCCCAACACCGACACGGCCGAGCCCGACGATTCCATCACGGTGACGCAATTCCACAACGGCGGCTTCAGCACCACGTTCGACTGGACCACCCAGATCCAGTTGCCGATCCTGTTCAGCTCGACCTGGAAGTTTGTTCCCAATCTCGGCATCGCGAATTCCCTCGCTGCCGCACCGTTCGCCATCCGCAATACGCTCACCGGTGGAGGCTTCGTCCACCAGGGCAAGCGGCTCAGCCTGGGCGCCTCGATCTCTCCGACCTTCTTTGCGCTGCTGCCCGGCATCCTCGGATTCTCCAAGATCCGGCACAGTATCTCTCCCATCGTTTCGTACAGCTATTCCCCGGCCGCTTCGGTGTCTCAGGAGTTCGCGCGGGCGCTGGCGGGAGCCGGACGGGCCCTTTCTCTCAGCAGTCCGGCCAGCCAGAATGTCTCGCTGCAGCTGAGCCAGAACTTCGAGGCCAAGGGAAAGCCGGCTCCGGGCGATACCCTGGCCCAGAACGTGAGGAAGGTCCGCTTGCTGAGCGTGACCACCAGCCCCTTTTCCTATGATTTCGAGCAGGCCAAGCTGCCCGGACGCACCGGCTGGGTCACTTCGCAGCTCAGCAACCAGGTGGCCAGCGACCTGGTACCGGGGTTTACCCTCAGTATCGCCCACGACCTCTGGGAAGGACCGGTCGGCTTCAAGACCTCGAAATTCAAGCCGTTCCTCCAGGGGGTGAGCACTCAATTCGCCATTACGCAGAATACCCTGCGCACGGTGGGGTCACTGTTCGGACTGGCGCGGCGGCCACCGAGCGATCCGCGGCCCGGTCCGGGGACGCTCGCCTCGGGAGGAGTGCCGTTGCCCGGCGAGATTCGCCGCAATACCCTGTTGCAACCGGTGCAGAACCTCAGCCGGGGTGGGCTACCCTTCTCGGCGAACATCACGCTCAACATCTCGCGCACCCGGTCGATCACGTCCCCCGACGGGACGACGATTCCGGGCACCAACAACAGCAGCATCGGTCTCAATACCCGCTTCTCTCCGACTCAATTCTGGGGCGTCACCTGGTCGACCCAGTACAACACGGCCGACCACCAGTTCGAATCCCAGCAGCTGCAGCTCTCCCGCGACCTGCACGAATGGCGCGCCGCATTCAATTTCGTGAAGAGTCCCAACGGGAATTTTGCTTTTTATTTCGCGGTGTTCCTCACCGATTTCCCGGATATCAATTACAAGTACAACCAGACGACGATTCGGCCGTAGGCCGGCGGCAAAGCCGGCCGGACGATTGGCCCTGCGTCCCGACTACCCGACCTCCCGACTTCCCGACTAGCTTCTTGCCCCATGCCCCAAGCCACCCTGGTGCTCGATGGCCGTTCGCTCGCGGTCGAGGATGTGGTGCGGATTGCGCACGATCCCGCCGCCGTCGTCAGGGCCGCACCCGAGGCCCTGAGCACCCTGGCCCGATCCCGGGCCAGGGTCGAGCAGGCGATCACGGGTGGCCAGGTGATCTACGGGGTCAACACCGGCTTCGGGAAGCTGGCCAACGTTCGGATCGCGCCGGCGCAGCTGGAGCAGCTCCAGGTCAACCTGATCCGCAGCCATGCCGCGGGTATCGGCGCGCCGTTTCCGAGCGAGCTGGTGCGGGCGATGTTGTTGTTGCGAGCGAACGTGCTGCTGCGTCCCACCAGCGGCGTACGTCCATCGCTGCCCGAGGCCGTCATCGCGCTGCTCAACGCGGGCCTGGTCCCCTGGGTCCCGGAGCAGGGCAGCGTGGGGGCCAGCGGCGACCTCGCTCCGCTGGCCCACCTGGCGCTCGCGCTCCAGGGAGAAGGCGACCTGCTGCTTCCCGGCGGGGAGCGGCAGCCAGTTGGCCCGGCGCTCACGACCGCGGGCCTGGCGCCGTTCCGCTTCGCGCCCAAAGAGGGATTGGCGTTCATCAACGGCACCCAGGCGCAGACGGCGGTGCTGGCCCTGCTGGTCCACGCTGCCGAGGTGTTGTGGCGCTCCGCGCTCGGCGCCGCCGCGATGAGCCTCGAGGCGCTGCGGGGCACCCCCACTCCGCTCGACCCCCGGATTCACGAGCAGCGGCCCCACGAAGGGCAAATCCGCGCCGCAGCCCTGCTGCGCGACCTGCTCGCGCACAGCGAGATCCGGGAATCCCACCGGGAAAACGATCCGCGCGTGCAGGACGCGTACAGCCTCCGCTGTACTCCCCAGGTGCTCGGCGCAGTGGCGGATGCCATCGGCTTCGCGCGCCGGGTTGCCGAAGTCGAGCTCAATGCCTCGACCGACAACCCGCTGGTGTTCGACGATGGCGCGATTCTCTCGGGCGGCAACTTTCACGGGCAGCCGGTGGCTCAGGCCCTCGACTTTCTGGCCATTGCCCTCACCACCCTACAGGCGCTTGCCGAGCGGCGCATCGAACGGCTGGTCAACCCCGACCTGTCCCAGGGATTGCCCGCATTCCTGACCGCCGATGCGGGGCTTGCCTCGGGCTACATGATGGTCCAGATCAGCGCCGCTTCTCTGGTCGCGGAATCGCGCAGCCTCGCGCATCCTGCCAGTATCGGATCGATCCCGACCGACGCGAATCAGGAAGACTTCGTGCCGATGGGAATGGCAGCCGCTTACAAGGCCCGGCGCATCCTCGGCAATGCCCAACTGGTGGTCGCGGCTGAGTTTCTCTGTGCCGCACAGGGCCTCGAATTCCTCAAACCGCTCCGTCCAGGCCGTGGGGTTGCCGCACTCCATCGCAGGATTCGGGAGCGTCCCATCGAGATTCCGCCGCTGGCGGACGACCGTCCGCCTGGGCCGGATCTGGAGCGTCTGGCCAGGGTTGTGGCCGAAGGGGGATTGGATCCTGCAGCCTGAGATAGGCCCCGGATCCCCTCCAGTTGCCACCCACCGCGCTTAGCCCGTATCTTGCGTGGCTGCAAGCTGTTTCGTCGTTCGCCCCTGGTCTCCCGCGAGGCCGATGAATCTCGATAAGCTCAAGGAAGCGGCTCGTAAATTCGAGCAGCGCGAGGAATGGCGCCGGGCCATCGATGTCTACCTTCAGGCCATCCGCGAGGCGGAGGAGGCCGGTGAGGAGGGCACTCAGGATCCGGGGCTCTACAATCGTGTAGGTGACCTGCAGCTCAAGGCGGGCGATATGCTGGCCGCGCTGCGAGCCTACGAGCAAGCCGCCGAGCTGTACGCCGACCAGGGCTTTTTCAACAACTCCATTGCCCTCTGCGGCAAGATCCTGCGGGTCAACCCGAGCCGGACCGCGACCTATCTGCGGCTGGCCCAATTGCATGCCCGCAAGAACTTCGTTGGCGAAGCCAAGAAGAACCTGCTCGAGTACCTGGAGCGGATGAACGGCGTGGGGCAGCTCGAGGAAGCCTTTACGGCGCTCAAGCTCTTCGCCGATCACTTCTCCGCCAACCCCGATATCCGCCTCATGCTGGTCGAGCTGCTGCGCGCCTCCTCCCGCAACGAGGACGCCAAGGAGCAGCTCGAGAAACTGGCCGGGGAGCTGGAAGCTCGCGGTGAAACCGGGGCGGCGCGGCGGACCCGCGAGCGTTTGCAGGCCATCGAAGGTCAATCCGAGGGCAGCACCCGAAGCTCCGCCAACAACGATTTGGTCTTCCTGGATACCGGCGTCCATGCTGCACCGGCAGCGAGCGCCGCTGCACCGTCTGCACCGGCACCGCTCGTAGAGCACATTGTGGACGCGCCCACGATCGAGCCGGAGCCGCTGGGCGCAGATTCGCTCGACGCGGCCGCGGCCTCCGGAGACGCCCTGCTTTTCGAGCCGGAAGTCGCGGCGGGTCCCGCGTTCGATCTGGACCATGAACTCGGGGAAGTCGGAGAGCTGGAAAGCCTGCTGGATGAGGCCGCCGTCGAGCTTCCCGCTGTCGAGGCCGAGCCCCCCATGTACGACTTGGAGGAGGCTCCGTCCGCGGCCGAAGCGCCGGTGCAGGACCCGGTCCCCTTCCAGCTGAACGACGCCCTTGCTGCCGCCGACTTCGAGGCCCGAATCGAGCAGGGGTCGACCCTCCGGGAGCGTGCCCGCTTCAAACTTGACGCGGGCGATCGGGAAGGCGGACTCCGCGGACTCGAGGCCGCGCTGTTGCAGCTGGAGACGGAGTCCCGCTGGGAAGAGGCGTTGACGGTGTGCGCCGACCTGGTCCGGCTGGATCCGACCGCGATTCCGCGCTATCAGAAGCAGGTGGAGCTGGCCTACTATGCCGGCCGGCGTCCGGTTCTGGTGGCGGCGTACGTCGAGCTGGCCGATGCATTGATGCGCGCGGGGGCCGTCGAGCACGCCGCGCAGGTGTACCACCGCGTGCTCGACCATGACGAATCCAATCTTGCTGCGCGCTCGGCGCTGGCGGTTCTGGAGCCGACCCCCGCCGCCGCGCCTGCCCCGGTGGAGGAATTCGTTGACCTCGGCGCCCTGATTCTGGGGGAGGAGCAGCCCCGCGATACCCGGATGCGAGTGGGCGGTAACGCCCAGATCCAGGACGAGGATCAGGCGTTCCAGGAAGCGCTCGCCGACTTCAAACGGGGGATCGAAGCCAATCTCGACGCGGAAGACTTCCAGGCGCATTACGATCTCGGAATCGCCTTCAAGGAAATGGGATTGGTCGACGAGGCGATCGCCGAGTTTCAGAAGGCCCTGCGATCAACCGAAGGTCGGCTGCGGACCTCGGAGCAGCTCGGAATCGCCTTCTTCGAACAGGGGCAGTTCGGTATCGCCGAAGCCGTGCTGCGGCGCGCCGTGAGCGGGTTACCCGGCGGCGAGGACGAGAAGATCGGCCTGTTGTACTGGCTGGGCCGGGCGCTGGAATCCCAAGGCAAGGGCAGGGAAGCGCTGCCGCTCTACGAACAGGCGCTGGCGGTCGATATCCGCTTTCTCGACGTGCGCGAGCGGGCCAAACGGCTGGCCGCGGAGGCGCGCTCGTGACCTCGGGCACCGCTCCAGTCTCTCTCGCCGACCTGCAGACCGGGATCGAGCCCCGCTTGGGCGAGGTGCGCGAAGAAATCCGCCGCCTCATCGAGGCGGATTTCCCGCTGATCGCCCAGATCAACTCGCATCTCACCCAGATGCAGGGGAAGATGTTCCGTCCCACCCTCTTGCTGCTGGCCGAGGCGGCGACGGCGCCCGATCCGGATCCGCGCGCGGTGCCCCTCGCCGCGGTGGTGGAGCTGATCCATCTCGCCACCCTGGTCCACGACGACGCGGTGGACCACTCGGTGCTGCGCCGGGGGATGCCCACGCTCAACGCACTGTTCTCCCACCAGATCGCCGTGATCATGGGTGATTATCTGTACTCGCGGGCGGTCATCGAGCTGGTGCGGCTCGCCGACCTCGACGCGCTGCGGGTGCTGTCCCGGGTGACCAACGAGATGACCGTGGGCCAGATGCGCCAGCTGCTGGCCCACGACCCGCTGGCGTTTTGCGAAGACGACTATGATCTACTGATCCGGGCGAAGACGGCGTCGCTGATCTCCGGCGCCTGCGAGGTGGGCGGGCTGCGGGGCAGCCCCGCGGAGCGCGCGGCGATTCGGGCCTTCGGTGAAGGACTCGGCATGGCGTTTCAGATCATCGACGACCTGCTGGATTTCACCGGCGCCGAGGCCGTGACCGGCAAGCCGGCCGGTCTCGATTTGCGGGAGCACAAGGTCACCCTGCCCCTGATTTATGCCCTGCCGCGAATGTCTCCGTTCCAGCGGATTGCCGTGGAGGCCCTGATGGGCAACCCCGAGCCGGACGACGCCGAGATCACCGCCGTGGTCGCCGCGGTCGCGGAGCGCGGGGGACTCGAGTACGCCCGGATGCGTGCCCAGGCCTTCTGCGCGAGCGCCGAGGCTGCCCTCGACGCCTTGCGTCCCTCGCCGGCGCGCGAGCAGCTGCGAGCCAGCCTCGCGTATGTCCTGGAGCGGAGTCACTGATGGCGCAGGGTCCCCGCCGGCCCCGCTTTTACCTGCTGGTGCTGATTATCGGCTTCTTGGTGGGTGGCTATCTGAACGCCTTCATCAAATCGGTGCTGCCCGACAGCCCCACCAAGAGCTTCTTCACCTATGCCGTGTCCCCGGAGTTCGGGCCTGTTCCGGTCAACCTCCTGGTTGTACACTTCACTATCGGACCCGTCGGGCTGGAGCTCTCCCTGCTGAGCCTGCTTGGCGTCGTCCTGGCGTATCTGGTCGCCAAGTCGCTCTTCTAGCAAGCCGCTCGAGGACTTATGGGAAATCTCGGCTTCACCGAAATCATGATCATCCTCGTGGTGGTGCTGCTCGTGTTTGGAGCCAAGCGCCTGCCGGAAATCGGCGCTTCCATGGGGAAGGGAATTCGCGAATTCAAGCGGAGTATTTCAGAGGCCGGCGACGCGGTCAACCAGCTCCCCGAGGATCGTTCGACTCCGCCCCGTTCCATCGACGCTCCGCCGCAATCCCAGCCGACCAGCGGAGAGCCGAAGCGGCTGTCTCAGTAGCGCGGAGACCGGAACCAGCAAGGCCAAGGGCCCCGCACCGCGGGGCCCTTTTGCTTCCCTGCGCCCTGCTGCCGGTTCCCTAAGGCGCCGGTATGGCCGCCGCGGCATTCTGGGCGCTGGTCTTGAAGATCTCCGAGCGACGGTCCACGACCTTGGCGCTCGTTCGCAACGCGTCGACATAGGCCCGCACCCGATTCTGTCGCGCCGCCTGAATGGCCTGGGCGCGAATCTGCGCCAGATTCTTCACGAAGTCGGCCGAGTCTGCGGGAGTCCGCTCGAGGCCCTGGAACAGGTAGATGCCGTCCTCCCCCGAGGCGGGACCCGCGACGCCACCTTTCGCTGCCCCGAAGGCCGCGCCGATAAGCTCCGGGTCGGGCAACCCCGAGTTGAGTCGGGCGACGGGTCCGATTTCGCGATAGGAAAGACCGGGGCCGGCAGCCATCTCTTTCAGGGCCGTGCCGGATTGAACCCGCTGGGCGAGGCGACGTCCCAGTTCCTTCGCGGCCGCCCGCTTTTTCTCCAGCCGCACGCGCTGCTCCACGGCGCCACGAATTTCGGCCAGGGGCGGGACCCCTTCGGCCTGCACGCTGTCGAGGCGAAAGACCAGGTACGCGGTCTCGCCTTCGATCACCGGGCTCTCCTCGCCGACTTCGGCCTGGAATGCCCAGACGTTCGCGTCGGGCACCTGGCCGCCTTCGGGGACCGCGATCCGAGCTCCTTCGCTCACCGGTCCGACTTTGCCGATCGGCATCTTGAGGGCGCTCGCGGCGGTATCCAGCGCCGAAGGCTCCAGCCGGTCGGCCGCCAGCTGCTCCAGGGAGTCGGCGCGGCGGTCGAGGCGATCCCGATGGGTGCCGGTGACCTCGATGGGCACCAGCAGGTGACGCGCCTTGAAGGTGTCGCCCTTGCGACTCTCGACCTGAATCAAGTGATATCCGAAGCTGCTGAGTACGGGCTCCGAAAGCGTGTGCAGGGGAAGCGTCATGGCGACGGCGGCAAACGCGGGATCGACGCTGGATTTGCTCAGTTCTCCGAGCTCGCCGCCCTGCTGTCCCGAGATCGTGTCGGTGGATTCGCGCCGGGCCACTTCGCCGAACGGAGCACCCTTGGCGATTTCCTCGCGCAAGCCGCGAATGCGCTGTAGTGCGGCAGCAGTGTCGGACTGATCGGGCAGCCGCGGCAGGGCCAGGTAGCTCAGGAACGCCGCGTGGGCACGCTTGAACTCGTCACGGTGTGCGCGATAGTAGTCTTCGATTTCCGAGCCGGTGACCGGAGCTGCGGAATCGGCGACGGCGATGGCCGGATCGATTACCAGGACGCCAACCTTGGCCGTCTCCTTCTCATCACGGTAGCGCTCCCATAGATCGGCGTCGGAGACGTACACGTCGCCGATCACCCTCCGCAGCAGCTTGCCCCGCAGCAGCTCCTCGCGGTAACGCTCTTCCAGGAAGGGAATCGCCTGCTGCCCCGCGGAGGAGGTCAACCAGCGCTGGTACTTCCCGATGTCGAATTTGCCGTCGGTCTGAAACAGCGCATCCTCGAGGACTTCGCGGGGGGGAGAAACCCGAATCGCTTCGGCGATTTCGCTCGGGGTGGTGCGGAGGCCGTACCGCTTGTATTCGGCACGGAAAATGATCTCCTGTACGGCCTGCTCCCAGACCTGATTGCGGACCTGGTTGACCTCCTCCAGCGAGAGTGAGGCACCAGTTTGGCGCTGTCGGGAGTCGATGGCCTGCTGGACACTGGCCTGGAAGCTCCGAATATCCACGGAGGTGCCGTTCACCTTGCCGACGGAAGTCCTTGTCAGCAAGCCACCTCCGCCACTCAGGCCGCTGAGGTCGACGACGA
Organism: Gemmatimonadales bacterium; assembly: GCA_036566495.1. GTDB lineage: Bacteria > Gemmatimonadota > Gemmatimonadetes > Gemmatimonadales > GWC2-71-9 > JABFSM01. Next base: position 3,625 of record DATCWE010000025.1, on the reverse strand, counting down.
GCCAGGTGAAGAATGCAATCGCTGTCACCAGGATCAGTGGTTTGGCGATGCTGCGAAAGAATTGCATCATGAGAGGGGACGGCTCCGGGCTTGCTAAGGGTATGAAGCCCTAAAGCTTAACCAGCCGGACGGGGCATCTCAAGGATGGCGTTCCGTCGACCGCGAGGCCAGCTTTGGTCGGCGGCGCGTGAATTACTACCGGGATGAGGCGGGACATGGCCACGAACAGCGAAATCGAGAAGCTCGAGCGCCGCTGGCAGGACAACCCCCTGGGGCTCACCTTTGCCCCGTTGGCGGAGGCCTACCGCAAATCGGGAGACCTCGCCAAGGCGCTGGAGCTGCTCGAGATCGGACTCGCCCAGCACCCCAATTACGTCCCTGCGCACATCGTGCGCGGCCGCTGTCATTTCGATTCCAACCAGAATGCCCAAGCCGAGCAGGCCTTTCGTCGGGTGACCGAGCTCGACCCCGAGAATGCCATCGCGCTCAAAGGCCTGGCCGATCTCGCCGAAAGCGAGGGGCGAGTCGCCGAGGCAATCGCCCGCCTCGAGACGATGCTCGAGGTCGATCGCAACAACGAGGATGCCCGCGGGCAGCTCGATCGCCTGCGCGAGCTGCCGCCGCCCGCTCCGGCCGAGGCCGACCTGATCGTGCCTCCCGAGCTCAGCGCGGCTGCCGGCAGCGAGTTTCAGTTCTCCGACGACGCGATCTCGCTCTCCACGAGCGACGCAGCATTTCCCGATGAGGCATTCCCGGATATCGTGCTGCAGGCGGCGGAACTCGAAAAGTCCCTGCCGGTTCCCGAAGACGCTCAAGGGTCCGACCTGATCGAGGAGCCGGACCCGGCGGCAGCCAGAGGGGCGCTCTCGCTCGACGAAGAGCCGGTGCTGGACTCGCTTCCCGAGCCTGAACCGGCCGTCATGGCCGAAATGGCGCAGGACCTCGAGCTCGACATCGAAGTGACGCTGGAGCCTGAGGCCGAAGCGAGCTTCGCATCCGCAGCGGCGCTCGATGCGGAGCCCGTGATGGTACCGGAGCCGGCGGCGCTGCCGGAAGCGATGGTGGAGCCGGAGCCGGCCGCGGCCGAACCCGTGCAGCCCGAGCCCGAGCCCGAACCAGAGTTGGAGCCCGTCGCACGCGTCACCTCGGAGCCGGAGGCGGATGCCGCGGAGCCCGAAGCCGCCGCGGCTGAGCCGGAGCCGGAGCTCGTCGTGACCGAGACGATGGCGGAGATCTTCCTGCGACAGGGACACCGCGAGCTGGCCCTCGCGGTCTACGCGCAGCTGGCGCAGCGAGACCCTGGCAACGAACGCGTGGCCGACGCCTTCTTCCGGCTGCACGCCGAGTTGGCGCCGCCTCCGCCACCGGCGCCGCCGGAGCCACCCCCCGCTCCGGTCGAAGAGCCGCGCCGCTATGCCGCCGCGGCGACGGGTGGACGCTCGGTGGCCCAGCGTTTTGCCGACCTGCTGGCGGCCACTCGGCCGGCGGTTGCCCCACCGGTGCATCCCCCGACCTTCGAGGTTCCGCGCCGTCCCCAGGGAGAGGCTACCAGGCCCGCCCCCGAATCGCTCAGTTTGAGCTCCGTCTTCGGCGACGAAGCGGCACCGACTGGTCCCGCCGGCGGGCCGGTTGAGCCCGCTCCGGCGGAGCCGAGCTTCGAGCAGTTCTTCGCGCCGGCGGAAGGCGCGAGCGCCGAGGCTGAGCTGCCGCGGCCTCCGGAGAGCGGCGCTCCGGCCATGTCTTCGATGGCTCCCGAGGATCTGGAACAGTTCAATGCCTGGCTGCGTGGTCTGAAGCGCTAAATGCGGGTCACGGTCCTCAACGGTCCGAACCTGAACCTGTTGGGCACCCGCGAGCCTGAGATCTATGGCACGACTACGCTCGCGGAGATAGAAGCGATGCTTCGCGAGGAGGCGGCTCGGCTGGGGGCCTCGCTGCGCTTCCTGCAGACCAATCACGAAGGTGTGCTGGTCGACGAGATTCAACGGCTGCCGGCCACCGCCGATGGACTGATCCTCAACGCCGCGGCCTATTCGCACAGCAGCCTGGCCATTCGTGATGCCCTTCTTGCGGTCAAGATCCCCTTCGTCGAGGTGCATCTGAGCGAACCCGCGAAGCGGGATGAAGCCCGGCGCCGGCTGGTTTTCTCCGATCTCGCGCTCGAGCTGATCACCGGGCTGGGTCCCGAGGGCTACCGGCTCGCGCTGCAGGCACTGAGCAGGCGGCTCGGTGGGACATGATCGCCGGGGCGAGCGGCAGGCCGCGTTGCGACGGCGCCTCGACGGGCTGGGCCTCGACGCGCTGCTGGTCACCCACCCACCCAACATCCGTTATCTGACCGGGTTCACCGGCTCGGCCGGACTGCTGCTGCTCAGCGCCGATCGGACTGCTCTGGTCACCGACTTTCGCTACGCCGAGCAGGCGCCTGAGGAGACGCGGGGCGCTGCCGAGGTTCTGGTGGAATCACGCAGCCTGTGGGAGCGGCTGCGGAAGCTGCTGGCGGGCGCGCCGCGGCTTCGGTTCGGATTCGAGCGCGAGCACCTTACCGTGCGCGACGCCGAGCGGCTGAGCGGGTTGGAGCACGCCGAGCCGGTCCCGAGCGCGGAGCTGGTGGAAGCGTTGCGCAGCGTGAAGGACGCAGCCGAAGTCGCCGCCATCGCCGGGGCGGCCGAGCTGGCGCATGCCGCGCTCGCGGAGCTGCTGCCCTCCCTCAAAGTGGGCGAAACCGAGCGGGAAATCGCCGCGCGACTCGAAGCGGGACTCCGGAAGCGGGGCAGCGAATGGCATCCCTTTCCGACGATCGTCGCCTCGGGCCCTCGCAGCGCGCTGCCGCACGCCCGTGCCGGAGCCCGGCCCGTCGGCCGCGGGGAATGGCTGCTGCTCGACTTCGGCGCCCAGCTCGACGGCTACTGCGCGGACCTGACTCGCACCGTGGTGCTCGGTGCTCCTGCCGACACGCGGCAGCGCCAGGTCTATGCGATCGTGCGTGCCGCTCAGGGGAAGGCGCTGACCGAGCTGCGGCCCGGCATGACCGGCAAGGAAGGCGATGCCTTGGCGCGCGACGTGATCGCCGCCGCCGGCTTCGCGGACGCCTTTGGCCACTCGCTGGGCCATGGGCTCGGGCTGGAAGTCCACGAGGCCCCCCGGCTGGCGGTGACGGCCGAAGAGCCGCTTCCGGCCGGTGCTGTAGTCACCGTCGAGCCGGGCATCTATCTTGAGGGTTGGGGCGGCGTCCGGATCGAGGACGATATCCACCTCACCCCGGAGGGTCCCCGCTGCCTGACCGACGGGCGCACCGAGCTGCTGGAAATTCATTGATTCATAACCTCCACGTCTCACCGGCCCGGCAGGAGCTCATGCACCTATGAAACCGGACGAGATGAAGGAGTTGGCGCAGCTGATCCAGAAGGTCCCCGGGCTCAAGGGGATCGACTTCAAAGAGGTGAAACGGATCGCGGAGCTGTTGCGCGAATTGCCCGAGATCGGCTCGATCGAGCTCAAAGGCGTATTCGGGACCGGCGTGGTCATCACCCGGACGGGCAGCCACGCGGCCGGAGCGCCACCGCTCGCGGCGCCTCCGCCCCAGAGCGCGGGCCCGATGGCGAGTCCTCCCGCGGGGCCCGAG
>DATCWE010000115.1:0-3468 GCA_036566495.1 Gemmatimonadales bacterium | reverse complement strand
GGCTGGCCAGCTCTTTCAGGGCCGAGGCCAGGTGATCCACATCCGCAGGCGTGTTATACAGCGCCGGCGTCACCCGAACGCAGTCACCCCGCGCCAGGCCGGTGCGCCAGACGGTGAAGATGCCGTAGCGGTCGAGCAGCTCCTTCACCAGCGCCTGGTTCTCGGTTTTCCCTCCCCGGCCTTGCAGGCGAAACGACGAGATCGCCGCGACGAGGTCGCTTGCATCCGGGGTCAGGATGTCGATCCCGCGAGTTCCCCGCACCGCCCGGACCCAGCGATCCCGGAGATAGCGCAGCCGCGCGGCCTTGTGGGGCGCGCCCACCGAGTCGTGGAAATCCAGCGCGGCCGGAACGGTCAGGAAGGTGGCGAAGTTCGCGGTACCGGTGTGGATCCGGCTGTCGATCCGGTCGGCCGGCCCGTCATCACCCAGCATCAGGGCGATGTCCCCGAGCCGGTTCTCGCGGATGTACATAAGCCCCGCTCCGATCGGCGCGCCAAGCCACTTGTGCAGATTGAGACCCACGAAATCAGCGCCCAGATCGGCCAGCGAGATGTCACACTGACCGAAGGAATGGGCCGCATCCACGATCACGTCCACACTCCGCGCCCTGGCCATCGCAACGATTTCCCGGACCGGAATAATGAGCCCCGTCTTGTTGTTGAGATGGGTGAGCAGCAGCAGCCGGGCCCTGGGCGTCTCCAGCACCCGGGAATACTCGGCCAGTATCCCCTCGCGAGTGGCGGGCTCGGGTAACTCCAACCGCACGACCCGGGCACTACGCTGCTCTGCCAGCGCGTTCATGGCCAGCTGCATGGAGTTGTAGTCGAGATCGGCGTAGATCACCGCGTCGCCCGCTCCGACCGGCCGGTACTGGATGATCAGCCGCTGGAGGGCTTCGGTTGCACCGCGAGTGAAGGCAATCTCGGTGGGCTTGGCCCCGACAAATCGCGCGACCCGTTCCCGGGCCGCGGCGAGATCGCGGTCGAACTCCCGTCTCGCATAGTAGGAGCTGTCGCGATTGACCCGGTCGATGTGCCCGTGGAACGTGGTGAGCACCGGCAGCGCCATCATGCCCCAGAACCCGGCCTCCAGGTTGGTGTACCCGCTCCCGATCCGGTAATGGGCGGCGACGCGCTGCCAGTACGACTCATCCCGGGCGACCGCCTCGGGTGACCCCGAAGGCCGGTTGAGCGGCGGCAGACCGTCTTGCCATTGGGCTTGGCGGCGCTCGGCGCCCGCGGGCAGCGCCGCGGCGAGGCCTGCGACACCCGCGGTGCCGATGAAGCCTCTGCGTGTCAGCATGTGGGGAACCTCCTCAGCAGGAGGATACCAGGCGGGTCGTGGCCAGCGCCAGCAGGGTACCGGCGGCCCACTCCGGCCGCGATGAGCCGGGTGACCTCGCCGACAAAGAGGCGCGCAGCCTGGCCGGCGGCCGCGTATCTTCTGCCTCGTGAGTGACACCCAGCTCCCGCCGGAGTTACTCGTCCTCCAGACGGCCCTCGCCGATCGCTACTCGATCGAGCGCGTGCTCGGGGCCGGCGGTATGGCCACGGTCTACCTGGCCCACGACCAAAGGCACGACCGCCAGGTCGCCCTCAAGGTGCTTCGCCCCGAGCTCGCCGCGGTCATCGGCGCCCAGCGGTTCCTCCAGGAGATCAAGACCACCGCCAACCTGCAGCATCCCCACATCCTCGGGCTGATCGACTCGGGCGCGGCCAGCGGGCTCCTCTGGTACGTCATGCCGTTCGTCCGCGGCGAGTCGCTGCGCGACCGGCTCCACGCGGAAAAGCAGCTCTCGATCCCGGAAGCGGTGCGGCTCGCCGGCGAGGTGGCGAGTGCGCTCGATTACGCCCACCGGCAGGGCGTGATCCACCGGGACATCAAGCCCGAAAACATCCTCCTGCACGACGGCCATGCCCTGGTCGCCGACTTCGGCATCGCGCTCGCCGCGAGCAAGGCCGGTGGCACCCGGATGACCGAGACCGGGATGTCGATCGGCACCCCGCAGTACATGAGTCCCGAACAGGCGATGGGGGAGCGCGAGATCACCGCCCGCAGCGACGTGTACTCGCTCGGCTCCGTGGCGTATGAAATGCTGGTCGGAGAGCCACCCTTCACCGGGCCCAGCGCCCAGGCCATAGTGGCCAAGGTGCTGACCGGGGAGCCGGAACCTCCGAGCGCCAGTCGCAAGACCATTCCCCCCAACGTCGAAGCCGCCGTGCTCCAGGCGCTGGAGAAGCTCCCGGCGGACCGTTTCGCCAGCGCGGCAGAATTCGCGGTGGCGCTCGGCAATCCCGTGTTCTCTTCGGCCCGTACTTCCCCTGGCCTGAGCCGACCCGCCCCGGTACGGGTGGGCGCAAGGTCCTGGCTACCCTGGGCCCTCTTCCTCGCCGCCGTCGGGTTCATCGGGTTCGACCAGCTGCGGCCGAGGGCGGCATCCCCCGGAGCGCCGCTGCAGCGCTTCGACATCCTGCTGCCGGACAATGCCGCCTATGCCGGCACCATCCTGTCGGTGATGGCCCTGTCGCCCGACGGGACGCTGCTCGCGTACAACGGCGAAGATACCACCGGCCACCGGCGCCTCTACCTGCGTGCCCTGGACCGCGCCGAGCCGGTGCCCGTCGTCGGAAGCGACAACGGACAGTATCCGTTCTTTTCCCCCGATGGCCGCTGGATCGGCTTCCGGGTCGGCACGCGAATCGTGAGGATCCCCGTCACGGGGGGATCGCCGGAGACGATCTGCGCGAGCAAAGGCGCGGCGATCGGCACCTGGATGGAGAACAACGTCATCGTGATCGCCGATTCGCTCGGCCTGCGGCAGTGCGCGCCGGGTGCTCAGGTGACGACGCTCCTCGCCAGCGGCCCCGGCGAAGTCTTCAACTTTCCGCATGCCCTGCCCGGCGACGGCGGCCTCGTTTTCACCGTCCAGCGCGATTCGGCGAGCGAGCTCGCGGTGCTCGCTCCGCGCAGCAAGACGATGACGCCGCTCGGCATAGTGGGCAGCGATCCCCGCTACGTCGCAACCGGTCATCTGGTGTACGCCGGCCCGGACGGCCTGGTGCGCGCGGTGGCGTTCGACCTCCGCCGTCGGTTGCCCTCGGGAGGGCCCACCATCATCCCGGAGCCGGTCCGGGTCGACTTCGGCGTGGCGCAAATGGCGCTTTCCCGCAACGGAATCATCGTACGGGCGCCTTCCTCGACCCCACCGCGCACGCTCGAGCTGGTGGACCGGAGCGGCCGGGCGGAACGGTTCCATCCCAAGATCGGGACCTATGAGGACCCTCGTTTCTCCCCCGATGGACGGCAGGTCGCGCTGGTGATGGACGGGAGTATCTGGCTGCTCGACCGAGCCCAGGGTGCGCTGGCGCGCCTGTCGCCGGATAGCGGGGCGAGCCGGCCGGCGTGGAGTCCCGACGAAAAGCGGGTGGGTTATGTGCGCGTGAGCGGCAGGACGACCGACGTGCGAG
>DATCWE010000427.1:0-5067 GCA_036566495.1 Gemmatimonadales bacterium | reverse complement strand
GGGGGCAGTGCGCACCGGATCGTAGACTCCCGATTGCACGATGCGGAGGTCGATGCCGACAGGTGAGCGCGCGAAAGCCAATCGCAGGAAGCGCAGGCATTCCTCGGGACGTCCGGTCCAGGCATACCAGGTCGCGAGCTCCTGCGCCGGCACCACATCGGAATACACCGCGTCGACATCGCCCTCGCTGAGCACGAGCCGCTGCAGGGAATCCACCAGGGCTTCGGCCTCGCGGGTGCGTCCCGCTTCGCGCAGGCAGAGGGCGGCGACGCCGAGATAGGGACGCAAGTCGAGGTTCACACACTCGGCGGCGCGGTGCTGCAACAACAGGGCAAGGGCTTCGACTTCCCGTGGGCGGCGAAGCTCGGGCTCGGTTTCGCTGGCGCGGCGGGCCTCGAGGGCGGCCAGATCGTAGCGCCGCGCTCCCAGCGCGGCCAACGCCAGGGTCAGATGCCGCACCGAAGAGATCGGGTCGAGCTCCAGCGCGCGGCGCGACTCCGCGAGCGACTCCGCGAGCTTGCCTTCCCGGAGCAGCATCAGCGCGTGCCACCCGGCTACGTCGGCCTCGGCGGCCCGCATGCCGATCGCGCGCTCGAAGTCTGCGCGGACCAGCTCGAGGGGGGCCAGAGTGAGGTATTCGATGTAGGCACGGAACCCGACCGGCTCGCCATGCGCGGGGTCCAGCGCCACCGCGCGATCGGCGAGCGCGAGCGCCCGGGCGGCAGTGGGGTAGCTGGCCATCGTCGTGCGATAGCCATAACTCAGCTGCAGCCCCAGCGCGGTGGCCAGGCGTCCCAACGCATCGGCATGGGTCGAGTCGAGCTGGATGGCCTGCTCGAAATAGCGGATCGCCTCGGAGACCCCGTCGGGAGTGCGCCGCCGGAGTGCCTGCTTGCCGGCGAGGAACTCCTCGTGGGCACCCTCCCGCCGCGCGCGTGCCGAGTGCGCTCCCAGCGGCAAGCGGGCGGCCGGGCCCAACAACGCATGGGTGACCCGGGAGACCACATCGGCGACGATGGCGTCGAAGTTGGCCGGGTCCGGCGAATAGGGCGTGACCCATAGCTGGGCCTGGGTCGGCGCCTCGATGAACTGGACCGAGACCCGCATGCCGCGGCGGTCCTGCCGGGGCGCGAAGACCACCAGGTGCTCGACGTCGAGCGCCGCCCCGATTTCGCGGAAGGAGGGGAACTTCCCGCGGCGGTACAGGGCGCTCACCGACATGTAATTGACGACCTTGAGTCCTTCGACCTGGCCCAAACTGTTGCTGATATGGTCCACCAGGTCGGCCAGCGCCGCACTCACCGCCGAATCGGGCTGGAAGTACTCGGGCGGAAGCAGGGCGACCGACGCAATGTGACCGCTGCCAAGCCCGGTGACCGCGGTCCCGGTTCGCCGCCAGAGTCCCCAGCCTCCCAACGCGACCAGCGCGAGGCCGAGTCCGAGCGCGATGAAACGCCGATTGCGCCGCGAAAGCGGCTGGGCATGCCGAACCGAAGGCGGGGCCACGGACAGGTTGCCACTGGGCAGCTGTTCCAATGCGTCGAGCAGGTGGTGTGCATCGGGAAAACGATCCTCCGGACGCTTTTCCAGGCAGCGCATGACCAGACGGGCCAGGTCCGCAGGAACCGCCGGACAAAGCTGCTGGAGCGGGACGGGCGTCTCGACCGCCTGGGCCACCAGCAGCTCCTGGATCGAGCTCCCCGCGAAGGGACGCCGCGCGGTCAGCAGCTCGTAGGCCAGCACGCCCACGGCGTAGATGTCGGCGCGGTGGTCGAGCGCGGGATCACCGGCGCCCTGCTCGGGTGCCATGTATCCCGGAGTGCCCAACGTCATGCCGACACCGGTCACCGGAGCTTGGCGCCCCGATGGCATCAGCGCTTTGGAGACCCCAAAGTCGGTGACCAGGGCGTTTTTGCGGACCAGGAACACGTTGTCGGGCTTGATGTCGCGGTGGACGATGCCGGCGTCGTGGGCGTGGGCCAGCGCATCGACCACGTCGATCAGAATCCGGCGCACTTCATCGGGCGGCAACGCGCCAGTGCGCTCCAGCCGGGCACGCAGGGTTTCGCCCCGGATCAGGGGCATGGTGTAGTACGGCCCGCGGACCCCGTCGCCATAGGTAATGACGCCGGCCGTCAGCACGGGCACGATGTGCGGATGCTGGAGCTTGACCGCGTGCTGAATCTCGGCGCGGAACCGCTCGACGCTCAGGCCGGCCATCAAGTCGGGCGGAAGGAGCTTGACGACGATTTCACGATCCAGGGCAGCTTCTTCGGCCACGAAGACCCGGGACATGCCTCCACCGGCCAGCTCGCGGGTTACGCGATAGCCGGGGCCCAAGGTGTTCTGAAGATCGGAAAGCAGGTCGGTCGGCACGAGGACGGCGACGCCTAGGTCGTTGAGGCACGGGAATCTACGGAGCGCCATGGCGGGCCGCCAGCAGACCCGAGGCACGCGTGGCTGCTGCCCCGGCAAGGGCGAGCGCGAGGCGGGCGGAAACGCAGCGCCCGGACGTTTGAGGATGAAGATTTACTTCGAGGTGAAACCAGCGGCCGCGCCGCGCGTAGGTCGGGTTACCCTGACCAGACTGAGCACCCATGGTGTCCCTGCCCCTGCGCCATGCCTGGAGATCGCTGCGCCGGACCCCCATCTTCACCTTTGCCGCGGCTGTCACCCTGCTCGTCGGCATCGGCGCCGCAGTCGCGATCTTCGCGGTCGTGCACGGTGTGCTCCTCAATCCGCTCCCCTACGGCGACCCCGATCGCCTCGTCGCCACCTGGCACGATCTGCCGCCGCTCTCGCTCAGCAAGGCCAATCAGACTCCGGGCACCTACTTCACCTACCAGAGATTCGCTCGGTCCATCGAAGCCAGCGGGCTCTACCAGGAAGGCGCGGTCAACGTCGCCGAAGCCGGCGGAACCGGCGCGCCGCAGCGGCTCGCCTCCGCCTGGGTGACCGCGACCCTCATCCCCACTCTGCAGGTATCGCCGATCCTGGGGAGAAGCTTCAGCGAGGCGGAGGACCGTCCGAACGGCCCCCTCGTCGTGCTGCTCAGCGAGGGCGTCTGGCGCACCCGCTTCGGCGCCGACCGCGGCGTCATCGGGCGCAGCCTGGAAATCAATGGACGCACCCGCCAGATCATCGGGGTGATGCCACAGCGCTTTCGCTTCCCCACCGCCACGACGCGCCTGTGGCTTCCCCTGCAACTCGATTCCCACGCCGCCTATTCGGGCGGATTCAGCTACGACGGGATCGCACGGCTCCGGCGCGGGGTAAGCATCGCAGATGCCGAGCGCGATTTTGCGGCGGTGTTGCCCCGGGTCGTGGAGTTGTTTCCCAACCTCGCACCGGGTGTTTCCACCCAAATGCTGCTGGACCAGGCGAAGCCCAAGCCCGTGCTGGTCGCGTTGCGACAGGACGTGACGGGAACCGTCTCCAGAACTCTGTGGATCGTGGCGGCGGCCGCCGGCCTCGTGCTGCTGGTCGCGTGCGCCAATGTCGCCAACCTGCTGCTGGTGCGCGCCGACCAGCGCCAGCGCGAGCTCGCGCTGCGGGAGGCGCTCGGGGCAGGACGCACCCGGCTGATGGCCCACTTCCTCAGTGAGGCCGGGCTGCTTGCGGCGCTGGCCGGCGCCGGCGGTCTCGCGGTTGCCTGGCTCGCGGTGCGCACCCTGGTGGTCGCCGGTCCCACGGAGATCCCGCGCCTCGCTGAGGTGCACATCGATCCGGCGACCGTGGGATTCGCCGTCGCCATCGCTCTCCTGGTCGCCCTGGTGTGCACCGTCATCCCCGCGTTGCGGCTCGGCCGGTCCCAGGAGCTGACGATCGGCTTGCACGAGGGTGGCCGCGGCGGCACCGCCGGCAAAGCGCGGCACCGGCTGCGCGGCGCCATGGTCGCGTTCCAGGTCGCCCTCGCACTCGTGGTGCTGGCGGGCTCCGGACTGCTGCTGCGCACCTTTCAGCGGCTCAACGCGATCCGGCCGGGCTTCAGCGCCGACCATGTCGCCACGTTCTGGATGTCGCTGCCCCAGGCGAGGTATGCCAATGACGCCGCCGTCGTGCGCTTCTACTCCAGCCTGACCGCGCGCGTCGAGGCCCTGCCGGATGTCCGTGCCGTCGGGCTGGCCTCGCGATTGCCCCTCATGTCGAGCGGCATGAACCAGAATCCATTCTACAGCGAGGACGATCCCACCACAGGAGCGGCGATCCCGCCGCTGCAGATCTACACCACCACCGACGGCGGATACTTCAAGACGATGGGGATTCCGCTGCTGGCCGGCCGGAGCTTCGATCCCCTGGTCAGCCAGCGCGACTTGGAGGCGATTGTCAGCCAGCGCACCGCCGAACACTTCTGGAAGGACCCCACCGGAAAGGCCGCCCTCGGCAAGCGCTTCCGTGAGCTGCCGAGCGGGCCCTGGCGGACCATTGTCGGCGTCGTCGGCAACGTGCGGGACACCGCACTGGGAGCGCCGCCAACGCCGGCGGTGTACCTCCCGCAGGTGCCGGCCAAGGATACGCTGTACAGCCAGGTGAGGAACGCGATGGCCCTGGTGGTGCGGACCGGGGGCGAGCCGGACGCCGTCACGGCCGCGGTGCAGCGCGCGGTGCGCGAACTGGATCCCACGCTGCCCACCTTCGACGTGCGTCCCATGAGCGCGGTGCTCCGCGCCTCGACGGCCCGCCTCAGCTTCACGATCATCATCCTGGGCGCCGCGGCCGCCGTCACGCTGCTGCTGGGCGGCATCGGGTTGTACGGCGTCATGGCGTATCTGGTGACGCTGCGCACTCGCGAGCTGGGCGTTCGCATCGCGCTGGGGGCCCAGCCGGGGGCCGTGGCACGGATGATCACCGTGCAGGGACTGGCGCTGACGCTGGTCGGGATCGGCACCGGGCTGGCCATCTTCGCGCTGACCGCGCGGTTTCTGCGCTCCTTGCTTTTCGGCGTGTCGGCCGGCGATCCGCTGACGCTCGGCGCGGCGGCGCTCGCGCTCCTGGCGGTGGCGGCCCTCGCGAGCTGGATTCCCGCGCGGCGCGCCGCGCGAGTCGATCCCAACACCGCCCTCCGAC
>DATCWE010000391.1:0-3654 GCA_036566495.1 Gemmatimonadales bacterium | reverse complement strand
CGATCCCGCCGATGGCAAAGCTGGCCAGCAGGCCGGCGATCAGTCCCACGATGAGCCAGGTGAGGATATCCATGCCGCCTCCGTTGAGTGCCGCGGCCGAAAGCGGCGCGGACCCAGAATGGACGCGTTTCGGGCTCTTCGGCCGCACGACCTGGGTCAGGGAGCCTAGAAAGAGAAGCGCACCGCCAGGAGGGGGAGGGGAGTTCCGGCCGGGGATTTTCGCTCCCAGCGCTGGACCAGGCGCGCGGATACTATGCCGACTGCCGCGCCGACGATCGTATCCGAAAGCCAGTGCTTGTCGTCGTTGATGCGGGCAAAGGCCGTCAACATGCCCCCGGCGTAGAACAGGGCGTCGCTCCAGTGATCTTTCGTCTCGCTGGCCAGCGAGGTGGCCAGCGCAAAGGCGATGGTAGTGTGGCCGGAAGGGAACGAGTTGCCTTTGAAGCTCAAGGGACGGAAAGAGAACGGCGTGTTGGGGGCGACATCTGGACGCCGGCGCCCGACCGCCGATTTGAGGACCAGGGTGACCGCCGCGCCCAGCGCGGTGGACTCGAGGGCGCGCCAGCTGACGCCTTCCAGACCGTCGTAACCGAGGGCTGCCCCGCTCAGGGTGCCCGCGAGCAGGGTGGGGCCGACGTAGCGCACGTTGCCGAGCAGGTCTCCCGAGCGGATCAGCAAGCCGGGAAGTTGCTTGGGCTTGCGCTTGAGGACATGGCGGACGCGCTGGTCAATCATCATGGCGCCCCCCGTGAGCCCCACCACGGCGAGCGCCTCCCATCCCCGGATGGCGGGGTGGGTCCGCGCCGAACTCTGAGCGGCGAGGGGCTGCGCGAGGCAGAGGAGCGCCAGCACCGCGCCACGGGGCTGCATGGGAAAGCGCGCTAGAAGGTCAGGCTCAGCCCGACCCCTTGGGGAGTCACTACGAAGCCCCGGTGCCAGCGATGCACCACCCGGGCCGAGACGATGCCCACCGCCGCGCCGAATACCACATCCGAGAGCCAGTGCCGGTCGTCGTTGATGCGGGAGAACCCCGTCAGACTCGCTGCGCTGAAGAAGAGCAGGTCGCTCCATTTGCCTTTGGTCTCGGTCGCGAGCGAGGTGGCCAGCGCAAACGCGATCGTGGTGTGGCCGGAGGGAAACGAGTTGTTCTTGAAGGAGAGGGGGCGAAAAACAAAGGCGCTGTTGGGAGACACGTCGGGCCGCCTCCGACCGATTGCCGATTTGAGCACCAGCGCCGCTCCACCGGCCAGCGCCGTGGACTGGAGCGCGCGCCAGCTCGCGCCCTTCAGACCATCGTTGCCGAGGGCGAGGCCCGCCAGCGTACCCGCCGCGAGCGCGGGATAGACGTAGACGATGTTGCCGAAGGCGTCGCCGGCTCGTACCAGGACACTGGGTAGCACTGAGGTATCCCGGACAATCGCATGGCGGACGCTCCGGTCGACCACCATGGCGCCCGCGGTGAGACCCGCCAGCGCGCCCGCTTCCCACAGCCGGATCACCGGCTTGCCGGCCACCCGCTGCCGTGGCTTCGCTTCAGGCTTGCGCTGCTGCGCCGCGAGCGGCTGGACCACGCAGCAGAGCACCATCGCGCCGGCCAGGAGCCGCATCGGTTTACACCGCGCCGAAGCCGGCCGCGGCCGCCACGAACGCCGCGAACAGCCGCCGGGTGCCCGCGTCGCTCTGCTCGAAGACTTCCGGATGCCACTGCACTCCGACCAGGAAGTGCTCGCTGCCCGATTCGACCGCCTCGACCAGCCCGTCGCTCGAGTGGGCCGACGCCTGGAGCGCCGGTGCGAGCTGTTTCACCGCCTGGTGATGCATGCTGTTGACGGAAACGCTGGGCGCCTGAAACGCGGCATGCAGCCGGGACCCCGGCTCGACCGCGACCTCGTGCGCCAGGAAATCGCGGGCGTAGCCGGCGGTAGGGAAGTAATCGTGCTTGATGGCCTCGGGCACCTGGGCCTCGATGTCCTGCCAGAGGGTGCCGCCCAGCGCCACGTTGAGCACCTGGTGGCCGCGGCAGAGCCCTAACACGGGCTTCCGGTCGGCGATCGCCCACTTGGCCAGCGCCAGCTCCACCACGTCGCGCGCGCGATCGGTGCGGCCCAGCCGCGGGTGCCGCTCCTCGCCGAACCCGGCCGGGTCGAGGTCCACGCCGCCGGCCAGCAGGAGACCGTCCAGCCGCTGGTAGGCCGCGTGAAGGGTGTCGAAGTCTTCGTCGAAGAGGGGGATCATCACCGGCACCGCTCCCGCCTCGGCGGCGGCCAGGTAATACCGCGAGTTCATCACCCACGAATGCGGCAGGCCCTCGGGGATCCCGTCGATGGCCTGCAGCGTCTGGGTGGGGATGCCGATCAGCGGACGCCTCACCCGAGCACTCCCGCTTCGGTCTCCCGGATCAATTGGTCGGTCACCGCCTTGAGGTCTCCGGTGCGCTCGAAGGTCGCCAGCTGCCGGTCGGCGCTGGTGCCCTCGGCCAGGATGGTGTAGGCGTATTCGACTTCCTTCCGGCTGCCCAGCTCGTCCAGCACGTCGTCCAGGAACCACTCCAGCATCTCGCGGATCAGCTCGCGCGCCGGCAGCTCTTTCTGCTTGCCCAGGTCGATCAGCTTGCCGTCCAGCCCGTAGCGCAGCGCGCGCCACTTGTTCTCCTCGATGAACACCGCGGGATATTGCCGGAAGGAGAGATTGTCCCGCCGCAGCTTCCACAGTTTGGCGATGATGGCCTGGAAGATCGCGCCGATGCACACCGCCTCGTCCACCCGGGTGCACACGTCGCAGATCCGGAATTCGAGCGTGGGGTAGCTCCAGCTGGGCCGCACGTCCCACCAGATCTTGCTCGCGTTGGGGATCGAGCCGGTCTCCACCATCACGTTGACGGTGTCCTCGAATTCGCTCCAGCTGCCCAGGCTCCGGGGAATCCCGGTGCGCGGGAAGGAGCGGAACACCACGCTGCGATAGGATTTCAGCCCGGTGCGCCGGCCCATCCAGAAGGGCGAGCTGGTGGAAAGACACAGCACGTGCGGCAGAAAGTAGCGCGCCACGTTCATCGCATCGATGAGGAATTCCCGGTCTTCGATCCCGATGTGCACGTGGGTTCCGAAAATCAGCAAAGCCTGGGCCAGGTCCTGCAGGTCCTCCCGCACCCCCATGTAGCGCTCCAGCGGGGTGATCTCCTGGTCCATCCAGGACGAGAAGGGATGACTGCCGGCCGCGGCCACCTTGAGCCCCTTCTTCGCGGCGAGCTCCATGACCAGGCGGCGCAGCCGCACCAGCTCGGCGCGCACCTCCGCGGGATTGTGGCAGACCTTGGTGCCCACCTCCACCATCGATTGGTGCAGCTCGGGCTTGATCTCTCCCAGGACCAGCGACTCGTCCTTGAGGATTTCCGTGATGTAGGAGCGCAGCTCCCGGGACTCGGGGTCGATGATCTGGTATTCTTCTTCGATGCCGATGGTGAGCGAGGGTGGTTTCATGACGGCAGGGAAGTTAGCCGCGCCCACGGAGGGGCCGGAAGGCCGCGGCTCGACGCAGCGCGGTGCCCCCGGGTAACTTGGAGAGGCCATGTCAAGAGTGCTTGCCGTTTCCGCCGCCCTCCTGGCCCTCTCCGGCTGCGCCGGCGGCTCGCGGCCCGCGGCGGGCACCGCCCCCGCC
>DATCWE010000367.1:0-2614 GCA_036566495.1 Gemmatimonadales bacterium | reverse complement strand
GGTGTGCGGCGGTGCAGGCTGCGGCAAGACCATGCTCGGTTTGGAATTCCTGGTGCACGGTGCCGTCGACCAGGCGGAGCCGGGCGTCTTCGTCTCCTTCGAGGAGACCACGGACGACCTGGTCCAGAATGCTCGCTCGCTGGGATTCGATCTCGCTCGACTGCGCGCCCGGCGGCAGCTCCTCCTCGACTACGTGCGCCTCGAGCGCGCCGAGATGCTGGAGACCGGTGAATACGATCTCGAGGGGTTGTTCATCCGGCTGGGCCACGCCATCGATTCGATTGGGGCCAAGCGGGTCGTACTCGACACCATCGAGATGCTGTTTTCCGGGCTCTCCGACCGCTTCGTAGTGCGCGCCGAATTGGCCCGCCTGTTCCGCTGGCTGAAGACCAAGGGCGTGACCGCCATCGTCACGGGGGAGCGCGATGCCGATCAGCTGACCCGCCACGGCCTCGAGGAGTATGTCTCCGACTGCGTGATCCTGCTGGATCAGCGGGTGCTGGAGCAGAGCACCACCCGACGCCTCCGCGTCGTGAAATACCGCGGCTCGGCCCACGGCAGTAACGAAGTGCCCTTCCTCATCGACAACCACGGCGTTTCCGTGCTGCCGATCACCTCGCTGGGTCTCGCGCACGAGGCTCCTACCGCCCGCCTGTCCACCGGGGTTGCCGGACTCGATGAGATGTTTGCGCGGGAGGGGTATTTTCGTGGCAGCAGCGTGCTCGCCTCCGGGACGGCGGGCACCGGCAAATCCAGCCTGGCGGCGCAGTTTGCGGAGGCCGCCTGCCGGCGAGGCGAGCGCTGCCTCTACTTTGCCTTCGAGGAGTCTCCCAGCCAGATCGCTCGGAACATGCGTTCGATCGGGGTGGACCTCGAGCCGTGGATCCAGCGCGGCTTGCTGCGGGTGCACGCCCAGCGCCCGACGGCGCTCGGGCTCGAAGCGCACCTGGTCGCGATGTACCGGCTCATCGCGGATTGGCAACCTCAAGTAGTCGTGGTTGACCCGGTCACCAACCTGATCGCGGTCGGCAGCGAGATGCAAGTGAAGGCGATGCTCGCCCGGCTCATCGATTTCATGAAGGTCCGCCAGGTCTCCTCGCTCTTCACCTCCCTGACCGACGGGGACGGGTCGGCCGAGCGGACCGACCTCGGAGTCTCCTCGCTGATGGATGTGTGGATGTTGCTGGGAAATCCCGAAGCGAACGGCGAGCGCACCCGGGTGATTCAGATCGTCAAAGCCCGCGGGATGGCGCACTCCAACCAGGTGCGCGAGTTCGTGATGACCGAGCACGGCATCACCCTG
Source organism: Gemmatimonadales bacterium (assembly GCA_036566495.1). Taxonomy (GTDB): domain Bacteria; phylum Gemmatimonadota; class Gemmatimonadetes; order Gemmatimonadales; family GWC2-71-9; genus JABFSM01. The sequence continues at coordinate 1,311 of DATCWE010000367.1, read as the reverse complement.
GTGGAAGTCAGCCGCCGCGCCGATGGCAGTGTGGCGATCGGATCGACCCGGGGAGCCCGGCAACGGCGACGCACCACGGGCAGCCCTGCCCCGCGCCCGAAGCGCGGGCGCGCGTGAAGCGCTCGGCGCCCCGGACGCTGCGGCTGCGGCTCTACGTTGCCGGGCAGACGCCCAAATCGATCGCGGCCCTTTCCAACCTGAAGCGCTTGTGCGAGAGTCACCTCGCTGGCCGCTACCGCATCCAGGTGGTCGACCTCCTGAACCAGCCGCATCTGGCGCGCCGGGATGAAATCGTCGTCATCCCTACGCTGGTGCGCAAACTGCCGCCCCCAATCCGCAGAGTCATCGGTGACCTCTCCAACGAGGAGCGCGTGCTGGTCGGCTTGGATGTGCTTCCCCTTGAGCGTCGCGCCTAGCCGGTGAGCCCCCGGTGACCCGGAAGCGAACCACCTCGCGCCTGCCTCGAATCGACAGCTCGGCTTTCCGCAACCGGCTCCAGGCCGCCGAGGAGGCCCTGCGCGCGATCCGGGAAGGAGAAGTCGATGCCCTGGTGGTCGAACGGAACCAGGGGGACCACGTCATTACCCTCGCTGGAGCGGAGCTGGCCTACCGCGTCCTGTTCGACCAGATGAACGAGGGTGCCGTGACCCTGTCGTGCGACGGCGTGATCGCCTATTGCAACCGGCGTTTCGCTGCGATGGTGCGGCTCCCGCTCGCGCAAGTCGTCGGGGTGCCGTTGAGCCGCTTCGTGCAGCCGGTGGAACTCGAGCGGTTCGCCGCGCTGCGCGAGGAGGGTACCAGAGCGAACGCGCGCGGCGACCTCGGCTTGCTGGCCGGCGACGGCTCCGAAGTACCCGTCGCGGTGTCGTTCGCGCCGCTGCATGCGGAGGGAGGTCTCCTGCCCATCGGCGTCGTCGGAGTGATCAGGGATATCAGCGAGCGCAAACAGCACGACGACCTCCGCAGCCGGTTGATCGAGCAGGTGATGAGCGCCCAGGACGAGGAGCGCCGCCGGATCGCCCGCGAGCTGCACGACGAAACCGGGCAATCGCTCACCGCGCTGCTCGTGGGCTTGCGGACCATCGAGACCTCCCGCTCGCGCCGGGAGGCGGCCGAGCTGGCTCGCCGGCTGCGGGAGACCGTCGCCCAGACGCTGGAAGAGGTGGGACGCCTTTCGCGGGGACTCCATCCCAGCACGCTCGACGATGTCGGCCTCGCGGCGGCCGTGACTCGCCACGTGCACGAGTTCGAGCAGCGGCACGAAGTCGCCACCGACGTGCGGCTGGAGCGGCTCGCTCCGCTGCCGCTCCC
>DATCWE010000293.1:0-5856 GCA_036566495.1 Gemmatimonadales bacterium | reverse complement strand
CCGCCACCGAGGGCTCGAGGTTGCCGCCCGGATGATTGTGCAGCACCAGCTGACCGCGCTCGGCGACGCCCGGGAGCGCCAACACCTCATCGGCGGTGCCTCGGGCAACCGGCCGCGCTTCGACCACCGTCCCGTTCTCGTCCACGGAACCGACGAAACACACCTCCCGTCCCCCCGCGCGGGCAATTTCCTGCGCGAGCAGGGCTCGGACGGCGGGGTGCAGGCGTTCGATGGACATGGGGACTTCGGAATCTTAGCGGGGTCCGCCTCGGGAGCGCAGCTTGGCCAACCGTTTTCGGCAACGTTTTTATCTTGACCCCGAGCGCGAGCGAGGCTTTCACTGCCGCGCGCAGCTGCTCCAAGTGGCCAAATGGCCGCACCAGGTGGCCGCCCTGCTCTCAGTCGTCGAGCATCGCAAGGTCCGCTACACGATCACGCCGAAGCGCGCGGCGGAACCCCCGCATCGGCTGCTCATGCCAGCCCACCTCACCGTCGCTCTGGTGGTGGCCTTGGCCGCGGCATTGGGGATCTGGCGGCACGGCGGGCTGGCGCCGCGGCTGTGGGTGTTTGCGGGGCTGGCCATCGGGATCTCGTTGCTACTCTCCTGGAGCGAAACCTGGCGGTATCCGGCGCCCTACGATCTGGCGCTCTTGAATCGGCGGCAGCGAGAGTTGCGAGGGTCCGCTCCAGGATAAACCGTCGTCACCACGGACCAGCCGCCAGGCGGGAGGTCGCCTCGCAGCTGGCTCGGCGCTGCTCGGCGCTGCCTCGCTCGCTGGAAACGTGCTCCAGCAGCAAGGCACCTCCTTCGCGGTAATCCGCTGTGAGCTTCCACTCCGCACACAAGGCCTGCAGGGTGCGCGCGATCCATCGCTGATCCAGGTGGATCCGGCTGAGCACGATGTACTCCACCCCGCTGGCCTGCAGATACGCGCGCAGGCTGTCGGGCGACAGACGCAGCGCATGGAAGACATCCACCGAGCGCCGGCCGGTCAGGTAAAACAGGGTCGGTGCTTTCGGGCTCAGGAACACGGCGCCTGCTGGTGCCTCGCGACCCGCCTGGAGTGCGGCGGCGAAGAACGCCCGCTGCTCGGGTCCAAAACAGCCGGGAGACAGCAACGGCGAGGCCCGATCACAGGCCGCGGCGGCGGTGAGCCTCGCCGAGTTTGCGGCCAAACCGGACGCCACCAGGATTCCGGTCAGCGACGCCGGGATCAGCCATCGCCCGAAACCTTCCCAGCTCCGGGTTAGACGTTGCCCTCCCAGGAGGAGGAGGATCAGGATCAGGGGAATCAGCGGGACAAGGTACCGGTCGAGGGAGTAAGGCCACACCAGGAGCAGTCCGGCGTAGCACAAAAGCAACAATATTGCCGGCCGCAGTCTCCTGGTCAGCTCGATAATCCCCAGGATCCCGAGCACCGCGAGGGCGGCCAGCCAGCCCCAGTTGTCCCACCGAGTGGTCCTGGTGACCGGCAAGGCCAGGGCCGAAAAGACCCCAGCCGAGAGATAGGTTTGCCCATTCCGCCAGACCCGCCGGGCGATGATCGAAGGAAGGCTGCGGGAACTGGCGGGGGGCGGGTGCACAGACGCGGGCGGGGACCCTCGCGGCGGAGCGGGCGGGGACGCTCGTGCCGGGTCTGGCGCCACGGTGTTTGGGCTCGAATCCGTTGGCGGCGTCGCAACGACCGCTACCGCGCCCGGGAACAGTGCGTCCGCGATGTACGATTGCCCCGGGAGTCCTCGGGGTGCCATGAGCACCCACACGAACCAGGCGCCGATCAGCGCTCCGCCGACGGTCGCGAAGATGGCGGCGGTGCGAAGGCGGCGCTGCAGCAGCCACTCCACGAGAAGCGCGGCGACCAGCACGACCCCAATAATCCGCGTCAGGGTCGCGGCGATCGCCATCGAGGCCGCCACGGCGCGAGTTCGGGCGGACGGGGCGGGTCGCGCAGCCCACCAGAGCGTTTGCATGACGAGGAAGAGAAAGAGCGGCTCGCTCGCGACCAGCCCAGCCAGGAGCACCAGCCAGGGGTTGACGGCGGCGGCAGCGAGCCCGAACAACGCGAGTGGCTCCGACCAGCGCCGCACTAGTGCGAAGCCGGTCGCCAGCGCGGCGGTCGAGCAGAGCACGTTGAGTCCGAGCGCCACGTCCAGTCCGCTCCCGAAGACGGTTCCGGCGAGCGCCAGCACGCCGGGATAGAAGGGCGGATACTGCGCCTGGGGGGGCGCACCTATGATCCAGGAATTGTGGTAGGAGAGGTGCCGGAGGCCGCGAGCAAGCATCAGGTACACCGCGTCGTCGGCGCCGGCGGTGATCGAAGGGGCTCGGAGGGACCAGGCCAGCGCCGCATGCATCGCGAGCAGCACCGCGGCCACCACGTGTACCAGGCTGACCCGCCGAGCCAAGGGGATCACTGCCGCGCTCAATCCCACAACACCTTGAACGCGTGGGTCCAGCTGTTCTGCCGGAAACCCGGAATGCACCAGAGGATGCACAACGGCTCGATGGCTCGCGCGGCCAGGGCGCTGCCGAGATCGAGCGGCTCCCAACCGAACTGCTCGAGGATTGCCGCCACCGCGACCTTGGCGGCCGCGTCGTTGCCGCAGTAGAACATGGTCGGCTGGCCGGCCGCGAAGGACGGATTGACCATGCGGGAGTTGCCGACGCTGTTGAAGGCCTTGACCAGGCGCACCTCAGGGTGGCCCGCCTGCAGCCGCTCGAGCAGGGAATCGTTGGGGCCGGTAAAGAACTGTAGCACCCCATCGACAGGCGGAGCGTCGGCGATCGGGTTGGTGGTGTCGATCACCACCTTGCCCTGAAGGTGCGCGGGGCCTGCCAGGCCCAGCACGGTTTCCGCTGCCGCCCCATGCACCGCGAGCACGAGCAGCTCGCCCCATTCCGCTACCTCGGCGAACGTGGCGGCCTCGATGCCCGAAGCCTTCGTGTAGTCAGCGAGCTTGCCGGGAGTGCGGCTGCCGATCCGCGCCTCGTAGCCGTGGTGACGGAACCCTGCCGCGAGCGTCTGTCCCACTGCGCCGGAGCCGAGTACACCGATTCTCTTCATGGATCCGTTCCCTCAAGGGTCCTGAAGCACACTGCGCGCGAGCCGGTTCGAGGGACAGGGCGCGATTGAAGTTTAGCAGGAGAACTACCGGCTATGCGGCAGCCCGCCGGCGGGCAAACAGGCCCAGGATCAGCGGGGCGGCAAGTTCAAGCACCGGTTCGAGCAGCGGTCGCAAAGGGCGAGCGGCCCGCACCAGCCCGGACGGCCACCGCTCGCGGTGCTCCGGCCGAATCAACGGGCCAGAGGGCGGCTGGTCGGCCCCCATCGCAATGGGGAGGGTGGCGGCTGGGACCGGTTGGTCCAGCTCGCGGATCGCGGTCAGGAACTGCCGGTAGAACGCGTGTTTGGTCCCTTCGCGGAGCTGGTGCAGCTCGCCCGGAAGGGTGGGATAGCGCGCGAGGGTGGGGTTGAGGTTGATCTCCCAGGTTTCGATTGCCCCGTCCCTGAGCGCGTAGTCGATGCGACCGAACTCGACCCCCGCGAGCGCGAAGATCCTGCGCAGCGCATCCTGATGCGGGTTCTCCTCTAGGTAGGCCCGTTCTTCCCGGATCATCTCGGGACTCCATTGGGTATCGCCGAGACTCAGCATCCAGCTGCGGGCCCGGTTCATGAATTGCGGCACGATGCGCTGGCCGATGGTGAAGGCGGCATATTTCCGATAGTCTCCAGCGGTGTCCGCGGTATCACAGAACTCCACAATCAAGAGCTCTTCCAGCCGAAAACCGCGCAGAAGCGCCATGGCGAGCGCCGCCCTGAGCTCCGCTTCGCTGCGCAGCAACCGGCTGATGGCTCCGGTGTGGCGAAACTCCTCGCGGACAAAGACCGGATAGCGCAGGCCCGCGGGAGAGTCTACGGCGCGGATCGCGCGGTGCTGGTTGAGTCCTTGGCGCCACAACGCGTCCAGCAATTCGAACCGGCGCAGCGTGCGGCCGGTCGCGTTGAGCACTCTGCCGGGAGGACCTGCCTCGCGGATCCGAGACTCGACGTGGTGGGCCAGCCGCATTCCCTCGGCGGTGAGCTGGTCGAAGGCGGTGAGGATGTAGGTGCCGGACGGCAGGTGCGTTCGGCCGGGGAGGTCCTCGTAGTGGATCAGCGCGAGGTGCTCCGCCAGCTCGGAGCCCCACAGCTCGAGGTACTCCCGGATACCGAATTCCTGGGCGCGGGGAACGAGAACGCGGAGCATGGGGTGAATAAGGTATTCGGATCGTGATCCCACCGGGCACTACCGCTGACGTCGCGTCAGCCAGCCAAGCACCGCACTCGCCAGGGCGATGCGCTTGTCGGACCAGGAATGATCGGTCGCCAGATGCAGCCTCGAGACGCGGGTGTTGCCAAGTGCTCGCACCCGTTTGACCAGCGCATCGCTGTGGGGAGCGAGGCCGTCATCGGAGGTCAGCACCAGGAGCGGTGTGTGCGCCAGCCCCGCCGCCGCATCCGCGAAGCGCCAATGCCCCGCCCCGGCGAGCAGCTCGTCGGCCATGCTTTGCCCCGTCACGCCGGCGAGTGCTTCCATGTTGTCGGCCATGAAGGCCGTCAGGGTGTCGCGCGGCATCGATCCCACCAGCCCAAGGTCCGCCGCGGAGATCAGAATGGCGCCGAGCAGCTCCGGATGGTGCGACGCCGTGAGCGCCGTGACCCAGCCGCCCATGCTGTGGCCGGCCAGGACGATGCGCCGCGGATCCAGGCCAAGCCGACGCGCGTTCGCGGTATCGTGCACGAACGCCAGCACGGCCTCGGCGTCCTCGAGATTACCTCCAAAGCGGAACACGCCGGGGCTACCCCAGGAGCCGCGATAGTTGAGGGTGATCGCGTTCCATCCGGCGCGCCGGACCGCCTGGGCGAGATCGAGGTTCTTCTCGTTCCCGGGCAGACCATGGAAGAAAATGAAGGTCGGGTGCGCACCCGCACCGGATGCGAGGTAGGCCAGGCCGTTGAGCTGCACCCCGCCGGACGGGATATGCAATACCTCCATGCGCGCCGGATGCGCGCGGTCGCGCGGCGGATCGGCGCCAATCGCGCGCGGGACCTGTGCGGACAAGGTGGAAGCGGTGACCGCGACGAGGGCCAGGCTAAGGTGAGCTCGCATCTATGGATCTCCTCAAAGGTTCGCGCAGGCAGGCAGGGACCGAGGGTTGAACGAGGTCGCCATCCCCGCTCAGGGATCCTGGCCAAGGGTATCGAAGTACTGCACCACCCGATCGTGCGCCCCGGGACGCGTGTAAACGTCCGGCCGGCGCGATTCGATTACCCCGGCGATCACCGCGGCTACTTCTTCGGCGCTCTGCGAGTCGGGCAGCTGCCAGGAATCGGGGCCGCCATGCAGCGCATTGCGGCCGAACTCGGTGCGCACCACGCCGGGAGAAACCAGGGAGAACTGAATGCCCGGATGGCTCTGCTGAAACTCGCTGCGGAAATTGGCGGTGAGTGCGTTGAGGAAATGCTTGGCGCCATTGTAGGCCGACCGATGCACGGCGTGAGGGATCCGACCCAGCATGGACGAGATGTTGATGACCTGCCCGGTACCGCGGGAGAGAAAGTGGGGCAGGATCTCCTGGGTTCCGTAGAGCGCGGACTTGACGTTCAACCGGATGATCTCGTCGAGGTCCTCGTCGGTGAGCTGGGAGGGCGGGCGGGTTATCCCCCGTCCGACGTTGTTGACCCAGACATCCACCCGGCCGAATCGCTCGAGAGCTGCTGCGACGGCTCCGCGCACCTCTTCGCGCCGGGTCATGTCGGCCACGATGGGGTATGCCGCCGGGCCGGAGCGCTCCGCGACTGCCCGCAGGGCTTC
>DATCWE010000192.1:0-16453 GCA_036566495.1 Gemmatimonadales bacterium | reverse complement strand
CACTTCGAAGCGAGCGTGAGCACCGAGCTCAAGCGCGAAGCCGAGCGGGCTTACGCGGACTGGAAGCGGGCCCACCCTGGCCAGCTGCTGGATGACCTGCCCTTCTACATGGTGGGCGAGGTCTACGGATTCGGGGTGGGGCCGAAGCGGACCTACGACTTCGGCGACCGCTCGGTGGACTTCTTCGCGCACGGCTACGACGCCCTCATCAATTTTGGATTCAAGGCGGAGGCCGCCGGATCGCTCGACAGTGTCTTCACGCGCTATGCGTCGGCGCTCCAGCAAGGCGCTCTTCGCAGCGTCGCGATCCTCAATTATGTCACCTCCCACGACGACGGGGCGCCCTACGACCTGGATCGCAAGGACCCCTACGGCGCCGGGACCCGGCTCCTCCTCGCGCCGGGCGGGGCCCAGGTGTACTACGGCGATGAGCTGGCCCGGCCCCTTCGCGTGCCAGGTACGCAGGGTGATGCCAATCTCCGCTCGTTTATGAACTGGGGCGACCTGGAGCGCGGGGGCAGCACGGCCGAGATTCTCCGGCACTGGCGGAAACTGGGCCGGTTCCGCCACGCGCATCCGGCCGTTGGGGCGGGAGCGCATCGCACGCTTCAGCAAGCGCCGTACGTCTTCAGCCGCACCCTCGAGCGAGGCGGGCAAACCGATCGCGTGCTGGTGGCCCTCGACCAGCCAAGCGGCGCCAAGAACATCCCGGTCTTCGACGCGTTCCCCGACGGAACCGAGCTGGTGGATGCGTACTCGGGGGCAACGGCCAGGGTCCGGGACGGCAGGATCTCGCTCACGACCGCCTTCGGCCTGGTGCTGCTGAGTAGGGTTCGCAGCGCGGGAAGGTAGTTGACTCCCCATGCCCTCTTCGTTCTCCCATGCCGTCGCCGGCATCGCGATCGGATCGCCGCTCTTCTCCGTGAAGGTGCCCAGGCGATACTGGATCTTCGCCGCGCTCTGCGCCACGATTCCCGACCTGGATTACCTCTGGAGCTACCGCGGACTGCCCCCCGAGCACTGGCTGGCGCATCGGGGGCTGACCCACTCGTTGATCTTCGCGGCGTTCCTCGCCGGGCTGGTCGCCCTGGCCGTCCTTTCTCGGGAGGGAGCCTCACCCTCACGCCGGTCCCTTTGGGCGGGGCTGGCGCTCGCGACCGCCACGCACGGGCTTCTGGATTCCCTGTCGACCTATGGGGCGGGAGTGGCCTTCTTCCTCCCGCTCACGGCCCGGCGGTACTTTTCCCCCTGGCGGCCGATCAGCGCCGGCCCGGGCCCGCACGATCACGGGGTGCTCGCGGGACTCCTCGAAACGATCGGCAATGAGTTGCTGTGGATCTGGGTGCCGGCGCTGCTCCTGCTCGCCGTTACTTCAAGGCGTCGCTGGGCGCGACGAGCTTGAGCTGCCCACATACCTTTATCCCATGCCTAAGCGACCTTCCACTTACTTGCAGACCGTCCGCCGGAGTGCATCGAAGCGAATGGTCTCGGCGTACGACGGGGCGGCGCTAACGTGATCCCGAGGCGACGTCGCGGCCTGGCCGTCGTGTTTGGACTGCTGACTCCGCTCGGTTCCGCGGCAGGTCAAACGCCTTCCTGTTCCCCACTCGATTCCACGGCGGCGTGGGCGCGAGCCAGCCGCGCCTGGTCGAGCGAAGCGGGCCTGCGCTGGAGCAACGACTCGCTCCGCCGTGTCCTGCTCTCGCTGAGCGAGCGCGACCAGGCCCCCCGAGCCGAGTTCGGCGCCAGGATTGGCGACACCCTGTACGCTCGCCGGCTGACCAGCCTCGATTCGGTGCTCGCCGCGGAAATGAGCGTCATCCTTGACCGCTTTGGCCTCCCCACCAGATCGATGGTGGGGGCGGCGGGATCGGATGCCGCGATGCTGGTGGTCCAGCACAGCTGGTCGTTACAGGAGCGAGTGCTGGCGCTGGCCCGAGCGCTCCCGCCGGGCCAGATCTCACCCGAGAAGCTCGCGATGCTCGAAGACCGCGTTCTGGAGCATCAAGGCAGGCCGCAGCGCTTCGGCACCCAGTTCAGCGCGGGGAAGGACGGGCTCTTTCGCTTGGCGCCCACCGCCGATCTGGCGGGGCTCGATGCGCGCCGCGCCGCCGCCGGAATGCCGCCGCTGGCCCAGTACGTCTGCATGTTTGAAGAGGCGGGCATGCGGGTGGATCGGCGCTCGTTGCCACCTGCGCCTGCGCCGCTTGACAGCCCGACGCAGGGATTGGGCTGGTCAGTTGCCTCCGTCCTGCTGGGCAAACCGCACGGCGTACCCTCCGATCCGAGCGCCGTGCTCCTTCCCGCGCTCGATGTCGCTGCGGTAATGAATCCCGCCGTAAAGTCGCGAGATGCTCGCTTCCTCTTTCATGGCCGCGAAGTTGTCTGCCGCGCTCGGGAAGAGGTGCGACAGGATTGCGGCAGCCGCCGCCGAGAAGGTCGAATGGCCCGAGGGGTATGACGGGAAATTCGGCAACCCGATAACCGTCTTGATACCGGGATCCAGCTGCCCCGGGCGGGGATTGAAGTAGAGGTATTTGACTCCCCAGCATCCCACTGCGGCGTCGTGCATCGCCATGTTGAGCAGCGCAAACGACCGCGCGGCGCGCACCTCGCTCATCCGCGCGTCCCGGATGTACTCCGCCGCGATGTCGTTCCAGTGACCCGGCGGCGTATAGGTTCCCGCGCCGTCGTTCCACTTGTAGGCGACGGCGAGCTGCTTCCGGGTGAGATGGTCGACGGTGGCCCGCACCTCGGCCACCTCGGCCTTCATCTGGTCCGAGCCGGTGGAAGGGGGAGGCGGAGGCCGCTCGGTCGTGACTTCCGTCGGGGTCATCAGCCACGCCTGGACCGCGCCGAAGTTCGGAAGCATCGGAGGACGCGCCGGCACCTCCTGGCTGATCCAGGGGATCTCGCCTCGCGCTATCGCGCCGTCCGCCAACGCCTGCCACAAAGCCGCGTTGCCCACGCTGTTCTTCATGCCGTCGGTACCAGCCCGCCCGGTCACGGCGGCCGCCACTGCCTTGCCGAGCGCCAACCCGGCGGCGATGTCGCTCGCGGTCGCTTTGCCGGACAGGAGCGCCGCCACCCGCTGCTCCCCGGCCTTCAGGGTGATCTCCTCTACCGCGGCGGGAAAGAGCAGCTTGAGCATCTCGGCGGTGACACCCGATAGGACCGCGTCTTCCGACGGATAGGCGGGCAGGTCACTGACCGGGGCCAGCGCGGCTATGCCGGCGTCGACGCGGGCGGGTGAGGGCCGGTTGAACTGGTACTTCCAGTACCACGCCGCTTTGAGGGCCTCGAATTGGGCCACCGTGACGAAGCTGTAGGCCCGCACGGCGTAAGGCGGGTTCGCAAACGGGAACTGGGGATCAGCGAACGGATTCTCGGCGTCGGGGAGCGGATAGCTGCCGTCCGCCCGCGGCGCCGGCGGCAGGTTGAATCGCGCCACCAGCTCGCGCAAGATCTGGTTCCAGCGCAACACTCCTCCGCCGCTCCAGTACTCGACAGATTTGCGCTGCGCCGTGGTGAGGTTGGCCTGAGCCGTCTTGATGCTGACGAGCTCCGCCTTGTAAGGGTCAGAGCTCACGGCGGCGGGAGCCGCGACGGCGATCTGGCCGGGCCCGCTCAATACCAGCATCCGCCAGCCGCCGGCATCCGCGTCGAGGCTGGCGGGCTCGAGGGCCGGCAGCCGCTCCGTCGGCTGGATCGTGTTGTCGCAGCCCGAGCCGGCGAGCGTCGCCGTGCAGCAGAGGACCGCCAGCAATGCGGGCCGATACAAGAGCGTGCGCAAAGAACTTCCTCTCGACTAGAGGTGGAAAGTGTAGAACATCCCGCCGGTGAGCGTCGTGGCCTGACCCACGTTGCGTCCGCTCAGCATTCGGCTCGCCCCGAAATGGAAGCCGAGCTCCCGGGGCGCCGGCAGGGTATACATCACCATCGCAGCGGCCCTGACGAAGTCCATGCGGTTGGATACGAACGGCATATCCTGGCGGCGGATATCCCCTCCGCCGAGCGTCCGTTGCTGCGCCAGCGAGAGGGGAATGCACAGACGCCCGCGCTGATACCCCAGCGTCGCCACGTAATCGAACATGGCCGGCATCGCCACTTCATCGGTCAGATAGAGCTGCCCGTCGGTGTAGTACGCCGGCCGGTCGAGGGTGACCTTGTTCCGCCAGGTATAGCCCGCCGAGCCGTTGAGAAACCACCCGGCGTGGGCCTGAAAGTTCAGGGTGAAACGGCTCGAGAAGCGCCGGCTGGCAAGCCCGATGGAGAGGGGGAGAAAATCGGGGGTGTAATCGCTGGCGGGCACGCCCGCCACGCCGACCACGATGGCGCGCAGGCGCCCATGGTCAGTGAACGGCGTGGAGAGCAGCCGGTACTTGGCCGCGAAGGTGACGTCCTGCAGGCCGCGCATGCCGTGGAGCGGACCCTGGCTGGCGTGGGTCCATACGTACGGCAGCGCCGCCATCACGCTCAGCCGGTCGGTGACTCCGTAGGCCGCCATCCAGGTGACGCTCTGGGTGGTAACCGTGCCGATGTTCTCGTTGTCGCGCTTCAGCCCGCCTTCCCAGTAATTGCTCCAGCTGTCACGCGCGTAGAGCAGCCCCGTCTGCAACGCGCGCTTGGGCAACAGCGCGCCGTCCTCGATCGTTTGGGCCCGCAAGGGGCCCGTCGACAGTGCAGCCAGAACCATCGGCAGCGCCGCTGACTGCGCCATGGTACGCGCCGAGAGCATGATTCCCCTCCAGGGAGGATTGGAACAGAGTTCAGCGCAGGGAGGATTCCGGTTCCGGCGAACTTCGTCCTACCGAGGGAGCCGAACTGGACCCAGGGTACGCAAGTATTTTAAACGGCGCTGCGACCCACTGCAATTCCGGGCAGCGCACCCTCGTGGCGGGCCACGCCAGACCGCCGCGGGCCTGGCCGGGGCGAGTGCGCGTGCCCTCGGCTTGTGGCGTCGTAGTGGATACAGGTCAAAACCATGCCATCCTGGACGCCCTGATTGCGAGGGAGGCCATGACGAATCGAGTGACGGCGGTGGCGGCACTGCTTGGCGCGCTGCTCCAGGCAACGGTAGCCACCGCCCTGCGGGCGCAGGCAGCCGATGGGGCATCCCGCTTTGCACTGCTCGACAGCACGCGCATCCACTACCAGAGCTACGGCCAGGGAACCGCAGCGCTGGTCCTGATTCACGGCTGGACCTGCAATCTGGATAACTGGCGGGATCAGATCCCCGACCTCGCCAAACGCAGTCGGGTCATCGCCATCGATCTTCCAGGTCACGGTCAGAGCGACAAGCCGCAGCTCACCTACTCCATGGACCTGTTCGCCCGCGGAGTGACAGCGGTGCTGCGCGATGCCGGCGTACAGCGTGCGGTGTTGGTGGGCCACAGCATGGGCACCCCGGTCGCACGACAGTTCTACCGCAAGTATCCGGAACGCACCCTGGGCCTGGTGGCCGTCGACGGACCGTTGCAGCCGTTTTTCGACCAGCAAAGGATGGATGGTCTCCTCGCCTCGCTGCGAAGCGCCGACTACCAGAACGTCGGCGCCGGAATGCTGGCCTCGATGGCGAGCCCGGCGACGACCGCGGAGATGAAGCAGCGCATCCGTGCCTCCTTCCTGAACACGCCCCAGCACGTGGTGGTCAGCGCCATGGAAGGGCTGGCCGACAGTACGATCTGGGGTCCCGACCAGATCAAAGTGCCGGTCCTCGTCATCGCAGCCGGCTCGCGCTCCTATCCCCCCGACATCGAGCAGCGCAGCCGCGCCATCGCGCCGCAGCTCGAGTTTCAGATGTGGGAAGGAGTCGGTCACTTCCTGATGATGGAGCAGCCCAAGCGATTCAACGACGCGGTGATCGCCTTCCTCGACAAGAACGGGTTGCTGAAGCGGTGATGACGGCCCGAGCCCTGTTCTTGCGCAATGCATCGCAGGGACACGAACCAATCGATCAGGGGACCTATCATGACACGGAGCGGGGTGGCGGGCCTGATTCTGGCGGGGCTGCTGGCGACGGCTTGCGGCGGCAACTCCACGGGGACGAGCGGCGGTTATTACCTCCGCTTCCAGACGCCCGGCGGCCAGGTGAGTTTCACTTCCCAGGCCTCGCTGACGGCGGCCTTCTCCCAGTCCGGTAACCAGCGCCTGATGATCGCCACGGGGTTCGACGCCAGCAGGAACTTCAGCATCACGGTCTTCGATGCCGTTCCCATCGTCGAGCAGACCTATTCGGGATACGACATCAACGTCAATCTGGGCGCCGTCGTCGGGGTGCAATTGACCTACGAGGACGCGAGCGGAACCGTCTGGAGCATCGGAAGTGGCACCTCGAATCAAACCGTCACTCTCACGAGCATTACGGCCACCACGGTAATGGGCCAATTCTCGGGCACCATGAAAGCGAGCGGCCACGCCGATCTCGTCGTGACCAACGGTCAGTTTTTCGTCGTGCGGGCCAACTAGAGCTCGTCGTGCCGGATCCGCCCATCCTCTGACCGCAGTCCGTGCGGGGGAGTCTCCACGGTTCGTCACCTTTTTTTTGAGGTGCACTCTGAACCGGCACGCGGGAGACCCCCCCTGCACACGCTGCAGCTCCAGCAGGCGGCCAAATCGAAAACCGCCATGCTCATCCGCAAGCCCGTCGCGGAAGTATTCGAGGCGTTCATCAACCCGGATATCACCACTCGTTTCTGGTTCACCAAGAGCAGCGGCAGGCTGGCGGTGGCCAAGCCGAACCAGCGCATCGTCATCGAATGGCCCGGATACGGCGGACGGACTACCGTGGAATGGCGCTTCCTGCGCCAGACGGAGGGCACCACGTTCGTGAGCATCTCGGAGTCCGGCTTCACTGGCGACGAGGAGGGAGTGCTCAACGCCGTGGTCAACTCCACCCAGGGATTCTCCTTCGTACTGGCGGCGCTCAAGGCGCTGTTGGAGCACAACATCCGGCTGGCCCTGGTGGCGGACCGTCATCCCAACGGAATCGCAGAGCCCTGAGGCCGGAGCGCCAGCAAATTACCGTCCCCTTGCACTTCTACAACGGGAGGCGTATTCTCTTGTAGAAGCGGAAAGGGACGGCATGATGAGCGGCGGGCTCGATCTCCCCCAGGGAACCCTGGATCTCCTGATCCTCAAGACGCTCTCGCTCATGCCCCTGCACGGCTGGGCCATTTCGGAGCGGTTGCACCAGGTGTCGCAGGCCACGCTCACCATCCCGCAGGGCTCCCTTTACCCCGCCCTCCACCGGCTCGAGCGCCGCGGCTGGATCGCGGCCGAATGGGGCGCCTCCGACAACAATAGGCGCACCAAGAGCTACCACCTGACCCGCTCGGGGCGGAAGCAGCTCGCCGCGGAGCGGGCCGCGTGGGCCACCCTCACCCGGACGGTCGAGCTGGTGCTCGACATGGACTGACCCAGCGGTCCGCGGAGGTCCGATGTTCCATCGACTGACCAGCGAGCTCAAGTTCCGGCTGCGCGCCCTGTTCCGGCGTCGGGCCATGGAGTCGGAGCTGGACGACGAGCTGCGCTTTCACCTCGAGCGCGAGGTCGAAAAGCGCGTCGCGGCGGGGGCTTCGCGGGTGGAAGCCGAACGGCTGGCCCGAGCCCATTTTGGAGCCCTGGGTGGCACCAAGGACGATGCCCGGGACGCGCGCGGCATCGGCTGGCTCGACAACCTGGCACGCGACGTCCGCTTCGCCACCCGCTCGCTCCGCCTCCGCAAGGCCTTCACCCTGGGTGTGGTGCTCACCCTCGCGCTCGGTATCGGCGTCAATGCCACCATGTTCGGGATCGTGGACCGGCTGCTGTTTCGCGCTCCACCCACCCTGCGAGATCCCGGGACGGTCCACCGGCTTTACCGGCACTCGGCCGGGAGCGATGGCGAGGTGCGCATCGATCGCAACTTCGCCTTCCCGACCTACCGGGATCTCGCCGCAGGCCGGTCCTTCCAGGACGTCATTGCATTTCAAACGCGCCGGCTCGCCGTGGGAGAAGGCGACGACGCCCGCGAGGTGCCGGTTACGGTGGCCAGCGCCGGCTACTTCGACCTGTTCAGCGCCGTGCCGGTGCGAGGCCGCTTCTTTACCCGCGCCGAGGATACCCCTCCAGCCGGGGCGCCGGTGGTCGTGCTGGGGTACGAGTTCTGGCAAACCCGCTTCGGCGGAGCCGAGGTGATCGGAAAGACTCTCAGGGTGGACCGCACGCTCTGCACCATCATCGGCGTGGCTCCCCGCGGGTTTGTCGGCATGACCGACCAGGGGGTTCCGGCAGTCTACCTCCCGATCACCACGTACGCGCATGCGCTGCGCGGTCCCCGCTATTCCGGAAACTACAACTGGAGCTGGCTCGAGCTGGTGGCGCGGCGGAAGCCGGAGGTCAGCCGGCAGGCCGCCGAGACCGAGCTGACCGCGGGATTCACTCAAAGCTGGCGTAACGCGGCCGCCATGGATCCCGGTTGGGGAAGCCCCGAAGCGCAGCACCTGCGCGGCGAGGCGGGGCCGCTCCAGATCGGGCGGGGACCGCAGGCGGGGCCGGAAGCCAAGGTCGCGGCCTGGATCGGCGGCGTGGCGCTGATCGTGCTGCTGATCGCCTGCGCCAACGTGGCCAACCTGCTCCTGTCGCGCGCGGTGAGCCGCCGCGCCGAGCTGGGGATGCGGGCGGCCCTGGGCGCCAGCCGCGCACGCCTGGTCGGTCAGGTGCTCACTGAGAGCCTGCTGCTCGCGGCGACCGGGGGCGCCGCGGGCCTTGCGCTGGCGCAATGGGGCGCGGCTGGGCTGCGGGCGTGGTTCCTGCCCGCCGACCTCGATGCCGGGGTCATTACCGACGGACGGACACTGCTGTTCACCGCCGCCGCCACCCTGGCGGCCGCGCTGCTGACCGGGCTGGGGCCGGCGCTGCAAGCCGGTCGCCGGTCGGTCACCGGTTCGCTCCGCATCGACGCGCGGCAGCGCGGCTACGAGCACTCGCGGCTGCGCACGGCGCTGCTGGTGCTACAGCCCGCCCTCTCGGTCATCCTGCTGGTCGGCGCAGTCCTCTTCGTACGGAGTCTGCGCCATGTGCGGAACTTTCGGCTGGGCTACGACATCGAACCGGTGCTGCTGGCCGGCGGCAATCTGCGGGGGGTGCGCCTCGACCAGGCGGGACAGCGCGAGCTTACGGAGCGGATGCTGGCCGCCGCGCAGAACATTCCCGGGGTTCGCGCGGCGACGCTGGCGGCGTCGATCCCGTTCTGGAGCAATGAAGGAAGGGGCCTTTACGTGCCGGGAGTGGACTCGGTCCAGAAGCTGGGCCGGTTCATTCTGCAAGCCGGAACCCCCGATTACTTCCGCACCATGGGCACGCGCATCCTGAGGGGCCGGGCCTTCGACGCCACCGACCGAACCGGCGGCCCGCCGGTCGCCGTGGTCAGCGAAGGCATGGCGCGGGTGCTCTGGCCCAAGCAGGAGGCGATCGGACGCTGCTTCCGACTCAACAGCGACACCCTCCCCTGCATCACCGTCATCGGCGTCGCGGAGGAGATGCGGGTCCGCTCTCTGACCGATGCGCGCGAGTTCACCTATTACCTCCCCGCGGCCCAGTACGACGGCAGCCTCGATCCGGTGCTGCTGGTCCGGGTCGACGGAAAAGCGGACGACTACCTCGCTGCGGTGCGCGGCCGGCTCCAGGCGGAAATGCCGGGGGCAGCCTACGTCACCGCCATGCCGCTGAGCGCGCTGGTGGACCCGCGGATGCGCTCGTGGCAATTCGGGGCTACGCTGTTCGTGGCGTTCGGGGGGCTGGCCCTGGTCGTGGCCGCAGTAGGCCTGTACAGCGTGATGACCTACGACGTCGCCCAGCGCACCCGCGAGTTAGGAGTCAGGATCGCCCTGGGCGCGCCGGTCTCCCGCATTCTCGGCGGGGTGCTTGCCCGGGCCGGACGGCTGGTCCTGAGCGGCATCGTGCTGGGAGGGCTGATCGCCGTTGCGGTGGCGCCGAAGCTCGAGTCGCTCTTGTTCCAGCAGTCGTCCCGCGACCCCGTCGTGTTCGGGCTGGTGGCGGGCGGGCTTCTGGTGGTCGGCCTGGCGGCGGCCGCTGCGCCCGCGCTGCGCGCAGCACGGGTGGATCCGAACGTGGCGCTGCGCGCCGAGTAGCGGTGACTTCTTACTGCTTGACGAACCGCATCGGCAGTCCGAACGAGCTGCTCTCGTAGCCATCGTTCACGTACTTGAGCACCAGGGGCTCGCTCTGGTCGAGCGTGGCGTAGACGTTGTCGCCCTCGACGGTGAAGCTGCCTTCTTTGCTGACGGGAGCGCCGCCGGGGGGAGTCAGGGACAGGGTGAGCTTGTTGTCGGGCTTGAACTCGAGCCTGAACTCGCCGTCGGCGTTGGTGGCAATGTAGGTGCCGGAGGGTGTGGCGGGCACGTTGCGGGTGGACACGTTGGCCGCTTCGCCGGCCTTACCGCCCTTGCACAGCCGGCCGAAGATGTGGAGGTTGTCCTCGATACAGTTGCCGTCGCGAATCAGGACCGGTTTCATGGCCTGGTCCGGGAGGGTGACGATGATTTTCTCGCCGTCGACGACATAGGTTGCGCTCGAGGCACCCACCCCGGGAGCCGACATGGCGATGGTGCCGTCGGGCTTCAACTCCATGGTCAGGCCGTCATTGCCGACCGACGTGTAGGTCTCACCTGAGCTCGAGGCGGAGCCGGCGCCCGAGTCCGAGCCGGAGCCGGATTTTCCGCAGGCCGGCAGGAAGGCGCCCCCGATGAGCAGCGCGCGCACGATCGCGTGGGAGGAGGTCATGCGCCAATAGTACTTCCCGGCGCACCAGCCCGCGAGCCCCTCATTTCGCAAAAAGCTGAATCAGGTTCCCGGCATTGTCCCTGATGATCACGTTGGCCCGCTGCCGTCCCTGCGCCGGGAACGGTCCGTAGGCAATCGCCACCTGGCGTGCCCGCAGGAGGCCCAGCGCCTGCTCATAGTTGTCCAGCATCAGCCCCACCTTGAACACTCCGTGCGTCAAAACGCGGTCCGCGGTGGCTGGCTGCGCTTCCGCATGCTGGATCAGCTCGACGATCAATCCCCCACCCTCCAGCACGGTGACCACGGTTTTCTCCTGCCGCGGTACCTGCATCACGACCTGTAGGCCCAGCTTCTCGGCATACCATCGCGTACTCGCGGCGAGGTCCGCGACGGACAAGGCGAAGAATGCTCCGGATGCCGCGAGCGCCGGAGACGAGGGCCGGGGCGTAACCGCTGGCGCCCGACTCGCCGTTGGGGACAGGAGGCAAAGCAGCACCCAGATGTGCTTCATGACTCGCTCCGGAAGAGGTTCGGCCTATCGCCGGCAATCGTCCCCGCGCATGGCGATGCGAAAGACGTCGGTGCCTTGCCGGCGGCCACGGCCGGAATTGAAGTAGATGAAACGGCCATCGGGCGACCAATCGGCGTAGGTGTCCTTGCCGGGCGTCGCCGTCAGTTGCCGCCGGACCCTGCCCGCGGTGTCCGCGATGTAGAGGTCCGCGTCCCCGGCGGCCCGGCCGCGATCGCTGCTGAATACGATCCGGTCAGCTTCGGGGGACCACGCCGGATAGGCCTCCTCCGCCGGCGTGTTGGCGATTGCCCGGATTTGGCGCGTGGCGAGGTCGAGGATCTCCACGGCATAGTCCGCCCCCTCGACCTGGCGGTGGAAGACGATCCGGCGCCCGTCCCGGGACAGCTGGGCATGCGCTTCATAGCGCGGATCGTCGGTCAAACGCTCGAGATTGCCGCTGCTTCGATCGAGCCGATAGAGATCCGAGCCCCCGGTACGAAACGAGTTGAAGACAATCGCACCCCCGTCGGCTGAGTAGGTCGGGAGCCAGTCCCCAAGCGGGTCGGGTGCCAGGAACTTGAGCTGGTGCGTACCCAGGTCGTACTCGACGATCTCCGTCCGGAGCCCGGGAGAACCGGTTTGAAACCCGCTTACCAGTGCAGCCCCATCGGGTGAGAAGGATGCTGCATTGTTGAGAGCCGGCAGCTCGCCGTGGGCACCACTCTGGAGCTCGACCAGGAACGCCCCGCGGGCTGGATGATCGGGTCCCAGCGTTTCCCACCCGACGACCAACCGGCGCCCGTCCGGCGACAGGCCGTGGAACTGGTGGTAACTGGTGTCGCGGCCCGAAGTGACGCGCTCGATGCGGCATCCGCCTGCGTCGAGCTCGACCGGGAACGGCCCTTGGGGCTTCCCGGTGACGAGCCCGGCCAGGATGAGGCCGCCGATCGTGCTCCGTCTCATACCTCTAGGATAACAGCCCAGCCCCACTCCTCCGTCGTCTGGCAACCTTCTATCGCGTGAGGCTGTCTATCCGACGACTGTCGGCCCCAACCAGCGAGAACTCTCATGTCGTGTCACCGCTTCGCGTCGCTCTGCCTCCTGGCGGGCGTGCTCCCCGCCTGCGCGAGCCCGCGTGCCGCCGCGCCGATCGCCCCGGTGCAGGCTGCCGTGGATTCGGTCTTCGCGCGCGATACTATCGCGCCATCGGCGGCCTGGATCGCGTGTTGGCGGTGACGTCCCGGCGGATGTGGGGGACTTACGTCGAAGGCGCGCTGAGTGCGCACACCTACGCCGAGGGATTCGATGGTCGCACCTGGGAATACAACTTCCAGATGCGCCGGCTCGTGGTCGATAGCGGAGTCGCCGCAGATGCGGGGCGGCGGGGGGCGGAATTCGATGAGTCGGGAAAGCGCGACGGGCAGGTTGCTCAACACGCTGCAGTGGGACAGCGTTCGCACCAACGTCGGGGTGGATGCCCGTCAGCTCGGCCGACCGGACACACCATAGGTCCGGGCGTCACGGCGTCTTGGGCTTCGGTGAGGGAGGTAATGCCAGCAGCCGGCGGCGAAAACTCTGAAACGCCGGCGTATCCTTGGTCAACCGCTGGAGCTGGCTGGCCGAATACTTGGCGATCTGCGCCTCGGTCGCGGTGATGCGATCCTCCTCCAGGGGGTGGCTTGCGAAGAAGGCGTCCACCGCGCCGGGATTGGACTTGCGCTCGCTCAAGAGGACCCGGAACATCTCCGGAATACCGCTCGGCGAGATGCCCGCCTTGACCGCCGTCGCCACCCCTTCCGCGTCCGCTTCGGCTTCATCGGTACGGCTGAATTTTGCGAATAGTGCACTCCCGCCGATTCCGATCGCAGCTTGGCCCGCGCCACTCTGGCACACCTTGGTGAGCGTACACAACAACGCGACCCCCGTATTGGCGCCCTGCGCCTGCTGCATTTGTTCGACCGAATGCCGCAGCGTGACGTGGCCGATCTCGTGGCCGAGCACGCCGGCCAGCTCGCTCATATTGGTTGCCCGCTCGATGAGGCCGCGATTCACGTAGACCCAGCCGCCCGGCAGCGCGAACGCGTTGACTTCCTTGCTGTCGACGACGGTAAAATGCCAGGCCAGATTGCGGGTGTCGGTGACCCTGGCGAGCTGGTTCCCCAGCGTGGTGATGTAGCTCACGACGGCCGCATCGCGGACCAGGGGCAGCTCCGCGCTGACCTGCTGGGCCGCGCCGGCCCCCAGCTCGACTTCCTGCTGCTGGGACACGCCGCAGGCTGCCACCAGCAGGAGGGCCAGGTACCCGGGGATCCCGCGGCACGGATGCATGGAATACGCCTCTGCGTTACGAGTCTTCACCCGATCTGTTGCTGCGGTAGAAGGTACGTCACCCGGCTCGGTGGGGGTATCGATCGTTCGAGGGGGGGGCGATCTCAATCGTCCGCCCACCCTGCCTGGACGGCGATCTGGAGGCGGGTGCGCAAGCCGAGCTTTTTCAGGATGTTATGGACGTGGCTCTTGACCGTGTGGGTCGCAATGTTGATTCGCTGGGCGATTTCCTTGTTCGCGAGGCCCTCGGCGATGAGGTGCGTGATCTGCAGCTCGCGTTTCGTGAGGGGAACGGCGGGGAGCCGCTGCCCGGGCGGGGTCGGGGCGGTCGCTTCACCTGCAATCTGGGACCACAGCACCGAGGTGAGCGGGGCCGGGACCACGTCCTTCCCCTGCGCAACGGATTGGATGGTCCCGACGAGGTCGCGCACGCTCGCATCCTTCAGAACGAACCCGTTTGCACCGGCCGCGATGCACCCGATGATGTCCTCCCGGGCGGGCAACACATCCATCACGATCACCCGAGTCTCGGGTGCCATTTGTCTGACACCCTCAAGACAGAGCTGGGAGTCACTCTTGCACAGATCGGCATCGACCAGGGCTATGTGCGGCTTGGTCTTCTGAACCTGAGCCAGCCCCGCCGTGACGCAGGAGGCGGTTGCGACGACCTTGACGTTCGCTTGCTGCCCCTCCAGGACCGCAGCGAGCTGATCGCAGGCGACCCGATTGTCCTCGATCAGCACCACGCGAATCTGGGGTTGCCTCATATTGGGGGGAACCTGTTGGGGGCACACCTACCGGGAGCCGAACTCCCTGGTCGACTTGTTTACCAAGATCCTGCTATTAGCGTAAGATTCGGCGGATTAAGGGAAGCTGAATTAGGAGTGAAGGAATCTCGTTCCCTCGGCGACGGGCAGGCGTGTCGGTCAGAGCCAATGGCTGGCAGAGCCAGGAGGTCCTAGATAATGTAGAACGGTTAGTTAGGCCGTCACTCGCGAGAGTGCAGGAGGCAGACATGGCAAAGCAAAGTGAGATGGACATGTTCCGGGCGGTCTGGAATGCTGAGGTCGCCAGGACCATTATGCTCTTCGAGACTCTCCCAGCCGACCAGTATGATTTCCGGCCGGACCCTGGCGGCCGGTCGATCGGAGAGTTGGCGTGGCATCTCAGTGAAATCGACGCCTGCCTTAGCTTCGCAATCGAGCACAATCGTTTCCGTTTTGAGGATGAGCCTCCCAATCTTCGGCGGCCCCGGGAAGTGGCCCTGCTTGCTCCCGGCTATCGCCGGATTCACCAAGAGGCGGCAGCGCGGCTCGAGGCTTTGACCGACGACGATCTCGATCGCCGGGTCACCTACTTCGACGGTCGGCAGCTCACGATTCGGGAAGTCCTGTGGGACCAGCTGCTGCGGCACCTCGTCCACCATCGCGGGCAACTAGTGCTGCTTTGTCGGATGGCGGGGGGGACACCACCTGGACTGTACGGGCCGAACCGCGAGCAGATGCGCGCCTTGCAGGCCAACCTGAGCGCGGGCATAAACTAGGACAAGGCATCCTCACTCGACCGAGAGCCGCGGCGGGCTATCCTCCCGACCCAGCACACAGGGCTTTGGGCCAACAGCTCGACCGCCTCCGCTACGTCCCCTCCCTCTCCCACGACGCGCAGCCCCGGCAACACCGCTCCCGCCGCGTCACGAACCCATTCGCCATCACCAGGCAGGTCAGCGCCGAGCACGATCCCGCGCAAGCTGCCCGCCCTCAAGGGAAGCCGGCCGGCGCGAAGAATCCCGGCGGCCGAACCGGGGCTCACATCGAGGCGCGGATTGATCAACGCCAGCCCGACATCCGGCAGCAGTCCGGCGAGCGCCTCAGCCAGCGACGTCACCCCCCCCACCAGCGCCACATAGCCGCCCGGCCCCGAAATCCCCAGGAAAGCGGCTACGGCCTCGGCGCTCAAGGCAGTGCGACCATCTGTCGGCACGCCGCCGCCGAAGTCGGCCACGCCGTTCAGGATCGTCACCACGCGGCCGCAGACCGGACAGCCCAGCTCCCCGCTCACGACTTGGCGGCCCTCCATCACCCCGGGCAGTAAGACCAGGAAGGACTCCGGGTGAGGCGCGGTGCAGCGGAGGGCGTCCGTCAGCTCGATGAACATCGTGGAAGGTAGTATAGGGTGTCCTATGGCGAGCACCGCCGGGACACCCATGGAGTACTCGGGGTGCCGATGAATCGTGATGAACTCGAGGTCGAGCTGGCACGCGAGCACTCCGACGCCTTTGCCTGGGCGGTCCGTTGCAGCTTCGGCGCGCGCGAAGCAGCGGAGGATGTGCTGCACGACGCCTACGAGCGAATTCTTTCGGGCCGAGCCCGGTTCGATGGCCGCTCGAGTTTTCGCACCTGGCTGTTCGGTGTGGTTCGGCTCACCGCACTGGAGCAGCGGCGCCGAGGCTGGCTGCGACTGGCGCGATTGCAAGCCTGGTTCGCGCGGGAGCCGAGGCTGGCCGATGACCCGGCGGACGACAGCGAAGCCGGTGAGCAACTGCAGGCGGCACTGGGCAGACTCTCCAGACGGCAGAATCAAATGATGCATCTGGTGTTCTATCAGGAGCTGAGCGTGCAGGAGGCCGCGGACGTGCTGGGGATGCCGGTCGGCACCGCGCGCACCCACTATGAACGCGGCAAGGCCCGGCTGCGCTCCCTGCTGGCAGGAATGAAGCCATGAGCGAACCCGATGACGATCTGCAGGCCGCTTTTCAGGCGGAGCGAGCCGCCGAGCGCCGCCGGGCGCCCTCCTATCCAGCGGTCTCGGCGGGCCGTTCGCGGGCGCGAG
>DATCWE010000138.1:0-19384 GCA_036566495.1 Gemmatimonadales bacterium | reverse complement strand
CGGCTTGACCGGCTTGCTGAGCACCGCGGTGGCGCCGAGCCGGGACAGCCGTTCGCCGCGCTCGGAGTCGGTGGGCTCCAGCAGCGCGAGGGTGTACATCTCCGACTCGCGCGCCAGGCGGGCCAGCTGCAGCGCGGGCGGATCGTGCACCGCGCCGGTGAGGATCAGCAGGTCGGGGTGCTCCCGCCGCATCGCCGCGGGGGCATCGTCGAGCGGGCTGACCAGCGCCGTGGTGAACCCCGCCGCCTCCAGCGCCGCGTTGAGCGGCACCGCGGTTTCGAGGTCGGCCATGGTGAGCAGGATCTGGGAAGCCATCAGCGCAGCACCTCGCCGGGAGAGCCCGGTTGCGGGACAACCAGGATCGCGAGCGGCACCCGGCAGCAGAACCTGCGGCGTTCACCCTTCACCGGTGTTCCGTCCGGCCCCGCAGCAAGTCCACCGCGTGCTCCAGCCACTGCTCCAGCACGGCGAGGCCGTCGGCCACGCCGCCGGGGCTGCCCGGCAGGTTGACGATCAGGGTGGTGCCGCGCACGCCCGCTAACCCGCGAGAGAGCGCGGCACGCGGGAAGGCGGGCAGGGCCCGGGCTCGCAGCGCCTCCGCGATGCCGGGGGCCTCCCGCTCCAGCACCGCCCGGGTGGCCTCCGGCGTCACATCCCGGGGCGAAAGCCCGGTGCCCCCGGTGGTGAGGATCACGTCGCAGCCGCCGCCGTCGGCCCAATCCAGCAGGGCCCGGACGATCTCGACCGTGTCGTCCGGCACCAGCTTGCGGCCCGCCGGCTGATAGCCGCGCTCGGCGATCCAGGCCGCGATGCGGTCGCCCGAGCTGTCGGCGCGCTCGCCACGGGAGCCGGCGTCGGAGACCGTCAGCACTGCGACCCTCACAGGAGGCACCGCTCAGTGCCGCCGCCAGGTGTACCCGAGGAGGGCAACCTGCTTCACGGTGCCCGCCGCACGGAACCCTGGGTCCAGAAAGGCCGCCGGACCACCTCGGCCGGGATGCGCTCGCCGCGGCACTCCACCTCGAAGCGGGTGCCGAGCTTGGCCGCGTCGGCCGGCAGCATGGTGGTGCCGATGGCGTAGCCGAGCGAGGGGCTCTGGCCGCCGCTGCGGACCAGGTCGACCGGCTTGTCCCCGAGCCACACCGGGTAGCCGTGCCGCGCGATGCCGCGGCCGTGCAGCCGGAACCCCACGGTCTTGCGGGTGACGCCGCGCGCCTTCTGCGCCTTGAGGGCCTGCAGCCCCAGGAAGGGGGACCCCTTGTCGAGCTTGACGATCCAGCCTAACCCGGCCTCGAGCGGGGTGATGGTGTCGTCGATCTCCTGCCCGTAGAGCGCGTAGCCCATCTCCAGGCGCAGCGAGTCGCGCGCGCCCAGGCCGATCGGCACCGCGCCGACCCGGGTGACCGCCTCCCACAGGGCCACGGTGTCCCGCCAGCGGCAATAGATCTCGAAGCCGTCCTCGCCGGTGTAGCCGGTGCGCGAGATGAAGCACTGGATCCCGTCGATCTTCCCCTGCTCGCAGCGGTAGTAGCCGATGCGCTCGAGCGTGATGCCGGCCAGCGACTGGAGCTTCTCCTGCGTTTTGGGTCCCTGGACGGCCAGCAGCCCGGTGTCGTCCGAGATGTCGCGCAGCCGGACGTTCACGGCGCCGGCCTGCTTCTGGTCCACGACGTGCTCCCAGGCCTTGGCGCGATTGGAGGCGTTCACCGTGAGCATTAGGCGGTCGTCGAAGCGGTAGACGGTGCAGTCGTCCACGAAGGTGCCCTCGCGAGTGAGCAGCGCCGAGTACTGCACCGCCCCGCTGTCCAGCAGGCTCACGTCGTTGCAGGTGAGTCGGTTGACGAACGCGTTGCGGTCCGGCCCGGTGACCTCGAACTCCCCCATGTGCGACACGTCGAAGACCCCGATGCCATTGCGCACCGCGAGGTGCTCGGCGATGATGCCCGTGGGGTACTGCACCGGCATTTCCCACCCGGCGAAGGGCACCATCTTCCCACCCAGAGCGCGGTGGATGTCGGCCAGGGGAGTACGCTTCAACTCTTCGGTCATGGTCGCCTCGGGTGGGGTCCACAATGTCAAAATGGCATAAGAGTGTAGCACCCAGGTGCTGAATCCGGCAGTCCATCAGGAGTTTAGCTTTGGGATTCGGGGGGGATCGGTAAACCAGGAGCGCTCGAGCCACGCGAGGAGCCGGACCATGCGATTCCTATCTGTCGCTCTGCTGGTTGCGCTGCCTTGCGGCGGTGCCGCCGCTCAACCGAGTCAGCCCCCGCGCGCCCTGGCGATCGAGGACTACTACCGTCTCCAGGCGCTGGGCAGCCCGACGCTTTCACCCGATGGCCGCTGGGTCGCCTTCACAGTGACCCGTCACAGCGAAGAGACCAACAGCGACAGCAGTCAGGTCTGGCTGGTTGCCGCCGACGGCAGCGCGTCGCCGCGCCGGGTGAGTCCGCCGGGCCCGCCTGCCACCAATCCCCGCTGGCTGGAGACCGGCCGGCTGCGCTTCGTCTCGGCCGGCCGGAGCTTCAGCGTCGATCCCGCGGCCCCGGATGCGCCGGAGGCCGCCCCGCTGGAGTCCGGGCCACGGCCCGAGCTCAAAGTGGCGAGCCCCGACGGGAAGTGGACCGCCACGCTGCGGAACACCGCGCCAGCGCAGCCGCCCCGGGTCGCCCGCTCCGATTTCGAGCTCCGCCATCAGGCGCGCTTCAAGGGCCGCGAGTTCGACTGGCTGGAATTCCAGCGCGACGGCTCGGATTATCCCGTCCCCAATCCCACCGATCCCGCGCTGAACCCGGCGCAAGAAGTCTTTCTCACACCCACCGGCGGGGGTGAGGAGCGCCAGCTCACCCGGCTGGGCCTCCGCCCCCGCGGGCTGCAATGGAGCCCCGACGGCTCGGCGCTGCTCTTCACCGCCGACTCGAGCTACCGCGACGAGCTGCGCTACGAGCACGGCCAGGTCTGGGCAGTCGCCCTCGACGGCAGCGTGCGGCGGCTCTCGCGGGACCTCGATTACGACTACTCCGACGCGAGCTATTCGCCGGACGGCCGCTGGGTGCTGGCCATGCGCCAGCTCTCTACCGACGCGGTCATCGCGCGCAAACTGGACCACGGCGGCGCGACCGATTTGGTTGTGCTGCCCGCTGCCGGCGGAGCCGATCGGCTGCTCACCGCCGACTGGGACTACCTCCCCGCGGCGGTGCGCTGGAGCCGCGACGGCAAGCAGGTCTACTTCACCGGCGGGATCGGCGGCACCCAGCACCTGTTTCGCGTCGCGACGGACGGCGGACCGGTGGAACAGGTCACTGCCGGCGAGCGGAGGCTCAGCGGGCTTTCCTTCGATGGCGCGATGACCAGGATGGCATTCCTGGTGGGCCGGCTGGAAGCCCCCGCGGAGATTTCCACGGCCGACCTCGACGGCCGCAACGAGCGCAGGCTCACCCATTTCTTCGACGCGCTGCCGCTCGAGATCGCGCTCGACCTGCCGGAGCGGCTGCTCTATAAGAGCAAGGACGGCACTCCCGTCGAGGGATGGCTCTACCATCCGTACGGCTACCGGCCTGGCGCCGGACCCTATCCGCTGATCGTCTTCAGCCACGGCGGTCCGCACAGCGCGGTGGGCTACGACTTCAACTTCAAGCTGCAGTACTTCGCGGCCAACGGCTATTTCGTGCTGACCACGAATTTTCGCAGCTCCACCGGGTACGGGGAGAAGTTCCTCTGGGCCACCTGGGGCGGCTGGGGCAACAAGGACGGCGAGGACGTGATGGCCGGCGTGGATCATGTCATCGCCCGCTACCCGATCGACCGCAAGCAGGT
Organism: Gemmatimonadales bacterium; assembly: GCA_036566495.1. Taxonomy (GTDB): domain Bacteria; phylum Gemmatimonadota; class Gemmatimonadetes; order Gemmatimonadales; family GWC2-71-9; genus JABFSM01. The sequence continues at coordinate 15,568 of DATCWE010000138.1, read as the reverse complement.
CGGGACGGTGGGGCACTCCTACGGCGGATTCATGAGCAACTGGCTGATTACCCAATATCCCGACCGCTTCGCCGCGGCCGCGGTTGGCGCCGGCATCGTGAACTGGGTGAGCGACTACGGCACCGCCGATATCGCCAGGACGAAGGAGACCGAATTCTACGGAACTCCCTGGGATCCCAAGGCGAGGGAGCTGATGATGCGGCAGTCTCCGCTCAGCTACGCCAACCGGGTCAAGGCGGCCACTCTCTTCATCAACGGCGAGATCGATCAGCGAGTGCCCTATTCGGAGGCCGAGCAGATGTTCGTGGCGCTCAAGAAGAACGGGGTGCCCGCGAAGGTGATCCAGTACGCCGGCCAGCCCCACGGGATCGCGGGATCCTGGAACAACGTGCACCGGATGCTCAACGAGCTGCACTGGCTCGATCGGTACCTGAAACCGGCCGGCGCGCCGCCACGAGCTGATGCGAGCCAGGCAGTGAAGCCCTAGTTGCTGACCCGCAAGCTGTACGTCGGGCTCGGCCACGTCTCGGTCGCGCTGGGGGTGGCCGGCGTGTTTCTCCCCGTCATGCCCACCGTGGTATTCATGATCGTGGCCGCGTGGTGCTACGCGCGCGGCAACCCGGCGCTCCGCGGCAGGCTGCTGGCGCATCCCAGCTTCGGTCCGCCGATCCGCGATTGGGAGGAGCACCGCGCGATCTCGCTGCGCGGCAAGGTCCTGGGGATCGCCACGATCATCGGCGGCTTCACGATTTCGCTGCTGTGGTTTGTGAAGCTCACCTGGCTGCGGATCGTGCTGGCGGCGCTGGGGGCCGCGCTGGTGGGATTCCTGCTCGCGGTCAAAACGAGCCGGCGGCGCTAGCAGCGGCTCAGAGGATGTACTTCCGCAGATCGTCGTCGCCCAGGACCTTGTTCAGCCGCTCCTTGACGCGCGCCTGATCGAAGGCGATCCGCTTCTCGGGCCATTCCGGCAGCTCGAACAACACCTCGTCCATCAGGGTCGACATCACGGTGTGGAGCCGGCGCGCCCCGATGTTCTCCATGCGCTCGTTGGCCACCCGTGCAACCCGCGCGATTTCCTGAATGGCGTCGTCGCTGAACTCGAGCACGGCGCCTTCCGCCGCGACCAGGGCCTGATACTGTTTGGTCAGCGCGTTCTCCGGCTCGGTCAGGATCCGGACGAAATCCTGCTCGCCGAGCGAGGCCAGCTCGACCCGGATGGGGAAGCGGCCCTGCAGCTCCGGAATCAGGTCGGAGGGCTTGGAGACGTGAAAGGCGCCCGCCGCGATGAAGAGAATGTGATCGGTGCGGATGTAGCCGTAGCGGGTCTGCACGGTGGAGCCTTCGACGATGGGCAACAGGTCGCGCTGCACGCCTTCCCGGGAAACGTCGGGGCCGCTGGTGTTGCGCTCTCCCGCGATCTTGTCGATCTCGTCGATGAACACGATGCCGTGGTTCTCGCTGCGATCCAGGGCCTCGTTCACCACGTCGTCGTGGTCCACCATGCGCTTGAGCTCTTCGTCCACCAGGATCCGGCGGGCTTCCGGCACCCGCACCGTCCGGCGCTTCTTCCCCTTGGGCAGCATCTGCTGCAGCCACTCGGTGAAATTGAAGTCGGTGCCTTCCATGCCCTGGGGCGGCTGCATCACGTCCACCGGAGGGTAGCCTTGCGGGGTGACCTCGATTTCGACGTCCCGCTCGTCGAGCTTTCCTTCCAGCAGCAGGGCGCGCAGCTTCTCCCGCGAGCGACGCCGGCTCTCTTCTTCGGCCGACGGCTCGGCTTCCTTCGGCCCCGTGGCGGGAGGCGGCGGCGGTAGCAGCAAGTCCAGAATCCGCTCGTCGGCCCGGGCCTCGGCCTGGGGAAACACTTCGTCTTCCCGCTCGGTGCGCACCAGGTTGACGGCCGCATCCACCAGGTCGCGCACCATCCCCTCGACGTCCCGGCCCACATAGCCGACTTCGGTGAACTTGGAGGCCTCGACCTTGACGAAGGGCGCGCCCGCGAGCCGCGCGAGCCGCCGGGCGATCTCGGTCTTTCCGACGCCGGTGGGTCCGATCAGGATGATGTTGGAAGGGGTGATCTCCTCCCGCATCGGGTCCGGGGCCTGAATGCGGCGCCAGCGGTTCCGCACCGCGATCGCGATGGCGCGCTTGGCGGGGGCCTGGCCGACGATATAACGATCCAGCTCCGCCACGATTTGCCGCGGCGGCATCTCTTCCAGCCAGGGAAGCGGCGGTTGCTCGGGAGGGGGAGTGGGTTCGGTCATTGGTTGGGCGATTAGCCTAGTCGCCTGATGCCTTCATCCCAGCTCCAGTATCGTGACATTTCGATTCGTGAACACGCAGATCTCCGAGGCGATCTCGAGCGATCGCTGCACCACGTCGCGCGCGGAAAACGCGGGATTGGGATAGAGGGCGCGCGCAGCGGAGAGGGCGTAGTTCCCGCCCGACCCCACGGAGAGGATGCCGTCGTCGGGCTCGATCAGCTCGCCCGAGCCGCTCAACAGGTAGCTGTGATCCACATCGGCCACGACGAGCAGGGCCTCGAGCCGCCGCAGGATCCGATCGCTGCGCCAGTCCTTGGCCAGCTCCACCGAGGCCCGGGGCAGGTTGCCCGGATAGCGCTCCAGCTTTTCCTCGAACCGCTCGAACAGATTGAGCGCATCGGCCACCGAGCCGGCAAATCCCGCCAGCACCTTGCCGCCCTTGAGGGTGCGCACCTTGTTGGCGGTGGCCTTGACGATGGTATCGCCGATGCTGACCTGTCCGTCGCCGCCGAGCGCGACCCGGCCGTCCTTGCGGACCGCGAGAATGGTCGTGCCGTGAAACGTGGACACCTCAGCCTCCTCTCGGGTGCGCCTGCCGGTACACCTGCTTCAAGCGCTCGACACTCGTGTGGGTATAGATCTGCGTGGTGCTCAGCGACGCATGGCCCAGCAGCTCCTGCACCGCGCGCAGATCGGCGCCGGCGTCCATTAGATGCGTCGCGAAGCTGTGCCGCAGCGAGTGCACCCGCCGGCCGCCGCCGGCCGCCGCATCGAAGAGGCGATGCATGCGCCGCTGTACGGTCCCCACGCCGATGCGCCGGCCATTCCGATTGACGAATACGGCGGTCCGGTCCGCACCGGGCCGCCGCGCCACCAGCTCGCGGGCGAGAAGATAACGCCGCAGGGCGGAGATCGCCTTGGCGCCCACCGGGACGATGCGCTCCTTGCGGCCCTTGCCGCGCACCTTTACCTGGTCCGAGAGCAGATCCAGGTTGCGCAGCTCCAGCTCGGCCAGCTCGGCCAGCCGGAGCCCGCTCGAATAGAACAGCTCCAGCATCGCCAGGTCGCGCAGCGCGGTGAACTCCCCGCTCTCCGCGAGGGTTTCGGCGTGGAGGAAGAGCGCGTCCATCTCGTCGCGGCGGAAGTGGGTGGGCAGCCGCTTGTCGACTTTGGGGGTGCGTGCCGCGCGCACGACGGCGTTGGCGATGTTGTGATGCACCTGCAGGTAGCGATAGAAGGAGCGCAGGGCGGACAGCGTGCGCGCCGCCGAGCGCTTGGCCAGGCCGCGGCGGTCGAGCTCGCCGAGGAATCCGCGCACCCCGAGCCGATCGATCTGGGCCCAGCGCCAGCCCGCTCCGTAGAAGCGCTCGCAGAATTCCGCAAAGCACTCGAGATCCCGGCGATACGCCTTGATGGTGTGCGGAGACTGGTCGCGCTCTTTCTCCAGGTGGACCAGGAAGTCCTCCAGCAGGCGGTCGGCCTTCTTCACAGCGTCCCCACCCACGCCGAGAACTCCGCCAGCGCGCGCTCCGCGATCGCCGCGCGCTTAGCGCTCTTCTTGACCTTGCCAGGAAGCGGGTCCACCAATCCCAGGTTGGCGTTCATGGGCTGGAAATGCCGGGGATCGGCCTCCCGCAGGTAGCGCAACAGCCCGCCGAGCATGGTGGTGGCCGGCGGCACCGCGATGGGCCGGCCCGAAAGCACCCGGTGCAGGTTGATCCCTGCGAGGATCCCGGTGCCCAGCGATTCGGTATAGCCCTCCACACCGGTGAGCTGCCCGGCGAAGAACACCGGTGGGCCTTCGCGCGTCGCCAGGCCGGGTCCCAGGCTGGCCGGACTGTTGATGTAGGCGTTGCGGTGGATGCTGCCGTAGCGGAGGAATTCGGCGTTGGCCAGGCCGGGAATCGCCCGGAACACCCGCTGCTGCTCGGGAATCCTGAGCCGGGTCTGAAAGCCCACCAGGTTCCACATCTGGCCGGCTTTGTCCTCGCGGCGGAGCTGTACCACGGCGTAGGGCTCCTTGCCGGTGCGGGGATCCGCCAGGCCGACCGGCTTCATCGGTCCGAAGCGCAGCGTGTCAACGCCGCGCTTGGCCATTTCCTCCACGGGGAGGCAGCCCTCGAAGTAGGGCACCGCGTCGAACTCGTGGCCGTGGAACTGATCGGCGGCGGTGAGCGCCGCGATGAAGCCGGCGTATTGCTCGCGGGAGAGCGGCGCGTTGAGGTAGTCGTCGCCGTCGCCCTTCTCGTAGCGGGAGCGGCGGTACAGCTCGGCCTGATCCAGCGAATCGTCGCTCACGATCGGGGCGATCGCGTCGTAGAAGGCGAGCGACTCGGTCCCCAGCCGCGCCGCGATGGCGGCGGCCAGCCGCTCCGAAGTGAGCGGCCCCGTGGCCACGATCCCCGGCGCGGGGAGCTCGCTCACCTCGCCGACGGCAACCCGGATATTGGGGTGGCTGCGGATCCGCTCATCTACCGCCGCGGAGAACACCTCCCGATCCACCACCAGCGCGGCCCCGCCCGGCACCCGCGCGGCATCGGCGCACTCGAGCAACAGGCTCCCCAGCAGGCGAAGCTCCGCCTTGAGCAGTCCGTGGGCGTTGCCGAGCTCCACCGACTTGAAGGAATTGCTGCAGACCAGCTCGGCCAGCCGACCGGTCTGATGGGCAGGGGTTCCCACCGCGGGACGCATTTCATGCAGGGTGACACCGATGCCGCGGTTGGCCAGCGCCCAGGCGGCTTCGCAGCCGGCCAGTCCGCCGCCGATCACGACCGACGCAAGCGTTGCCATGCTGGATGATACCAACGGGGCTCCCCGATCTCCCACTCTCCGTCGTTTACCTGGCTGCCCGCTCGGCTAATCCGCTGACGGGTGCGCACTTGACCACCTGCTCGCGGCAGCGGGAGCGGTGGAGCTGATCGCCGCGGTGCTGGCGTTGGGCGCGAACCTGGTCCCGCCGACGATCAACCTGGACCGGCCGGATCCGGAGTGCGATCTCGATTACGTGCCCAACGTCGCGCGACGGGTTTCGCTTTCCGCCTCGCTCAGCAATTCCTTTGGCTTCGGAGGCCAGAACGCATGCCTGCTGACTCGCCGCTGGTAGGCCAGGAAGACCTCGCTCCGCTCGTGCTCCGCCTCATCGCGGAGACCCTGGTCATTCCCGCGGAGCGGGTCACCCTCGCAACGCTGCTGGTCGAGGACCTGGGAGCCGAGTCCATCGATTTTCTCGACTTGGCTTTCCGGATCGGGGAGGCGCTCGAGGCCCCGGTACAGCTGCAGCGCTGGCAGCGCTTCCTGGTGGAGCCGTTGGACCGGGGGCACGGCGTGATTACCGGGGCGACCGTCCTCGAGTTCGCGGAGCTGGTCCGGAATGAGACCGCCGCGGCTCAGGGAGTCCGCGCGGTCTAACCCGGCCCGGCGTCGCCGGGGACGGCAAGCTCCTCGCTACTGGCTGCGACGCTCTGCGCCACCACCTCCGGAGCGGCTTCCCCATCGACCACCAGGTCCGCCCGCTCATACCACTCCCCGCGCTCGGCGAGCAACGCGCGGAGCCGGGCAAAGCGGTTGCCGCCGGCCAGCAGGGGCCGGCTCCGATCCCGGCCCACCCGTGCCACGGCCACCTCGGGAGCGATGCGCAGATATAGGACGCGAGCACCGGCGGCGGCGGCGGCTTCCAAATTTCCCGGCTGGGCGATCCAGCCCGCGCCGGCCGCGATGAGATGGGGAGGCTGGCTCAGCGCGCGATCCATCGCAGCGCGCTCCAGCCGGCGGAACTCGGCTTCCCCGGCTTCCGCGAAGATCGCGGCGATCGAGCGCCCGGTTTCGGCCTCGACCTCCTCGTCGATATCGGTGAAGTCGGCGGAGAGGATTTCCGCGACGCGCCGGCCCACCGTCGTCTTTCCCGCGCCGGGCAGGCCGACCAGGATGAGAGAACGCTTCACGGCTCCGGCGCCGGGCCCCCGCTTTGCAGCTCCTTCCAGCGCCGGCCCAACCCCGCCACATAGCCATCGTAGTTGCGGCGCAGCTCGGCGAGCGAATCGCCCCCGAACTTCTCCAGCATGGCATCGGCCAGCACCAGCGCCACCAGCGCCTCGGCGATCACCCCCATCGCGGGGACGGCGGTGACGTCGGACCGCTCGCTCTGCGCATTGGCGGATGCGCCGGTGGAGAGGTCGACGGTCTTGAGCGGCGACATCAGGGTGGAGATCGGCTTCATGGCCACCCGCACCACCAGCGGCTCGCCGGTGGTCATCCCGCCCTCCAACCCGCCCGCGTTGTTGCTGCGGCGGCGGAACCCTCCCTTGGGATCGACCGCCGGACTCCCCGACGCATCGGCCTCGATGGCATCGTGCACCGCGGAGCCAGGAACCCGCGCGGCCTGGAACCCCATGCCGATCTCGACGCCTTTGACCGCGGGGATCGACATCAGCATCCCGGCCAGCCGGCCATCCAGCTTGCGATCCCAGCTTGCATGGCTGCCGAGTCCCAGCACCACGCCGCGGGCGACCACTTCGATCTCGCCGCCGAGCGTATCACCCGCCTGCTTCGCGGCGTCGATGCGTGCCACGATCCGGGCTTCGGCGGCAGCATCGAGCACGCGGACCTGGGAACGGTCGGCCGCGTCGTTCAGGACGGCGGGGAGCGGGTCGGGCGACGCGGCGGGGATCCCGCCCAGCGAGACGACGTGGCTGCCGATTTCCACCCCGAATTCCTCGAGCAGCCTGCGCGCGAGGGCGCCGGCCGCTACGCGCGCCGCGGTCTCCCGGGCGCTGGCGCGCTCCAGGATGTCGCGGGCGTCGAGCCGCTCGTACTTGAGCACCCCCACGAGATCGGCATGGCCCGGGCGGGGACGGGTCACCCGCCGGCGGCGCAAATCGCCCGGGGTCCCTTCGGCCGCCATTACGTCTTCCCAATTGGCCCAGTCCAGATTGCGCACCAGCATCGCCACGGGAGAGCCGATCGTTTCGCCGGCCCGCACGCCCGACAGCCACTCGACCCGGTCCTGTTCCAGCTTCATCCGGGCCCCGCGCCCGTAGCCCTGCATGCGCCGGCTGAGCTGTTGATCCACCTGTGCCGCGGCGACGGGCAGCCCGGCGGGGAGGCCCTCGACGATGACGACGAGGGCCTTCCCATGGGATTCGCCGGCGGTGGTGAAGCGCAGTCGCATGCTCTGCCCCACAAACAACGAGGCCCGGTTTTCACCGGGCCCCGGAAATCACCAGCAGCAGCTGGAGATCAGGACTCCGGAGGTACCGCCGCGGCGGTGCCGTCGCCGAGCACTCTCGGTGTGACCAAGATAATGAGATCCTTGCGGTTCTCTCGGGTGCTCGAGAAGCTGAAGAGCTTGCCGATCAGCGGCAGCGAGGAGAGCAGCGGGATCCCCGAGCGGAGCTTCTCCACCGTGGTCACGGTGAGCCCGCCGATGACCGCGGTCTCGCCGTCGGCCACCAGCAGCTGATTCTTGGTTTCCTGCTTGGCGATGATGAAGCCGAGGTCGGCGGCCGCCAGGGTCTGGAGGCTGGAGCGCTCGGTGGCCAGATCGAGGGAGATCTGTCCGTCATTGGTCACGTGCGGGGTCACCAGCAGCTTGATGCCGGTCTCGCGGAACTGCACGTTGGCGCGCGCCACGGTTCCGGCCGAGGCCTGCGTGGACGCCACGTCGATCACCCGCACCGGGATGTCTTCGCCCACCCGGATGGTGGCCTGCTTGTTGTCCTGGGTGGTGATGGTCGGCTCGGCCTGCACGTCGGAGAGCTCCGCCGTCTCGAGCGCCTGCAGGAAGCTCGTGAAGGAGAACCCGCCAATGGCCGTCGAGAACATCAGGTCGATGGCCGGCGAGGTGATGATGGAGGTGGCGTTGCCGACGGCGGCGAGCTGGTTGCCGCCCAGGTCCACGATGTTGATGGCGCCGGGGTACGGCTTGGTGCCGCCGGTGGCCGGGTCGGGACGGCCCACCACCGAGTTGTAGAACTGGGTGCGGCTGCCGATGTCGTACTTGAAGCCGAGCTGCTCCAGGTCGGTCCGGTCGACGAAGATGATCTTCGCCTGGATCGAGACGAGCTTGGGCCGCAGATCGAGCTGGGTGACGAAATCGACCACGTTGTCGATGTTGGTCTTGGTGTCGGTGACGATGATCGAGTTGGTCGCCGTGTCCGCCGTGGCCGCGCCCCGCTTGCTGATGACGCCCTTGAGCGAGCCGACCAGCTCACCGACGCGGGCGTAGTTGACCCGGACGATGCGGGTTTCCCGCGGCTCCAGCGAGTCGATCTCCGCGAGGTTCTGCGGTGCGTCCACCCGGATGATGCCGCCCTGCATCTCTTCGGCGGAGAGGCCCTGCGCCGCGAGGATGGCGTTGAAGGCTTCGGGCCAGGGCTGGTCGTTGATCTCCGCCGTGACCGTCCGCTTGATGTCCTTGCCCAGGATGATCGACTTGCCGCTGACCCGCTGGAAGAGGCTGACCACGTCCTCGATGCTGGCGTTGTTGAAGCTCACCGAAATCCGCTGTCCGCTGCGCACCTGGACGGCGGCGGGCTGCGGCGCCGGAGCGGGTGCGGCCCGCACGGGCAGCTCGACCGGAGCGGGCTCGGCGCCGGCACTGGGTCCGTTCCAGGCCAGGAAGCCCTGTTCCGATCCGAAGGACACGCGAATGGCGTCGGGGCCGCGCTCGACCCGATAGGGCACCAGGCGCTCCACGTCCAGCACGATGCGCACGACCGTGGGGGTGAACTGGCTGACCCGCACGTTGAGCACGCCGGCGCGCTTGACGCCGTCATAGCCCGAGCGCACGACGCCGGGCGACAGCGTCGCTCCCGTCAGGTCGAGCACGATGCGGTTGGGGTCGGAGAGGGTTCGATCGGCCACCTCCACGGTCCCCTGGACCTGAATGACGAGCTCGGCGCGACCCGAGGCCGGCACCAGACTGACCGCGCGGACTTCGCCGTCGCGCGGTGCCGGTAAAGGACTGCCGAAGGGCCCCACGAGCAGTACGCCCGCGAGGAGCGACCAGGAACGACGGATCATGGCGTAATGTCCTCCCGCTTGCGGAGCGACAGCGTCACCTGACGCTGAGTTCCGTAGTCATCGAACGTGAATGTCACGTCCTTGGGCCCGATGTCCGAAACGCGTGCCCGGCCGGCGCGTTCCCCCTCGCGGAGGTTGTAGCGCTTGCCGGTGATGCGATCCTTCAGCACCGCGACGCTGGCAGCTGGCGTGCGCTCGATATACGAGATGGCCACCAGGTCCAGATCGGCCAGCTCGGGGCCGATGCTGGTCCCTTCGAGCACCGAGGCAAAGGGATCCCGATTGCCGCCGCTATACGAATAGGTCTCCCGCACCAGGGGAGTCCCCGGCGCCGGGATGAGCGAAGGGTCGATCTTGCGCGGCTGGGGCGCGGCCGGGGCTCCGGGCGCGGCGCTCTTGGCTGCCGCTCCGCTGGCCTCTTCCTCCAGGCCGGCGACCGGATTGGCGGGCGCATTGCCCGCGCTGGCTCCACCACCACCGCACCCGGCCAGCACGGCCAGCAGCAGCGCGGCGCTTCCGAGGGACTTGCTCACGGGGCGCCTCCTTCCGACCCGCTCGACTTGACGAAGGTCTTCACCTGGAAGCGCGCTTCCAGCATCGCCTTCGACGTGTCGCCCAGCGCGCGGGCGGAAGCCGGGTTGGCCGCCACCAGCGAGATGTTGATCGGCACGATGATGCGGCGCAGGCCGGCCACATCGGTGAGAAACTCGCCGATCTGGTCGTAGTGCCCGATTACCGAGAGGCGGTACTTGTAGGTATCGAACGGGGTGGGCCCGTTTTCGACCGGCTCCGGCGTGAACACCGCGAGGTGCACCCCGCGGATCTTGCCGCGGGTCGAAATGGCGTCGATCAGCCCGGGCACCTCGCCCATCTCGGGCACCAGCTGGCGCAGGGTGTCCAGGGTTTCCCGGTACGCCTCGGTCTGCTTCCTGAGGTCGTCCGGTGAGCCCCGGGCGAGCTCGCGCTTGACGCTGTCGGTCTGCGCGGTCAGGGCCGTGATGGAGTCCTGCACCGCCCGCGCGCGCGCCTGGCCGGCCTTGAGACCCGCAAACTTGATGACCGCGAGGCCCTCACCGGTGTAGATCATGTAGCCGAGCAGCACGGCAAGCAGGATCGCGATGATGGACTTGTTGCGCGGAGAATCGAGCAGTGCCATGGCTCAGGCCCCCCGCCGCACGTAGCTCGCCTTGACCGTGAAGACGGTCACGGCGCGGCCGTGATCGATGTCGGTGCCGGTCGAGATGATGGTGACGTCGCGCAGCCAAGGTGAGTCCTCGAGCTGCCGCATGAAATGCGTGAATCCCTGGATGTCCATGGTGCGCCCGTTGATCTGAACGCCGACCGGCGGCGGCGCCGTCGAGGTGCTGTCGGGGGCCGGCATGGCGAGCGCGCTCACGTCGGTGAGCCAGGTATACGCCGGCATCGCCCGGGTGATCTCGTCGAGAATGTGCGGCCACACGTAGCGGTCTCCGTCCACCGCCCGAATCGTGGCGATCTGAGTAAGCACCGAGTCCTTGGCCGCCTCCGCCTTCCGGCGGTCGGCGATCAGCAGGTGCAAGCGGTGGTTCTCCGACCGGGCCGCGTTGAGCCGCCCGTCCAGGCGGGACAGCGTGGTGGCGGAGGTGACGGCGATGAAGCCCAGCACGCCCACCAGCAGGACCCAGACCGCAACGGCGGCCATGGGCCAGGGATCCTTCACCTTGCCCGGCAGGGCCTTGAGCGCGGACAGGCCGCCGGCAAACGGAGCCCCTGTCTTCGCGCGCTTGGCGCCCGGCTTGAGGTTGATCGTGATCATCGACGCCTTAGGGTAGGGGCGGCGGCTTTCAGGCCGCGGTACGGAGCGCGAGGCCCACCGGGAGCATCAGCAATGGTGCCACCTCGTCGATGTTCATCCCTTCGAAGACCCCATCCGCGACCTGCAGCCGCTTGATCGGATTGGCCAGCTCCACGGGGAGCTTGAGCCGATCCGACAACATGCGGGAGAGGCCTGGAATCCTCGCCCCACCACCCGAGGTGTACAGCCGGGAAAGTCCAGTGGTGGAGCGCGCGGCGGTCTGCAGGAACGCGGCGGCGCGCTCGACGCCCACCGCCAGCTCCTCGCCCCGGCTCTGCAGGAAGGGCGTGAGCACTTCGCTCTGCTCGAATCCCTGCAGCAACCGGTCGGCATCAGCCGCCGACAAGCCCCGCTCGCGCTGGAGATCCTCGCGGAAGCGCCGGGTACCGACCGGAAGATCGCGGGTCAGCACGGGGATGCCGTCGTCGAGGATATTCACGTTGGTCATTTCATGGCCGATGTTCACCAGTCCGACCACACCCTTCATCCCTTCCGGATAGCTCAGCTCGAACGCGTTGTGCAGCGCGAACGAATCCACATCGATCACGCTGGCATCCACCCCCACCTCGGCGAGCAGCGCGATCTTGTGATCGATCAGCTCCCGCTTGGCCGCCACCAGCAGCACCGTCATCTGCAGCCCGTCACCGTCGGGATCGAGGATCTGGAAATCCAGCTCCACGTTGTCCATGTCGAAGGGCACGTGCTGCTCCGCTTCCCAGCGAATCACTTCGCGGGCTTCGGCTTCCTTCATCCGGTCCATCGGGATCTTCTTGATGATCACGTCGCGCCCGCCGACGGCGGTCACGACCTGCTTGGGCTTGATTCCGGCCACCGACAGGAGGCCACGCACCGCGTCGGCCACGATGCCGGGGTCCATGACCTCGCCTTCGACGATCGCGTCGTCGACCAGGGGGGCAAAAGCGACCTTGGTCAGCACCGGCTCACCCGCTTGGTGCGAGATGACGGCCAGTTTGATCAGACCGCTGCCAATATCGAGACCGACTGAGGCCCGCGTGCGACTGAACAGTCCCATTTCCGGTCCGGTTTTCGGGGAGGAGTGTCGGCTTCGCTGTCAGGCGCGCAATCTTTGGCCTAACTACAATAGTGCTTTAGGTTAGGCCGAGCAACTGTTTTCAGCACTAGAACTTAGCTTCGGTCTGATCGCGCAACTTAATTGCCATCTGACCGAGTTGCCTGCCTGGCATTGCACATCAGTCTATGGCGAGCGGGCAACGGCTATGCCAGACCCCGATCCCATGGAGCCAATACGTTGCGCTGAAAAGCGTTAGGGGAGGCGGACACCCCCCTTCAGCGGGTGCCATCGGGAGCCTCGGGGGGCTGTTTCGCAACGATCCTCTCGCTCTGCGTCAGGCGGAAGCCAACACAGGGCGCCGACTTACGGAAGTAGCCGCCAGCCTCGGGGGTAAATGCTCGGATGAACGATGGAATTCGAGTCCGGGGCCCCCAGCAGAACCAGCAGCTCCAGCCTGATGGAAGCCAGCGGTAGTCCACCCGCGGAGTGCCGAACCCCTGACGCTTCCAGCGCGTAGAGGGACCCTCCCAGATTGCGCAGCTTGGCCTGGCCGTCCGCAGGACCCGGAACGGTTACGCTCGCCAGGCTGATCTCCGCTCCCGGTTGACCCGGAGTGCTGGAGGCCGGCCACCCAAGCCGGGCCAGGGCAAGCGCGGCTTCGGCGGCGCCTCTCGCCTGAACCCTGGCGACGGCGGCTCGGCCGGCCAGACTCTCCGTCCGCGCCAGTGTCAGGGCCGTGAGCGACACCATCCCCAAGGCGACCAGAACCACCAAGGCCAGGAGCAGGGCCACTCCGGCTTCCCGCTCGGCTCTCACGGTGGGTTTCCCAGGGCGACGAAGAGGGCCAAGCTGTCCGGTAGCGAAAGGCTGCCACGGACCAGTCCGATGCCCCCCGCCCGCTCGGTGAACGCCTCGAGCCGGAGCGCCACGGCAGCAACGTCCCCGGGGAAAAAGGCCGGCGTCCCGTCGCTCTTCTGATAGCTCAGGGTCAGGCCGTTGGCCACCATCGGCCCGGCGAAGGGCTGGATGGCCTGCGCGGTGTTCAGCAAGCGCAGCCCAATCCACAGATCCGGGGCCGAGCTGTAGAGCCTGAGCTCCACGTTCTCGAAGACTCGAATCGGGCTGCCGGGACCGATCCCGACCAGTGCCAGGGAGTCAGCGACCACCGGTAAGGCGATACCTCCGCTGCCATCGGGGCAGGCAGTCCCGCTCGATGCCGCCAGCAGCCCATACACGCGCCAGGCGGACCGATCCTGCCGAGCGGCCAGTATGCTGTCGCGACCGGGCACCGGGGATCGCAGCGCTCGCCAGAACGCCGTGTCGGCACGGGCCACCAGGAGGCCGGGGCTGGCGGAGCAGAGCACTCCCGCGACCCGGGTAGCGCGTGCGGTGAACCCCGTCGCAGCCTGGGTGAGCAGATCGGGTCCGCTTGCCGAATCCTGTCCCAGGGATTCGAGCGCCGCTCGCAACGCGCCGCCCGCCATTCGCAGGCTCTGCTCCCGCGCCGCGTGCTCGCTGCGATCGCGGAGTTCCAGGGTTCCCTTGGCCAGCACGCCGGCCGTGAGCACCGCGAGTACCCCAGTCAGGCTGAGTGCGACGAGGAGCTCGACCAGGCTGATGCCACGAGGCCTCAGGGACATGGCAGCATGCTGAACAGAGTATCCGGGAAAGCGCCGCTTCGGGGGGGCGTCGCTGCGACCTCAACGTCGATCCAGCCGGTGCGAGCCGTTGCGCGCCAAGACTCGACAACCCCATCCCCGTGTCGCATGGTGCCCCATGCCGGTGGGGTGCAGGCCGGAGCCGAGCCGGTCAGCTCTGCCCGGATCCGGTCCATTCGCGATTCGAGCACCAGCGCGATGCGGCCGCGGGCACGCCCATTGGCGGCAAGGGCGGCGCTGGTACCCAGCGTGCCAGCCAGGGCCAGCACACCGGTGGTAATGACCAACAGGGCAATGAGCACTTCCAGGAGGGTGAAGCCGCCGGTGCGGGCTGCCATGAAACGAAAATGGGCCCCGTCGGAGCCCATCTCACCATCATTGTTCGGCCGGCAGGGGCTTCTTCCCGCCGTCACGTTCTCGTCAGGCCAGCCCGTACCGCCGCAATTTGTAAAAGAGGGTGCGAAGGCTGACTTGAAGCAGGCGCGCGGCCTCACGGCGAGTACCCTGGGCGGACGCGAGGGCGCGAACAATCGCCTCGCGCTCGATGGCCTCGACCTGCGGACGCAGCGCGAAGCCACCAGCGAATCCCGCGGATTTGTCGGCGACGATGGTGGGGAAATCGGCGCGGTCGAGTTTGCCGGTAGGACTCAGCGTCGCGGCCCGCTCCACCACCTGGCGCAGCTCGCGCACGTTTCCGGGCCACACATACGAGGAGAGCCCGGCGAGGGCCTGGGGCGTAATGCTGATGGGGCGCCCGGTGCGCGACGCGACCTGCTGCGCGAAATGGGCGACCAGGGCCGGGATGTCCTCGGGCCGCTCGCGCAGGGGCGGCAGGGTAATGGTCACCGCCTTGAGGCGCTGCAGCAGCTCGGCGCGAAACCGCCCTTCGCCTACCGCGCGATCGACCGGGGTGCACGACGTGGCCATCAGGCGGACATCGGCCTCGGGAGCATCTCCCGCGTGGCTGTGCCCGTTCCCGTTGCCGTTGCCGCTGCGAGGCAGGAATCGCGCGACCAGCTGCTGCTGGCTGTCCGGGGAAAGCGCCAGGATTTCCTCGAGCAGCAGCGTCCCCCGGCTGGCCGAGCGCCAGAGGGCCTGCGGGTCGCCGGAGCCGGCTTCGGGTCCCGCGGCTCCGTTGGCCGGGCTGAAGAGATCGGGAGCGGCGTCACAATCGACGGCGACGAATGCCCCATCGCCCCGGCGGCTGAAGCGATGCATGGCCTGCGCGAGCAGCGCCTTGCCGGTTCCCCGCTCGCCGGTGATCAGCACCGCGCCGTCTCCCGCCGCGGCGCGCGCGGCCAGCTCGAGCAAACCGCGCATCTTGGGATCTTCCGCAACGACCAGCGGCTCCAGACCCCTGGCGCCGAGGGTGGCGCGAAGCCTGGCCACTTCCTGGCGCAGACGCTCACGCTCCTCGGCTTGATGCAGGGTCCAGAGCAGCTCGTCGGCTGCCACCGGCCGGCGCACGAAGGCGTCGGCGCCTTCTCGCAGAGCCGCGGCGGCGAGGGGATTGCCCGTCTCCCCGGTCACCATCACCACCCCCGCTCCTCCACCGCTGCGGTAGCGGCGCAGGAACCCCAGCGCCGGGCCTTCGCCTGCCGCGAGATCCAGCAGCAGGGCTTCTACGCCGCTGGCCTGGGCCTCGATGAGGGCGGCATCCAGGTCGGCGCGCAGCCAGGCCTCATAACCTGCTTCGGCGAGCGCCGGAGCCAGGCGCTCGCGCAGGGAATCGTCGGCACTGAGCAATAGGAGGCGCATG
>DATCWE010000059.1:0-4655 GCA_036566495.1 Gemmatimonadales bacterium | reverse complement strand
GGCCCGTTCTGCCAGAGCTGCAGTATGCCGCTGGGGAAACCGGAGGATTTCGGAACCGACCTATCCGGCTACCGCGTAAACGATTACTGCTGCCACTGCTACGAGGACGGCGCTTTCACCGATCCCGAGGTGACCATGGAGGAGATGATCGACCGCTGCGTCGCCATCATGGCCAACCGGGGTATTATGCCGGAGATCAAGGCGCGGGCGCTGCTCACCGAGGTCATGCCTCGTCTGAGGCGGTGGCGCGAGGAGGCGGGGGGGCTCCATGGGGTGGGAGGCCGCGGGTTGACAGCGGGCGATGACGAATGTTGAGCCGGATCGACGGAGTCACGTTTGAAGAGAGAAAGCCGCCTATGTCCACGAGCTCCGCTCCGACCGAGGAGCATCGGGTTACCGGCGAAGGCCTGGTCGCCCGGGTGAAAGAGCTGGTCCGTCAGGGCAACATCCGACGGATCATCATCAAGAACGACGAGGGCCACACCATCCTCGAGATTCCTTTGACCGTAGGAGTCGTGGGCGCGGTCCTGCTGCCACTCTGGGCAGCGCTCGGCGCGATCGCGGCCCTGGCATCGCATTACACCTTGGTGGTCGAAAAGCGACCGGAGGGCGAGTCACCATGACGATATTGCGCGGCAAGCGGGCGGGCAGGCGCAAGGGTATGACGCGTAAGGTCTACGAGAAACTGGAGACCAGGATCCTGGTGGCGCAGGGCCGCAAAGCCATCCGGGCCAAGGCGGCCAAGGTCGCGAAGCTGACGCGCAAGGCGGTCAAGACCGGACTGATTACCGGCGGGATCGCGGCGGCTGCGGTAGTGGTCAGGGCGGTCCGCAAGCAACGGCGAGGGGGCTGACGGCGCGGGCACTCGAGGTCGAGCATCTCTCCGTCTCCTTCGGGAGACAACGAGTGCTCAATGACCTCTCCTTCGGGGTGGAGGCAGGGAGTTCCCTGGCGATCATCGGGCCCAATGGGTCGGGCAAGACCATTCTCTTCAAAGCCCTGATCGGCGCGCTTCCCGCGGAAGGAGTCGTCCGCTGGGCGCCCGGGACGATCATCGGCTACGTCCCCCAGAAGCTCGACCTGGAGCGCGATCTTCCGCTCACCGGCCGGGAGTTTCTGCGCGCCAAGGCGCAAGTGACCGGAAGCCGCCCGGAGGAAGCCTCGCGGGTGCTCGGGCTGGTCGAGCTCGGCGAGGACATCGCCGCCCAGCCGATCGGGACCTTGTCCGGCGGCCAGTTTCAGCGCTTGCTGCTTGCCTTCGCGCTGATGGGAAAGCCCTCGGTCCTGCTCTTTGACGAGCCCACCGCTGGAGTCGATGAGCCCGGGGAAGAGCAGCTCTACGAGCTGATCCGCCGGCTGCAGCGCGATCAGGGGCTCACGCTTCTCCTCATCTCCCATGAGCTCAATCTCGTCTTTGAGTACGCCGAGACGGTGTTGTGCCTTTCCCGGCGGCGCACCTATTTCGGCCCGCCCCTCGAGATTCTCACGCCGGAACGGCTGCAGGAAGTGTATGGCCGCCCGATGCGCTTTCACCGGCACGATGTCCCCGCCTCCTAGCGCGCTGCTCCTCCCCCTGGGGATGGCGGTCGCCGCGGGGCTGGTGGGCAGCGTGGCCGTCATGCGCCGGATGACCCTGGCCTCGGACGCCATCTCGCACGTGGCCTTACCCGGTGTCGGGGTCGCACTGCTCTTCCACCTGAATCCCGTCCTGGGAGGCCTGGCTGCACTCTTCGCCGGAACGCTCCTGATCTGGGGGCTGGAGCGGAAAACCCACCTCCCGACAGAAGCGATCATTGGAGTGGTCTTTTCCGCGGCCCTGGCAATCGGCAGCATGCTCACTCCCAGCGAGGAGCTGCTCGAGGCGCTCTTTGGTACGGCTCGCGCGCCGGGGCGCGCCGAAACGCTGCTCGGCCTCGCCGCCGCCGCATTGGTGATCCTGCAGCTGATCCGGGCGCGGAGCCGCCTGGTGATCACGCTGGTCTCGGCGGACCTCGCGCGCACCGCCGGCGTGAACGTTCCGCGGACGAACCTGCTCTTCCTGCTTGCCTTCGCGGTGACCGTGGCGCTGGGACTCCGCTTCCTCGGGGTCCTCTTGATGGGATCGCTCATCATCATCCCGGCGGCGACGGCCAAGCATCTGGCCCGGAGCCTCCAATCCATGCAGCTGATCGCGGTGACGATCGCGCTGCTGGCGACATTGCTGGGCGCCCTGGCTGCGCCTGCCTTGCAGGTCGAGGCGGGACCGCTCACCATCACGACCGCTGCGGCGATATTCGTAGGGAGCCTGGCGTTGCGGCGTCCCCGCTGAGCGCGAAGGAGAATCTTCAGCACCGCAGGGCCTCTGATCCCTTTCACGCCGCCTTCATACCGTCGCACTAGGTTGCGATCCATGGAGCGGACGAATCGTGGAGGTTCCTTTACCCGCCTGGTCCTCACCACGCCAATCGCGTGGCTCTGCGGTCTGCTGGCGATCGCACCCGGAATCGCGCTCGAAAGGGCCGAGCACAATCTGCCCCGCCAGCAAGACGAGGAAGTGCGGGCCCTCCAGGCCGCCCTGCAGCGGTATCAGGAAATCGTCGCGGCGGGCGGCTGGCAACTGGTGGCCGGCGGAAGACGGGTCGAGCCCGGCACACAGGATCCCCGAATCCCCTTGCTCAGGGCGCGGCTCCGGGCCGAGGGGTACTCGAGCGGCGCGGACCAGCCGGAAGAGGATCGCTATGACCCAGCGCTGGAAAGTGCGGTCCGGCGCTTCCAGGCGCTTCATGGCCTGGACGAGGATGGTGTCATCGGTCCCGCAACGCTGGACGCCTTGAACATCTCTGCGGCCATCCGCACGGAGGCAATCGCGCGCAATCTCCAGCTGCGACGAGCCTTGCCCGACTCTTTGGGGGAGCGCTACATCCTCGTCAACAGCGCTGCCTTCACGCTCCAGCTGATTGAACGGGGCCACACGGTCCTGCAGCTTCGCACCATCGTAGGCCGGAGAGATTGGCAAACCCCGGTGGTCAGCTCCCCGATCACCGAGCTGATCTTCCGCCCGTTGTGGCGCGTCCCGCGGTCCATTGCCACGAAGGAGATCCTACCGCTGGTGCGCCGGAACCCCGGCTATTTCGCCAAAACCGGGATGCGTGTCTTCAGGGACTCGGCGGACGGCAAGGAGGTGGATCCCTCCACAGTCGACTGGACCAAGGTGACGAGCAGGACCCTCGTCTACCAATTCGTCCAGGAGCCGGGGCCGGTGAATCCCCTGGGCGGGGTGAAGTTTTTCCTCCGGACGCCGTTCGACGTCTTCCTCCACGACACCCCGGGGCAGGCCCTGTTTGAGCGTCGCCAGCGTGCTTTCAGTCACGGATGCGTCCGGGTAGAGCACGCAGAACAGCTGGCCGGCTACCTGCTGCCCGATTGGCCGAGCGATTCGATCCGGGCGGCCATGCACACCGGACGAGAGCGCCGGGTCCCGCTGGCCGCGCCGATCCCCGCGCACCTGGTCTACTGGACCGCTTGGGTGGAAGCAGACGGTTGGGTCGCGTTTCGCGAGGACATCTACCGGCGGTTCAAGTAGTCGGGCTCGGGGGGAGTGGTCGCAGGAATTTGAGCCGCTTCACCAACTCGGAGGCCAGCACGAGCAGCACCGTCAGGCCCAGCAGGGCGAACAGTAGCCCGGCGGGCAGCGGCGCAAAGCCAAGCAGCGCAGCGCCAGGCAGGTACGGCAGGGCCAGGGTCGCTGCGGCGACCGCGAGACTCGCGACCAGCAGGGCGCGGGACGGCGTGCTGCGGTAGAAAACCCGCCCGGTCCGGATCACCAGCAGCAGGAAGATCTCCGTCAGCATGGATTCCAGAAACCAGCCAGTACGAAACTGCGCGACGGGCACTGCCAGTGCCAGGAGCAGCCCGAAAGTCAGGAAGTCGAAGACCGAGCTCACCAGCCCGAAGGTCACCATGAAGTTCCGGATATAGCGCACGTCCCAGCGACGTGGGGTTGCCACCAGGTCGGGATCCACCCGATCGGTTGCGATTGCCATGGCCGGAAGGTCACTGAGCAGATTGAGCAGTAGGATCTGCTTGGGCAGCATGGGCAAAAAGGCCGCCACCAGCGACGCCCCCGCCATGCTGAACATGTTGCCGAAATTGGCACTGGTGGTCACGAAAACGTATTTCAGGGTGTTGGCGAACGCGAGGCGCCCTTCCACGATGCCCTCGGCGAGCACGTCCAGGTCCTTCCGCAGCAGCACGATGCTCGCCGCTTGCTTGGTGACGTCCACCGCGGTGTGCACCGAGATCCCGACATCGGCGGCGTGCAGGGCCGGCGCATCGTTGATACCATCACCCAGGAAGCCAACGGAGACGCCGGAGCGCTTGAAGGCCAGGATGATCTGTTCCTTCTGATTGGGATCGACCTCCGCGAACACGTCCACCTCGCCGACCCGTTGTTGCAGCGCGGGCGCGCTCAGCTCCCGCAGCTCGGCGCCCGTCAGCACGGTATCCGCGCGCAGTCCGACCTCCCGTGCGATCGCGCCCGCCACCAGACGGTTGTCTCCCGTCACCATCTTGAGCTGCAGCCCGAGCTCCTCCAGCCGGTCGAGCGTGTCGCGAATGCCCGCCTTGGGCGGATCCGAAAAGGAAAGGATGCCCGCGAAGCGCATTTCGCGCTCATC
>DATCWE010000022.1:0-2094 GCA_036566495.1 Gemmatimonadales bacterium | reverse complement strand
CCCCGCCGGCCACTTCCGCCGCGCGCTGGCCACGATGAGCTCCGCCGCCCCATCCAGGCCGAGCGCTCCGGTGTTGAGCACCATGTGATAGTTGGTGCTGTCCTCCCAGTCGCGTCCGTAATGCTGCTGGAGATAACGCGCCCGGTTGGCATCGGTCTGCTGCAGGACCTTCTCTGCTTCCTTGGGGTCGAGCCGGAGCCGCTCGACGGCGGCCTGCAGGCGCAGCTCCAGGG
Organism: Gemmatimonadales bacterium; assembly: GCA_036566495.1. Taxonomy (GTDB): domain Bacteria; phylum Gemmatimonadota; class Gemmatimonadetes; order Gemmatimonadales; family GWC2-71-9; genus JABFSM01. Next base: position 1,861 of record DATCWE010000022.1, on the reverse strand, counting down.
GCGCCACCAGCTTGACGTGGATGGCGTCGTGCTCTCCCCGCAACACCGCGGGCGCGGCCCGCCCGACCAGAACCACCTTGCCCTCCGCGGCGAGCTCGCCCACCACGGTCTCGGTCACCCGGACGAGGGTGGCTTCTTCGGGCTCGGGGACCTTTTCCGCGGGGGCCGGAAAGAGCTCCGGCGCAGAGCGGGCCAGCGCCCGCGCGAGGCGCTCGATGAAGCTGGGAGCGCGTTCCTCGCGCTGGGCGACCTCTTCCGGTGGCAGCCCCGCCCCCTTCGCCACGCGACCGATCAGCTCGTTGTCGACGACGCGCCAGCCCAGGGCGCCCGCCACCCGCCGCGCGATCTCGGACCCGCCGGCGCCGAACTGGCGGGAAATCGTGATGATCATGGGACCCTCCTCAGCATCTTCCACGCAGTGTAGCCGGCGGCGAGCAGGCAAACCCCTCCTCCCAGGAGGATCGCGGTGGTGGTGCCCGCATGCTCCGAGATCCAGCCCGCCTGCAACGATCCGAACGGCGCCATACCGACCACGATGAACGAGTAGAAACCCATGACCTGGCCGCGCAGGTGGTCGGGAGCATCGCTTTGGAGCAGGGTGTTCGTCATGATGGCATTGAGAGCCATGCTGAGTCCGCACACCACCGCCAGCGCCAGCGCCAGGGCGACGTGATGCATCAGGCCAAGCAGCAGCAGGGCGCCGCCCAGGGTAATCCCCGCGCCGAGCGCCGTGCCCTCGCGCTGGAAGCGGTGTCCCACCGCCGCGACGGAAAGGGCTCCTGCCGCGGCGCCCACGCCGAAAGCGGACATGATCGCCCCGTAACCTCCGGGACCGGCGTGCAGCACGTCCCGCGCGTAGACCGGGAGAATCGCGATGAACGAGGCACCGAAGACGCTGAATACGGCGGTGAGGGATACCAGGGCGCGTGGCCAGGGGCGTCCGAACACGTGCGCGACGCCTTCCCGCAAGGGCACCCGCCGCGCCGAGACCTGCAGCGCCAGGGAGGCCACCGGCTTGATCATGACGAGCCCGATCAGCACCGCCAGAAAGCTCACGGCATTGAGCAGAAAACAGACCGCGGAGCCGACCGTGGCGATCAGCGTACCCGCGATGGCCGGCCCCACCACCCGGGACAGATTGAAGGCCGAGGAGTTGAGGGCGATGGCATTCATGAGGTCGTCCTTGCCGACCAGCTCGACCTGCCAGGACTGGCGGATGGGAATCTCGAAGGCGCTCACCAGCCCGCCGACGAAGGCGAGGGCGTACAGCATCGGCACCGTCGCCAGGTGCAGGGCGGTCAGGATCCCGAGGGCGAGTGCTTCGAGCAGCAGCAAGGACTGCAGGAAGATCAGGGCCCGGCGACGGTTGACCCGATCCGCAATGACACCGCCATAGAGCGTAAACAGCAGGACGGGGAGGGCGCCGAAGGTGGTGACCAGCCCGACCTGCAGGGCCGAATTCGACAGCTCGAGGGTGAGCCACCCGAGCGCCACGGTCTGCATCCAGCTCCCGCAGAGCGAGACGAATTGCCCGAGGATGAAGAGACGGAAATTCCGGTGCCGGAGCGCGCCGAACGACGCGGCGGGAGCGGTCATGCGGGGAAGGTAACCAGTAACGAGTGACCGGTAACCGGTGACCAGTGACCGGTGAACGGTGACCCTAGGCGGGCCTCCCGAACCATTTACTTATCTTGCAAGGCAGGACAGGTCACTGGTCACCGGTCACTGGTCACCACAGTCATGCGCTACACCACCTACTCGAAATCCGTCCCCGGCCTCGCCGACGCGGTCAACCTCCAGGCGCTGCTCGACCAGCTGGGCGATTTCCTGCTGCAGTCCGGTTTTGCCGGCGGCCCGGGGG
>DATCWE010000409.1:0-10460 GCA_036566495.1 Gemmatimonadales bacterium | reverse complement strand
CGCGGCCGGCCGGCCGGCCGCTGCGCTTCGTCGCGGCAGCGGGGGGTCTCGCAGCGGCGTTCTGCATCTGGAAGGTCGGCGATCTTGGGGGCGATATCGTCTACGAGTATGCGGGCGGCGTCGGAACCCGCTCGGGAGATCCGGCCGATATCGACCGCCTGCTCGTAGCCGGTCTGTTTTATGCCGCGAGGCTGGACCGGGACTCGGGGCGCGCGGAAGATGCGGCCCGCCTGGTGGACGAGTTGGCCCGGCGCGAGCCGGAGGATACCGCGATACGCTTTCTGGCCATCGAATCGAAGCTGCGGGATCGCAAGGATCCAGCGGGGGCACTGGCCGACCTTGCCCAGTTCCAGCTCCCGCCCGACAGCCGCCTGGCGACCCGGCACGGCCTCCTCACGGCGCAGGCACTGGTAGCGTCCGGGCAAGTGGACAGCGCCCGGGTGGTCTTGAGCGGCCTGCAGCAGCGCTTCCCCCAAAACCAGGCGATCAAGAGCGCCCTCGACAAGCTGCGCTGAGCCCGGCTCAGGCCCGGTTGTGGTCCGGCCGCCAGTGCTGGACCGCGCGCTTGACCTCATTGCGGGACACCAGGTCGCCCGCCAGGATCCGCTCGACCAGGTGCGGCACCTCCGCATCCGAGGCAAAGCGGATGCCGATCAAGTGCCCGCGCGAAAGCCGCTCGAGGTCCTCCTCGCGGCCCGGCAGCAGTCGCTCGAGCCGCCGGGTCTCCTCCAGGCAGATCAGCCGGTCTTGCACCCGGAGCGGCATCCAGCGGGCGCACACCAGCCCGGTCAGGAGAGCGATGGCCACGATCGCCGCCCAGGCGCTGGGGACCCCTGGGTGGCGGGCCAGCTCCACGATCTGGATGATCGCGTTGGCTCCCAGCACGGGTATGACGAAGAAGTGCCACGGGGGAAGCCAGCGGGCATGGTTGGCATAGGATTGCACGTCGTCATCGGACATAGCGCACCTCGGGAGGAACTGCCGTTCTGGTTTCTGGTTACTGGTTGCCGGTCACCACCCCATAGCGCCGCCTGCAGTACCAATTCACCGGGAGTCCCGCGAGCAAGAGAGCCGCACCGATGACGGCATCCCCGGGAGCCTCTCGGATCGTGTTCAGTATGAGATACCCTGAAAACAGGATGAACACCACCGGCGTCACCGGATAACCCCACGTCCGGTACGGGCGGGCATCGCCGCGCCCAGCTTCGCCACACACACGGCGGCGCAGAGCGAGACCAGTCCGCCCGCGATCCACACCAGGACGGTGGGGAAGGAGGCCGTGAAGAGGAGGGCGATGCTGGCGGGGACGCTGAAGATCGAGGCACCGATGATCGTGGTGATCATCGTGGCATCGAGCCGGCCAAGCTGGCGGCGCAGCCCGTCGCCAGGGGGAGCCGCGGTGGGAATGGATGCCATGAGGTTCCCCAAGCTACCACCTCGCGCTATCCTACGGGATTGCCGCACCAGTGCACCTCTGAACGCGCCCAGGAATCCCACATGTCGCTCCTCCGCCTGACTCGCGCAGTCCTTCTCGTGACCACCCTGCCTTCGCTCGCCGGCGCGCAGGTCACCCCGCCCCAGCGGCAACCGTTCCCGCGACCGGTGGTTCCCGTTGCCGTCCCGCCCGACAGTCAGGTGCGGCCCGACAGCGCGGACCGGCTGCGCCCGGGGCTGTTTTCCGGATTGCGTTTCCGCAGCATCGGGCCGGCGGCGCCTTCGGGACGGATCGGCGAGGTGGCGATCCATCCCTCCAACAAGGGCACCTGGTACGTGGCGGTGCATTCGGGAGGCGTCTGGAAGACGGTGAATGCGGGCACGACCTGGACCCCGCTGTTCGACTCCCAGGCGTCCTATTCCATCGGCACGATCGCCATCGATCCCAACAACCCACTGGTCGTCTGGGTCGGCAGCGGGGAGAACAACAGCCAGCGCAGCGTCGGCTACGGGGACGGCGTCTACCGCTCCACCGATGGTGGCCGCAGCTGGAGCAACGTCGGGCTCAAGGCCTCCAATCACATCGGCAAGATCCTGATCGATCCCCGCAACTCGTCCGTCGTGTACGTCTCCGCGATGGGACCGCTCTGGTCCGCGGGGGGCGACCGCGGCGTGTACAAGACCACCGATGGCGGCAAGACCTGGACCCAGGCGCTCAAGGGCGACGAGTGGACCGGCGCCTACGATCTGCAGTTCGATCCGCGGAATCCCGACGTGCTCTATGCCACGACCTATCAGCGCGCCCGGCGTCAGTGGGGCTTCATCGACGGTGGCCCCGGCTCGGCCATCTGGAAATCGAGCGACGCGGGGGCCACCTGGTTCAAGCTGACGCGCGGGTTACCCACCGAGGAGATGGGCAAGATCGGCTTGGCGGTCTCTCCGGTGAACGGCAACGTCGTGTACGCGATCATCGAAGCCGCCAACCGTGCCGGCGGCTTCTTCCGCTCGCTGGACGCCGGGCAGAACTGGGAACGGATGAACCCGGCGACCGCCGGTCCGCCCTTCTACTACCACAAGCTCTATGCGGATCCCAAAGTCGTGGATCGCGTCTACTCCATGAACGTCCAGCTGCAGGTGAGCGAAGATGGCGGCCGGACCTTTCGTTCGATCCAGGGTCGCTCCACCCACGTCGACAACCACTCACTGTGGATCGATCCGGACGACAACGGCCATCTGATCAACGGCAACGACGGTGGGCTGTATGAGAGCCATGACCGGGGCGCCACCTGGGCGTACAGCGCGAATCTTCCGCTGGTGCAGTTCTACAATGTGGACGTCGCGCAGAGCGAGAGCCCGTTCTATCTGGTCTGCGGCGGCACGCAGGACAACAACTCCGTCTGCGGGCCGTCGGGGGGAATCAATTCCCACGGCATCGCCAACGCCGACTGGTTCATCACGACCGGGGGCGACGGCTTTACCTCGCGTATCGACCCCGAGGATCCCAGCACCATTTACGCCGAGTCCCAGCACGGAGAGATGGTCCGCTTCGACCGCAAGACCGGCGAGCGCATCGGCATTCAGCCGCAGCCGGAGCCCGGCGAGCCGGCCTTGCGCTGGCACTGGGATTCGCCGCTCATCATCAGTCCGCACTCGCATACCCGGCTCTATTTCGGGTCGCAACGGCTGTTCCGCAGCGACGATCGGGGCGACAGCTGGAAGCCGGTCAGCCCGGACCTGAGCCGCCAGGTGGACCGGAACAAGCTGCAGCTCATGGGCCGGGTGTGGAGCATCGACGCGGTGGCCAAGAACACCTCCACCTCGTTCTTCGGCACTATCGTCGCCCTCTCCGAATCACCGCTCAAGCAGGGACTGCTCTACGCGGGAACCGACGACGGACTGATCCACGTCACGGACGATGCGGGCGGGAGCTGGCGCAAGGTGGAGAGTTTTCCGGGTGTCCCCGAGATGAGCTTTGTGTCCGACGTCGAGGCCTCCCGCCACGCCGTGGGCACGGTTTACGCTTCGTTCAACAATCACAAGGCGGGCGACTTCAAGCCGTATCTGCTCAAGAGCAGCGACGGCGGGCGCTCCTGGACCTCCATCAGCGGGAACCTGCCCGAGCGCGGTTCGGTCTGGGCCATTGCCGAAGACCACGTGAATCCCGGCCTGCTGTTCGTCGGGACCGAGTTCGGCGCCTTCTTTACCCTGGACGGCGGAAAGCGCTGGCTCAAGTTCCCGGGCCTGCCCACCATCCCGGTGCGCGACCTGGCCATCCACCGCAAGGAAAACGACCTGGTGCTGGCCACTTTCGGACGCGGTTTCTACATCCTCGACGACTACGCGCCGCTGCGCGATGCAGTCAAGACCGTAGAGGAGCGCGTCGCGCTGCTGCCGGTGCCCGACGCGAAGATGTACGTCGAGGCCAGCCCGCTGGGCGGCGGGCCGCGCGGCTCACAAGGCGACGCATTGTACACGGCGCGCAATCCGGCGAGCGGCGCGGTGTTCACCTGGTTCCTGCGCAGCGAGCTGCGGTCGCTGCGCGCGCGTCGGCTCGCCGCGGAAAAGGCCGCGGCGGCCAAGGGTCTCGACGTGCCCTATCCCTCCTGGGACTCGCTGCGGGCCGAGCAGAGCGAAGAAGCCCCCGGGGTCGTGCTCTCGATCAGCGATGAGCAGGGGAACCTGATCCGGCGCCTCACCGGGCCTGGCGGTGCCGGCTTTCAGCGCCTGAGCTGGGATTTCCGTTATCCGCCCGCCACGCCGGTGACCACGGCGAGCCCGCCCGCAGCCGGCGGCGAGGGTGAGGAAGACGGGGGCGGCTTCGGAGGCGGTCGCGGTCCGATGGTGCCACCGGGGACCTACCGAGTGACCCTGGTCTTGCGCCAGAACGGACGGGAGACGCCGGCGGGTACTCAGACCTTCCGCGCGACGCCCCTGGGCCAGGGGGCACTTTCCGCCGCGGAACGGGCGGCCGTGGCGAGCTTCCACCAGCAGACGGCGCGATTGCAACGGGCGGCCCTGGGCACCAACGCGTCCCTCGGCGAGGCCGAGAGCCGGCTGACCTTGCTGCGCCGAGCCATCGAGGTCACTCCCGGCGCGCCGACCGCACTGGCCGAGCGGGGTCGCACCCTCACCGCAAAGTTGCGTCAACTCCGCGTCGAGCTCTCGGGCGATCCGGTGATCGAGGCGGCACAGGAGCCGACGCCCCCCACCCTGCTCGACCGGGTACAGCGCGTGGTGGGCAACACCTGGTCCAACACCCAGGCGCCCACGGCCACCCACCGCCGCAACTATGACGTCGCCTCCCAGCAGCTCGCCGATTTCCTGCCGCGGCTGAAGGGGGCGGCGGATGAGCTGCGCAAGCTCGAGGATGATGCAGAAGCGGCGGGGGCGCCGTGGACGCCGGGCCGGCTGCCGGTGTGGAAGCCGTAGCCGTCTAATCGGGAACGGCGCTGTAGGCGATCTCCCCGTTGATCACGGTGTAGAGCGTATGGGTCTTCAGGATTTCGAGCTCGGGCACCCGCATGATATCCTGATCGAGAATGGTGAGGTCGGCGAGCTTGCCGACCTCGATGCTGCCGCGGCTGCTTTCCTCGAATGCGGCGAAGGCCGGCCAGAGCGTAAACATCTTGAGGGCCTGCTCCCGGGTTACTCGCTCCTCGGGATGCCAGCCTTCGCTGGAGCGTCCCAGCAGGTCCTTCCGCGCCACGGCGGCGTAGAACTCGATCATCGGCTCTCCGCGCTCCACCGGGGCATCACTGCCGCCTGCGACCGGCACCCCGAGCTTGAGCAGGCTCTGCCAGGCGTAGGCCCCTTTGAGCCGATCCATGCCGAGCCGGGCCGGCGCGAAGTACAGGTCGCTGATGGCGTGCGAGGGCTGCATCGAGGCGATGACGCCGAGTTGCTTGAAGCGCGGAAGGTCCTGCGGACTGACGATCTGGGAATGCTCGTCCCGCCAGCGCGGCTCCGCCAGCTTCCGCTGGTCCGGCGGGACCGCCTGCATCGCGGCCTCGTAGAAATCGAGCATCAGCCGGTTGCCCCGGTCGCCGATCGAGTGGGTCTCGACCTGGATGCCGTTTCTGAGCGCGGCAAGCAGCATGGGCTTGAGCGCGGCTGTGTCGGTGGTGATCAGGCCGCTGTTGCGGGGATCGTCGCTGTAGGGGGCCAGCAGGGCCGCCCCCCGGCTGCCCAGCGCGCCGTCCATCACCACCTTGATCGTCCGCACCGTCAGCCGCCCGCCGAACTCCCCGAGGACCGGCCCTTCTTGGATCAGGCGATCGGCGTCGGCACTCGGCCCGGAGATGGTCTTGTAGATCCGGATCTTGAGCTTGCCCTCCCGATACAGCCGCCGGATCCGCTCCACCTCGTTCCAGCTCCCGTGCGCGTCCTGGATCTGGGTCCAGCCCAACTGGACTTCGCGCTCGACCCCCTTGATGATCTCCTCGTCGCGCTCCGCTTCGGTCGGCGGCGGCACCAGCCGGCCGACCAGCCCCTGGGCGCGGTCGATCAGCATCCCGGTGGGCTCGCCGTCCGCGTCCTTGTTGATCGCGCCACCGCTGGGCGGCGTGGTAGTCCGGGTGATCCCGGCCAGCCGCAGCGCGGCGCTGTTGGCGATCGAGGCGTGTCCGTCCGCGCGGGTCAGATTGACCGGATTGTTGGGTGCAATCCGGTCGAGGTCCTGGCGGGTCGGAAACACCGGCGGCTTCCAGAAGGTTTCGATCCATCCTCGGCCGGTGACCCACTGACCCGGCCGGGTCTGATCGACCCGCGCCTTCACCTTCGCCAGGAAGTCGTCGAGGGTGTTGCTCCCCTCCAGGTTCAGGGTCAACTCCCGCTGGCCGACGCCCGAGAGATGCATGTGCGCGTCGGTCAGACCCGGAAGCATCGTCGCGCCCTTGAGGTCGATGACCTTGGTCCCCGGCCCTGCCAGTCGCACCGCGGCGTCATTACGTCCCACGAAGACGATCTTGTCCCCCTTGATGGCGACTGCCTCGGCGCGGGGGCTCTTGTCGTTGCCGGTGTAGACTTTGGCATTGGTGAAAACCAGATCGGCCGGAGCCTGTTGGGCGGAGCCAGTCAGCGCCAGCAGCAGAGAGGCGGCGAGCGCGGTGCCTGAGAAAGCCGGGAGCGTCGTCATGAAAGGTCCATGGACTCGTGACGGATGGTCATCGTGCGGGGACAGATAGCTTACCATCGCCGCTTGCGGCTGACAATGCTGGCGACGCTGCTGTTGGGCTGCGCCGCGTGCGGTGAGAACAGCGGCACGGTCGACGCGCCCGCCCCCGTGGGAGAATTCAGCCACGACCCCGATTCGCTCCCCGCCCTTCCGCCCGGAACCATCGTCGCTCCGCTCACGCTCCAACTGGCGGGTGCCCGCAACGCGCTCGAGCGGATCGTGCCGCGCCGCTTCGGCAACATCACCCAACGGCTCCCCATCCCGGGTTCCGGGCGCAAATCATACGCCTATGAGGTGGCGCGCGATCCCTTTTCCATCGCTTTCGCGCATGATACCGTGGTCCTGGCGGCGACCATTCACTACAAGGGGCGGGCCTGGTACGATCCGCCCATCGGCCCCGATATCAACGGCGAGTGCGGCACCCGCGGCGAGCCGCCCCGCGCCCGGCTGGTGCTGCGCATCCTGCCCCGGCTCAGCAAGGACTGGCGGCTGCAGGTCCGCAGCCGGGTGGCCCAGGTGGTGCCCCTCACGACCACCGAGCGAGACCAGTGCGAGGTGTCCTTCCTCAAGCTGGACATGACGAGCCAGGTTTTGGAGGTGGCGGGGCGCGCCCTGCAGGCCACGCTCCCCCAGATCGATCGCAAGCTCGGGCGGCTGGATCTGCGCACTCCGTTGGGAAAGATCTGGAACGACCTGCAGAAACCCATCCGGCTGCAAGACAGCCTGTGGCTGCTGCTCTACCCGCAGGCGGTCAATCTGGGCAGCATGAGCGGCTCCCGAGAGTCGGTGGGTGCCGAGATCGGCATTACCGCCGCGCCGCGCATCGTGACCGGGCCCAGGCCGGCGCTCAGCCCGTTTCCCATGCCCCAGCTCGGCTCGGTGGCCAGCGACCAGGGGTTTTCCCTGCTGGTGCAGGGAACCTTCGACTACGGGGTGATGAGCGCCGAGCTCACCCACCAGCTGGCCGGTCGTTCCATCAAGGCGGCCGGCGGCGTGCTGGAGGTGAAGAAGCTGACCGTCTACGGCGTGGGCGGCGGCAAGCTCGCCCTCGGGCTCGACTTTGATGGCACCGCGAAAGGCCGCCTGTGGCTGCTCGGCAAGCCAAGCTATGACGCGACCAACGGTTTGCTCAGCGTCCCCGATCTCGACTTCGACACCGGCAGCGCCGGGTTGCTGCTGCAGGGCCTGGCCTGGCTCAAAGGGTCCGCCATCCGGGAGTTCCTGCGCAGTCAGGCCAAGATCCCGGCCGGAATCCTGCTGGCCCGAATCCAGGAGCTCGCGGTCCGGGAGTTGAATCGCGTCCTGGCGCGCGGGGTGACCTTGAGTGCCTTCATCGAGAAGACCGAGCCGGCAGGAATTCTGGTCCGCTCCGACGGCCTCGTCATTCGCGCCCGCGCGATCGGCGCCGCGCGGCTGGACGTCGGGGCGGAGGTCTTCGAGCCGAAGCCCGCCGTCGATCATTAGCGGCGCACCGTTCGGTCCTCAAATCGCCGCGTCGTCCGGCGTGCGAAATTGCCCCCTTCGGCCTCGCGGTGTTGATTCCGGCCCATGGGGTTCTCCGCCTACACGAATTTCAGCCGCGCCGAATGGGCGGGGCTCCGCGCCAGCACCCCGCTCACGCTTTCCGAGGCCGACCTGGCCGAGCTCCAGGGCCTGAACGAACAGCTCTCGATGGACGAAGTCGTCGAAGTCTATTTGCCGCTGTCCCGGCTGCTCAATCTGCACATCGCGGCGAGCCGCGAGCTGGGCCGGGTCACCGATCGTTTTCTCGGGAAAGCGCTCGGCCCCGGCCCCTACTTGCTCGGCGTGGCCGGGAGCGTCGCGGTCGGCAAGAGCACGACTTCCAGAGTCCTGCGCGCGCTGCTGGCCCGCTGGCCCGCTCACCCGCGCGTGGACCTGGTCACGACGGATGGGTTTCTCCATCCCAATCGCGTGCTGGAGCAGCGCGGCCTGCTGGCGCGCAAGGGTTTTCCGGAGAGCTACGACCTCCGACGGCTGATGCGCTTCGTGGCCGACCTCAAAGCCGGGGTCGCGGAGGTGTCGGCTCCGGTCTATTCCCACCTGGTGTACGACATCCTCCCGGGCGAAACCCAGCTGATCCGCCAGCCCGATATCCTGATTCTCGAGGGGCTGAACGTGCTCGAGGGCGGTGGGGGGCGGGCCGATGAAGGCGCGCCGCTGTTCGTGTCCGACTATTTCGATTTTTCCATTTACGTGGATGCCGAGGAAGCCTTCATCAAGCAGTGGTTCCTGCAACGCTTCCTGCGGCTGCGCGAGACGGCATTTCGCGACCCGCAATCCTATTTTCGAAAGTACGCCCAGCTCTCCGAGCAGGATGCCTCGAGTTTCGCGGCGCGGGTCTGGGAGGACATCAATGGTGCCAACCTCCGCGAGAACATCCTGCCCACGCGCGAGCGGGCGCACCTGATTCTGGAAAAGGGACCCGCTCACCGGGTGGAGCGGGTCCGTCTGCGGCGGCTCTAGCGGCCGGGCGAAACCCGGCGATCCCGGCGACCGTCAGTGTCACTCTCTCCAACGAGGTCTAGCACCATGATTCGTTCAGTATCCCGGGCGCTCGCGGCCCTCGCCCTGACCAGCGGGATCGCGGCCGCACAGCAGCCGGCCAAGCCCGACATCTCTCGCCAGCTGCTCGGCAGCTGGGAAGGGCCGTACCAGTCGGAGGCCGTCCCCCCCGGTACGCTCAAGCTCACCGTGGCCAAAGGGGACAAGCAGGAGTGGAAGGTGACCCTGCTGGTGCTCTCGGACCAGCCGCCCGCGACCGGCGAGGTGGTGGACTTTACGGTTCAGGGCGATACCGTCTCGTGGGCGCAGGACATCGCCGACATGCTGTGCAAGAGCACGGCGACGCTGGTCGCCGGCGTGCTCAAGGGATCCGCGGAGTGCTCTCAGGGGGGCGCCGTGGTGGTGACGGCGACCTTCCTGCTCGGCAAGCAGCCGTAGCCCCGGAGCCTCAGCGTACCACGGCGTCGAGGCTGCGGAGCGCGAGCAGCACGGTGGCTACCGCCCGCCCGAAAAAGGCGGGCGTCATCGTGTCGGGATCATCGCTGGGACGATGGTAATCCTTGTGGTCCTCCACCCCGAAGTACACGAAGGGAATCCCGGCGGCATGGAAAGGCCCCTGGTCCGACTGGTTGGTCCAGTCGTCCTGGCCCGCCGCGCCCGGCCGGTCATGGCCGAGGAGCAGGCGCACGGGCGCCCGGGCCTGCAACCGCTTGAGGGGGGGGAGCAGAATCGGATAGCGCCCGGCCCCGGCCGCCCAGAGCTCGCCCTTCTCGCTGTGGCCCACCATGTCGAGGTTCACCTCGAGGGCCAGGGCGGCTTTGCGCCGGCGCGCTTCCGCCAGCATCGCCTTGGCGCCGAGCAGACCGGCTTCCTCACCATCGAACAGGACGATCAGCACCGAGTGCTTGAGCGGCCGGCGCTGCAGCTCTTCCGCGATCGCCAGCACGCCGGCAACCCCGGAAGCGTTGTCGTCCGCGCCGTTGTAGATCTCGCCCCGCACTATCCCGACGTGATCATAGTGCGCCGACAGGACGATATGGCGCGAGTTCTGCCCGGGAATCACCGCCACGAGGTTAACGCCCGCGACCCCGTCTCCGGCAAGCGGAAAGGCGTGCTCGTAACTCGTGCCCCAGGGCGCGAGGTGGAGCATTCGCAGCCGTTCCAGCAGGTAACGCCGCGCCCGCGCGCCGCCCGCGCTGCCCGCCCTCCGACCTTCCATCGAATCGGCGGCGAGCACGCGGACCGCGCGCATCAGCGTCGCCGTGTCCGGCCAGGCCGGCAGCTGAGCGCGGAGCGCCTGCGCAGGCAGCAGGAGGGCAAGCGCAAGCGC
>DATCWE010000286.1:0-6516 GCA_036566495.1 Gemmatimonadales bacterium | reverse complement strand
GGCCACGACGTGGCGATCGGAGCGATCGTGCGAGGGCTGCGGCGCCGGCTGGTTCCCGCAGCGCTGCGCGGGCGCGCGCGGGGCGACTGGCGCGACTGGCTCGCGCAGCTCGAACATTCCGCCGCCCATCCGCGCAGCAAGGCCTCGCTTGCCGCCCTCAGCGAGCTCACCAGGCCCGGACAGCCGTCGACCAGCGTGCTGCGGGCCGCGAATGCCGTGGAGGACTTGTGGCAGGACCTCAAACCCTGAGCGCCGAGGCAGTGCGCGCGCACGCCGAGTCGGGGCGGCGTGTGCTGGCCGAGCTGGGCCGCGTCGTGCTGGGCCAGGACGCCGTCTTGCGCGAAGCGTTACTGGCCTTGCTCGCCCGCGGCCACGTGTTGCTGGAAGGGCCGCCCGGCACCGCCAAGACGCTGCTGGTTCGCGCGCTCAACGAATCCCTCGGCCTGGAGTTCCGCCGGGTGCAATTCACCCCGGACCTGATGCCCTCCGACATCACCGGCATCAGCCTGCTGACCGGACCGGGCGAGTTCGGCTTCCGTCCCGGCCCGCTGTTCGCCGATCTGGTGCTGGCGGACGAGATCAATCGCGCGCCGGCCAAGACGCAAGCCGCGCTGCTCGAGGCGATGGAGGAGCGCGGCGTGACCGTGGACGGGATCCGGCATCCGATGAGTCCGAGCTTCACGGTATTCGCCACGCAGAACCCCATCGAATTCGAGGGTACCTATCCGCTCCCCGAGGCGGAGCTCGATCGCTTCCTGCTCAAGAGCACGCTGGGGTATCCCGATGCGGGCACCGAAAGCGGCGTGCTGGAGCGGGTGCTGGGCGGCTTCGAGGCGTCCGAGTCGGCGAGCTTCGGAATCACCCGGGTGCTCGACGCGGCGGGCCTGGCGACCCTGCGCGCCGCGGTGCGGCGGGTGCGCGTCCAGCCCAGCCTGGTGCAGTACATCACGGCGCTGGTGCGGGCGACGCGCGACGCTCCCGCGCTCACGCTGGGGGCGTCGCCCCGCGCGAGCGTCGCCCTCCTCAAGCTGGCGCAGGCCGCGGCCCTGCTCGACGGGCGCGACTATGTCATTCCGGACGACGCCAAGGCGCTGGCCCCAGCGGTGCTGCGGCACCGGGTGATCGTGGCGCCGGAGCTCGAGCTCGAGGGGGTGACGGCGGATGCCGCGCTCAAGAGCGTGATCGAGCGGGTCGAGGCTCCACGCGGATGATCCTGCCCTCGAGGCGATGGTACCTCGTCGCCGCGGCGCTGGCCCTGCTCGCGCCGCTGGCGTTGCTGAGGCCGGCGCTGGCGAGCCTCCTGCTCGTCGCCGACGTGGCATGGGTGATCGCGTTCCTGCTCGATGTCTGGAGCATCTCCGCGCTGGAGCTGAGCCGGTTTCCCGTCAGCCGGGAAGCCCCCGCCGCGTTCTCCGTAGGGCGGTCGCTCCCGGTGACCTATCTCTGGCACAACCCCACCAACCGAGCCCTCACGCTCCTGGTGCGTGAGGTAGTGCCGGCGCCCCTCGCGCTGGCGTCCGGCCCGGAGCGGCGACTGGTCCTCCCGCCGGCCGGCACGCGGAGGGAGGAGCTGGTCCATATCCCGCAGCGGCGCGGTAAAGCGATGGCGGGCCGGCTCCACCTTCGCGTCCGCGGTCCACTTGGCCTGGCGTGGCGCCAAGGCAGGCGCGAGCTCCCCTGGCGTGTGATCGTGTATCCGAGCCTGCGTGCCGCGGCGCTGCGCGCGCTGCCTGCGCAGACCCAACGGAGGCGCGAGGCGGGATTTCGCAGCATCCGTCGCATCGGGGAAGGCCGCAGCTTCGAGAGCTTGCGGGAATGGGTGCCGGGCGAGGAGACCCGCTCGATCGACTGGAAGGCGACCGCCCGGCGGGGCAAGCTGATGGCGCGGCAATATGAGGATGAGCGGCGCCAGCAGGTCATGATCGTGCTGGATGCGGGACGGCTGCTCACCGCGGAAATCGAGGGGAAGGCACGGCTGGAGTCGGCGATCGACGCGGCCCTCGAGCTGGCCCACAGCGCGGTGAGCCACGATGACAACGTGGGCCTGATGGTGTTTGCGGACGAGGTGCTCCATTACGCGCCGCCGGCGCGGGGCCGCCGCGCCCTTCGGCTGGTGCTCGACGCGCTCGCCGCCGTGGAGGGACGGCTGGTCGAGCCCAACTATCCCGCCGCCTTCGGCTATCTGGCGGCGCGCAGCCGCAAGCGTGCGCTCACGGTCCTGTTCACGGATGTCATCGATCGCACCGCGAGCGAGGCCTTCGTCGCCCAGGCGGCCTCGCTGCGGCCGCGCCACCTCCCGCTGGCGGTGACGCTGCGGGATCCCTCGCTGGAGCGGTTGGCTTCGGCGCGCCCCGGCAATGTGGCAGTCGCCTACGAGCGCGCTGCCGCCGAGGAGCTGCTCGAGGTCAGAGAAGCGGCACTGGGCGAACTGCGCTCGCGGGGCGTCATCGTCCTGGATGTGCTGCCCGACGGGGCGGCGCGGGCTGTGGTGCAGCAGTACGAGCGGTTGAAGCGGCGCGCGATGGTGTGACGGTGCCAACAGCTCACCGCTGTTAGCTTTTCCCCATGCCCGTCACCCCCACCTACCGACAATTCGTGCTGGATCAGCTGCTCCGAGTGAGCGGCAACATCCGCGCGAAGAACATGTTCGGCGGTGTCGGGCTCTACTCCGGGGAGTTTTTCTTCGCTTTGCTCGACGACGACACCCTGTATCTCAAGGCCGACGCCGGCAATCGCGGTGATTTCGAGTCGCGCGGCATGGGACCGTTCCGGCCCTTCGGGGAAGGTGGTGAGGTCATGCAGTATTACGAGCTACCAGCGGAGCTGCTGGAGGACCCCGAGGCGTTGCGGCCGTGGGTCGAAAAGGCGGTGGAGGTGGCGCGCCGGGCCAGGAAGTCCGCCGCGAAGCGAAAACGCTAGGCGTCGGGCCCCGCTCGTTAGGCCTCAGCGCGGGTCAAAGCCGTAGCGCGAGAGGGGAATCCTGCCGCCTGCTCCAAACCGGATTCCTTCTTGCTCCAGCAGCATCCGCTGAGTGAGCTCGGCTCCCGGGACGCGGCGGAGGCTGACCTTCCCTTGCGCGTTCACGACCCGCTGCCACGGCACCCGCGTCCCCGCGGGCAGCGCGTGCATCGCGTACCCCACTTGGCGAGCATGTCCGGGAAGGCCCGCCAGACGCGCGACCTGGCCATAGCTCGCGACCTTCCCTCGCGGGATGCGGCGGACTATCGCGTAGATTCGCGCGTAGGTCCCGGATCCGCCGGCCCCGGCGCTGCGACTGCGAGTCGATCGCTTCACTCGGCGTCTCGTTCCCGGAGCCGGATGCGCGCTCTACTCTTGGCGGAGCGCCACCAGCGCATCGACCCGGGTCGCGCGGCGCGCCGGCAGCCAGCAGGACAGCAGCGCAACCATGAGCAACAGACCAGGCACTCCGAGATACACGGGCAAGTCAAAGCGCATCCCCGGCGCGATCTGCCTGCCGATGGTGTAGGCGATCAGCCAGCCCGCCAGAGTTCCGAAGCCGATCATGCCCAGGCTCTCCCCCACGATCTGGGTTACCACGCGGCTACCCGTCGCACCGAGAGCCAGGCGTACCCCGATCTCCCTGGTACGCTGAGCCACCGTGTAGGCGACGACGGCGTAGATGCCGATCGCGGCCAGCAGCAGCAGGAGCGGCCCCAGCACGAAAAACATGCGTGCCGGGATCCGCCGGATGAAGAGGTTCCTCTCGACGTGTTCCGCCAGCGTGCGTACGTCATAGACGGGCAGCGTGGCGTCGAGCTCCCGCACCACTCGCCGGATTTCCGGTGTGAGGGCGTTCTCCGCGCCGGGCCGGGTGCGCAGATGCAGCTCGCCGCGGCTGCCGAGGCGGTCCCGGTAGGAAAAGTAGATGATCGGTGTCGGTGGCTCGCCGAAGGAATCGTAGAGCGAGTTGGCCACCACGCCGGTGATGAGGTAGCTCCGGCCTCCCGATTCGATCCGGCGCCCCAGCGGTTGTGCATCGTTCAGATAGCGCCGCACGAATTCTTCGTTCACGATGGCCTCGGGCGCCGTCCGCGCGTCGTCCAGCGCGGCGAAATCCTTTCCGGCGCGCAGCGGGATGGCCATCGTGCGGAAGTACCCTGGCGTCACGATGTTGCTGAGTGCCTCGTCGTCGGTGGCATCCGCGCGGGCGCGGCCCTCGAGCCGGAAGCTGCGCGACGGCAGCCCATGAATGTCCAGCGGGACCGAGGAGGCGATCGCGGCCGCTTCCACGCCCGGCAGGGCCTGGAGTCGCTGCAGCAACCCGGTGGTGAACACCCGTGTCAAGCTGGTATCGACCTGCTGACCGGTGAGGTCGTATGCCGCGAGCAGCACGCCTTCGCGCCGAAAACCGGGATCCGTAGCGCGAGTATCCCGGAAGCTCTTGAGAAACAACGCCGCAGCGACCAGCACCACGGTGGCGATGGCCACCTCGGCGCCCATCAGAGCATTGCGCAATCCGCTCCGCGAAGTCGCGTTGGCTCCGGCGCGCAGCACGCGCTGGGGGTCAAGCCGCGCCAGCTGCAACGCGGGGGCAGCTCCGAAGAGCAGCCCGCAGAGGATTCCCAGCAGCATCGCGAATCCGAGACCGGTCAGGTCGATGCTGGTCTGAAACCGGACGGGAAACGCGCCGATCAGCGGCACGGCCCGCAGTGCCTGGGTTCCCCAGACCGCGATGGCGGCCCCCACTGCCGCGCCGAGCACGCCCAGCACCAGGTTTTCGGTGAGCAGGAGGCTGGCGACCCGCCACGGTCCGCCGCCCAGGGCCAGCCGGACCCCGATTTCTCGCTGCCGGGCGCTCGCGCGCGCGAGGACGAGGTTGGCGGTGTTGCCGCAGACGGCCAGCAGCAGGAGCAGCATGACGCCCTGCAGCAGGGTGAGCGCCCGGACCAGGAAGCGAAGCGGGCCGCGCGGTGCGTCGGAGATGCCGAGGATCTCGCCTCCGATCGTCGCGTTGGTGGCGGGATAGTCGCGCGCCAGCTGGGCCATCGCCGCGTCGAGCTCGGTTTGGGCCGCTTTGCGGTTCGCGCCCGAAGCCAGCCGCCCCATGACGGCATAGCCCCGGGCGCCGCGATCGTCCAGCTCGCGCGATCCGCTGAGCAGCACTGGTGCGAGCGTCGCGGGAACCCACACGTCGAAGCTCAGCCCGATCATGGTGCCCTGAAAATCGCGGGGGGCCACCCCGACGATCGTGAGCTCGCGATCATTGAGGCGTACGCTCCGGCCCAGGATGTCGCGGCGGCCGGCATAGCGGGCCTGCCAGAAGTCATAGGAAATCACCACAACGGGCTCCCCGCCCGGCCGGGAAGCCTCCCCGGGCGCGATGAAGCGGCCCAACCCGGGGGACAAGTCGAGCGCGCTGAAATAGTTGGCTGAAACGAGCAGCGCGTAGAGGCGCTCGGTCTGGCCGGACTCGCCCAGGTTGAGCGCAGTCATGCGAGACGCGAGCAGCTCGCGAAAGGACGGCAATCGTGGCTGCAGGTCCTGGTATTCCCGCCAGGAGAGTCCGGGGTGGGATCCCGCTTCGGTGCGCGACTCGATGAGCTGATAGCTGCCCCCGTGGCGCACTCCAGGCAGCGGCGAGACGGTCAGCGCCTGAATCCAGGAGAAGATCGTCGTGTTCACGCCGATCCCGACCCCGAGAGACCCGATTACCACGGCCGCCAGCAAGGGCATGCGCCGGAGCATCCGCCCGGCATGGTACAGGTCACGGCCGGCGTGCGCCGCCCAGCTCATTCCGCCGACCACGGCAATCAGCGCCCGTGCAGGTGGCCCAGCGCGCGCATGATCCGGCCGCCGCCGAAATGCGCCACCAGGGCCAGGGCGAGCAAGACGAGGAGGGCAATGGCCACCCGACTGCCAAGAGAGCGCTTGGGCATTGCAGTCCCCTACTGTTTGAGCAGCAGGAAGGTAATCCGCATCGCTGTCCCCCCATGATCACAGGAGATTTCGCCTTTCAGCGCGCTGCCTTCGAGCTCGGCGGAAGCCGCACAGCTCGCGCCCATGAGCGACTGGGTCCAATAGATGCTGGTCCCTTCCACTTTGAAATCATCCACGGCCGACTCGGGCAGCGTGGTCTCGGGAGCCGTCGCCAAGGTCGCCTTCCAGACGGTATCACGGGTGATGACCAGCCGGAAGCCGCCGGAGGAATGATCCGACCGGTAGGGACCCTCCCAGGTGCCCAGCAGGGGGGAGGTATCGGTCTTGGGGACGGGCACCTGCGCAGCGGCCGGAGCCGCGGCGGCGAAGGCGAGCAGAAGGATCGAGTATCTCGGCATGGGACGCTCCTCGGAAGGACGATCTGCGGAGTCTAGCCGCTCGGGAGGGCCTGAATGTCAGAAGAGGGTAAGAAGACGATAGCCCGCCCCCCGCACGGTGGCGATGTACCGGGGCGAGCGCGGATCGTCACCCAGTCGCTGCCGCAGCGCCGCGAGGTGGGTCTCGACGGTCCGGCTTTCGGTTCCCGCGGCATAGCCCCATACCTCCCGCAGCAGTTCG
>DATCWE010000127.1:0-5539 GCA_036566495.1 Gemmatimonadales bacterium | reverse complement strand
CCCCACCGGATACCGCGTACGTGCTGCCGGGCATCTCGGTAACCGCGGGGCGCCATCCGGCGGCGCCGCTGGCCGTGCCCTTCGCACTGACTCGCTTGCCGGCGCTGGAGTGGCGCGGGAGCCGGGGGTACGGACTGGACGCCGCCCTGGCCAAGGTTCCCGGTGTGCTCGCCCAATCGCGCTACGGGAGCAGCGACATCCGCCTGGTGATCCGCGGCTTCGGGGCCCGGGGCGCCGGTGACCGCTCCAACGCGGGCACCAGCCGGGGTATCCGGGTGCTGCTCGATGGCTTCCCGGAGACCGAGCCTGACGGGCGAACTTCCTTCGATGGGATCGATCTCGCCTCGGCCTCGGCGATCGAGGTGATCCGCTCCAACGCCAGCGCGCTGTTCGGCAACGCGTCGGGTGGGCTGGTGAGCATCTCCACGCTCGCCGAATTCGAGCGCCCCTTCGGCGAATTCGAGCTGGAGCTGGGCGGTTTCGGGCTCAGACGGCTGATCGGCCGGGCCGGCACGCTGCCGGGAGGCAGCCGGCTGTCAGGCACCGTCGTGCGCACGACGTTCGACGGCTGGCGCGCCCACTCGAACGCCGAGCGGACCCTCGCCAATGTGGCGATGTCCGCGGTGCTGAACGAGCGGACCCGGCTGGGACTCTACGGCATGGCCACGAACAACCAGTTCCGCATTCCCGGCCCGCTGACCCAGGCTCAAGTCGATGCGGATCCGGCGCAGGCCAACGCCACGTACGCGGCGCGCGATGAGCGGCGACACAACCGGCTCGCCCGCTTCGGAGCCACGCTCGAACACGAGATGGGCCGCTTCGGAACGGTGTCGGCCAGTACCTACATCGCCCCGAAATTCCTGCAACGCTCCGAGCGCGGCACCTTTCGGGACTTCACCCGCTATCACGTCGGCGGCAACCTGATCTACTCGCAGGCCGGAAGCCTGGGCGGGTCGACGCGCGGCCGGATCCAGGCCGGGCTCGACGAGGCCTACCAGGACGGCGCGATTCTGTTTTACTCGCTGACTCCCGAAGGCACTCGCGGTACCGAGCTGCGCGACAACAAGCGGGAGGGCGCCAACAATCTCGGCCTGTTTGCCCAGACCGAGCTGGACCTGGGCGAGCGCATCGCGCTCTCCGTGGGCGGCCGCTACGACCGGGTGACGTACTACTCCGACAACTACCTCGATCCGGCGCTCGACGCCCGCAAGGCGTTCGCGCGACTGACCCCCAAACTCGGCCTCAATTTCAGAGTGGCTCCGACCCATTCCGTCTATGCGAATCTCGGGGGGGGAATCGAAGTGCCGGCCGGGAACGAAACCGACCCCGCCAGCACGTTCGGGCAGCCCGATCCTGTCACGGCCATCAATCCGCTGCTGGACGCGATCCGCTCGACCACGTTCGAGGTGGGGACCAAGGAGCTGATCGCGCCCGCGGGCGGAGCGCTCTCCGACGTCAGCTACGAGCTGGCGTTGTACCACACCCGGGTCAGCAACGACATCGTTCCCTATCGCGGTGGGCGTTTCTATTTCACGGCCGGAAAGACGCATCGCAGCGGAGCCGAGTTGTCCCTTGCTGCCCGCCTGCGGGCCGGGTTGTCGCTGAGCACGGCGCTTACCTACTCCCGCAACAGGTACGTCGAGTACGTGGTGGATTCGATCCATTACGATCAGCCGCCCGGGCATCTGGCGGACTACAGCGGCAATAGGATGATCGGTTTGCCGGATTGGCTGTACAACGTCACGCTGGGCTACGCGCCGCCCGCGGCCAATGGCCTGCGCCTGCAAGTGGGCGTTCAGGGAGTCAGCCAGTACTTTGCGGATGACGCGAATACGCTGCGTGTCCCGGGGTACGTCCTGTTCAACGCGACCGCTTCGCTGGATGATCCCGTGATCCTGAGCCGCGGGCTCGGGGTGCGCGGTTACCTCACGATCAACAACCTGTTCGATCGCCGGCACATCGGATCGGCCTTTCTCAACCCGGACCTCGTCGGCGGCGTTCCGGTGGCATTCGAGCCGGGGCTTCCCAGAGCGGTTTTGGTCGGCGTCGCGCTGGGTTGGCGTTGACCCCTAAACTATTCCGGGCTATACTGTTGCCCGCACCAGCGCCCTGGTGGTGAAACTGGTAGACACGCTATCTTGAGGGGGTAGTGCCGTAAGGCGTCGCGGTTCGAATCCGCGCCAGGGCATCGCAGCGAACGCCCCGCCACTGTAGCTCAGGGGTAGAGCTCTCGATTCGTAATCGAGCGGTCGTCGGTTCAAATCCGACCAGTGGCTCTGAGCCAGGAGCGCGGATTGCGAATGGACGATTGAGCTAAAGCCGCGGGGTCCGCTGCCAAGCAGCGGACCCCGTTGCAGCATCATTCTGAATCCCGTCTTTTACTGTTTATCGAACACCGTCTTGCGAGTGGTTTCGCCGTTCGGGCCCGGCCGTGTGGTGACCACGGTCATGGTCTTGCCGTCGTCGCTCAGGCTACGGACCGACTTGGTGGTGACCATGTTCTCGCCCATCATCGAGGTCGTCTCGACGATCAGGGAATTGCCTTCCCAGCGAGCCTTGCTCTTGGCCTCGCCGCCCCGGCCGCCCGGGTTAGTGCTCTCGCGCCCATCGAGGTAGTAGGTGGCTTTGCGGACCTGATCGCCGAAGCTCTGCTCGGTGGTCAGCTCGGTGTCGGTCTGGGTGATGACCAGCGCCCCCATGGTCATGCCGCCGCCACCACCACCGCCCCCCCCGCCGCCCATCGGGTCGCTCTTTTCGGTATTGATTTTCCACGTGCCGCTGAAGTTCGGCTTGGCCTGTCCGACGGCCGAATGCAGGGCGAAGCTGGTGAGAACGGCGGCCACGGTCAGGATACGTGCTGACATACGATCTCCGGGTGTAAGGTAGGTACCGGCTGAAATACGCGGCGGCGCGCCGCCGCGTTGGACTGCCCTTCCGGCTGCGGGGCCAGGACCGTAACCTAGCTTACGGGGCTGATCCTCCGGCCGCCTGGCCGGCCCCCATCGGGACCGAGAAAGCGACTTTTTTCATGAAGACAGCCAGGCCGGACAGCTAGTATGACGACGCCGACCGGCCGGGCCACACGGGGGACCCGCGGATTCCTTGATTCGGAGTGCTGCCGGAATGGACCCAGGTGATTACGATCCTGCGATGGTTGGCGGGCCGGAATCCCGGGCAGACCTCCTGGAGGATCAACCGATCGATGGCTGAGCCGTTTCCAACGCGTCGCGGCGTCGTGGCGCTCTTCGGGCTGTTGCTCGCGGCGTGCGGCGGACGCAACGTTCCGCCCGCGGTACCCGCGATTCCCCCCGCCGACATCACGACGTCCATCTTCCTGCTGGGCGACGCCGGCAGCTCGTCGGACGACGACGTCGTGATGGCCGAGCTCACCCGGCAGGCCACCGCCGCCCCGCGCGCCAGCGCGATCGTGTTCCTGGGAGACAACGTCTACCCGCGCGGAATGCCCTTGCCCGAGGATCCCGGCCGGCCGGACGCGGAGAAGCGGCTGGATCGGCAGATCCAGGTGGCCCTCAAGAGCGGGATCAAGACCTACTTCATCCCGGGCAACCACGACTGGTACCGGATGGGCAAGGACGGCTGGGACGCGGTGCGCCGGTCGGAGATCTACATCCGCGCGCGCGGGAACGGACTGGCGGTTCAGTCCCCCCGGCTGGGCTGCCCCGGCCCGGAGATCGTGGACGTCGGCACCTCGATCCGGCTGGCGCTGCTCGACACCCAGTGGTGGCTGCAGAATAACGCCTTCCCCAAAGCGCGGGACTCGGTCTCTACCTGCGTCGAGTACAGCGAGGAGCACGTCGTCAAGCGGCTGACCCAGGTGCTGTCCGACAGCGCCACCAAGCGCCACATTATCGTCGCGGGGCACAACCCGCTCGCGACCAAGGGCGAGCATGGGGGCTACTTCTCGCTCAAGACGCACCTCTTTCCGCTCACGGCCTACAAGCGCTGGCTCTGGATCCCCTTGCCGCTGCTGGGGTCGATCTATCCCGCCGCGCGCGCCGAGGGCCTGTTCGGCTATGCGCAGGATCTCAACGCACGCGCCAACCGCCACATGCGGCTGCAGCTCACCCGGGCCATGGCGCCTCACCCGCCCCTGCTCTATGCCGCGGGGCACGACCACAACATGCAGGTCCTCCGCGGCCCGGTGGCGAAATACACCATCGTCAGCGGCGTCGGTATGGAGCACCACAGCAGCAGTGTGGGCTGGATGCGCAATACGCTTTTTGCTTCCCAGGGACCGGGGTTCATGCGGGTCGATGTGGATCGCCGGAACCGCGTTCGTCTTTCCGTATACGACCACGACCTTGACGGCTGGCACGAGAAACTGGCCATTTGGCTCACTGAGCCGTAGCGAGGCGCCCATGCGAATTCGAACTCCCGCCCTGATGGCCCTCCTTTCTGTCTTCGCCACCGGCCCCGCCCGGGCCCAGGTTCAGGTCTACGCGCCGAGCGAGTCGGTGACGGTGGTCCCCGGGGCGCATTACCGCGCCGGCGCGCTCCACAAGTTCTTCTTCGGACCGCACTACCGCCGACTGTGGACCACCCCGGTGCGGGTCCCGCTGCTCAAGCTCCAGGAGTTCGGCGGCGGGCTCAAGCCCACCCAGCGGGGCGGCGGGCAGCAGACCAAGTCGCTCCGGCTGGCTGGTTCCGATGGCCGGGAATACCAGTTCCGTTCGGTCGACAAGGACCCCACTCCGGCGCTGCCCGTCGAGCTGCGGGAGACCTTCGCGAAGAACATCCTGCAGGATCAGATCAGCGCCTCCCATCCCGCCGGATCCCTGGTGGTGGCTCCGCTGCTCCAGGCCGCCGGTGTCCTGCACCCCATCCCGATTCTGGTGCAGATGGCGGATGATCCCGCGCTGGGAGAATTCCGCGCGGAGTTCGCGGGATTGCTGGGGATCATCGAGGAGCGGCCCAGGCAGCTCGCGGATGAGGGAGCCACCTTCGCGGGCGCGAGCGATATCGTCGGCACGGCGGATCTCTACAAGAAGCTGGATAACGACCCAACCGCCCGAGTCGATGCGCGGGCGTTTCTGCTCGCCAAGCTCACCGACGTCTATATCGGAGACTGGGACCGGCACGCCGATCAATGGCGCTGGGCGCTGATCGACAGCGCCGGCGTGCGGCGCTGGCTGCCGATCCCCCGCGACCGGGACCAGGCCTTTGTCCGCTACGACGGCTTCCTGCTTGCCCAGGCCCGCCGGATCGAGCCCAAGCTGCTGAAGTTCGGCCCCGAATACTCGGATCTGGCGGGCGCGACCTGGAACGGGCGCGAGCTCGACCGCCGTTTTCTGGCGCAGCTCGAACGGCCGGTCTGGGACTCGGTGGCGCGGGTCCTCAAGAGCCGGCTGACCGATGCCGCGATCGCTCAGGCCGCGCATGCCATGCCGCCGGAGTTCTATCCGATCGATGGCCTGCGGATGGAGCGCGCGCTGCGGTCCCGCCGGGACAACCTCGAGCGGATGGTGGACAAGTATTACCGGATGCTGGCCGCCCAGGTGGAGGTCTACGGCAGCGACAA
>DATCWE010000098.1:0-11041 GCA_036566495.1 Gemmatimonadales bacterium | reverse complement strand
CCCCGCTGGTACAGCCTGTGGGCCCATCAGTTCCTCGATACCGAGCCGTTCCGGGGCAAGCTGCTGGCCGTCCGCCTCCAGGGACAGGACGTGCCGGATGGCGTCCTGGAGGGGGTGGACGCACTGCGGGCCGACGCCCGGGCAGAAGGGCTCCGGCTCGACGTAACGCTCAGCTCCGATGGACCCACCGCGGGGCCGACGCAGCTGGCGAGCATCGGCGACTTGCAGGACGGCACGGTGATCGGGATGGAGCAGTTGGGGACCGATCTGATGCTCTACTGGATGAGCCGGGGAAGCGCCGTCGGCCTGCGTCCGCCCCGGGTGACCTTCGCCAACGCAGTCGAAGCCGCGCGGGGAGAGCGCCTGACCATCCAGGCATCGGTCACGCATTCCCAGGTCCGCATCACCGTGTCAGGGCCAAGCGGAGCGCGCTCCGACGCGCGGTCGCTTACCCCGCTCACGGGATGGCGGAACCTGATTCCCAGCCGGGAGCTATCCGCCCGGGCGCAGCGAAGCTTCGACCTGGTGTGGACGCTGGTGCTGGTGGGCTATCTGCTCGGCGTCGTCCGGCTGCTCCGCGGTGCGCGCCTCAGTTATTGAATCCCACGTCGTTCGGGTCCCGCGGCTTCAGGTTCCAGCCTCCCGCCCCATCCGGTACCAGCACACCCGTCACGTTGATCGAGCGCCCGGGCCGGAAACTGGCCCGCGAAAAGGGCTGATGGGCATCGAGGATGATCTTGATGGGCCCGGTGCCATCGGACGCGATGACCCTGAAGTCGGGCGCGATGGTGACGGAATCGCTGACCAGGGCGCCGATCACCTGGACCAGAGCCGCATCCAGCACGCCGCCGTTAGCCGTGGCCGCGGTGGCGGTGGTGATCGAGAAGGGGATGGGCGCGGGCCGGTTGCCGAAGCGGGAGACGATGGCCACGTCCAGGGTAGGCTGGCCGCCCCGGCTTGACGCAGTACCCAGCACGCTCACGCTGTCACCCGGGGGATTGCCGGTGAGTCCGCCGCGGAGCTGCACCCGGGTGAGGCGGATCTGGCCGGAAGTGTCGGATATATGAGACGTGGTATCCCGGAAAGCCTGAACCCCCACCAGCACCACGCCGCGAATGAAGGCGCGCTTGCCGAAGGGTAGCGCGCGCGCCGCGCGGATCGAGAACTCCGGATAGCCGAGCCGGATCACCACGATAGGTACGGGACCCCCTGCCGTCAGCCGAACGTCGGCCGGGCTGATGTCCTGCACCACCAGGGAGTCGCCGATGCTGATCGGATCCACGGCGATGCGGTATTCCCCCACCGGGACCTCGTCGAACTGCGCCACGCCGAGGGCATCGCTGATCACCACCTGGAGGGTATCGGTGCTCCCGCGGGCAAGCAGCGCCACGCGCGCGTGGGCGAACACGGTGTCGATCGTGGCACTCTGGACCCGGGAGCCGTCGCGATCGAGGTACAGTCCGACGAACACGCCGCCGGTCTGCGCGGCGCCGAAGCCGAGATCGCTGCCGGCGTTCTGGCACCCGGCAAGCACGGCCAGCAACGCGCAGCAGGCCGCAAGGGAGCGATGGCGAGAGGTCTGCATCAGTATTCCATCCTCAAACCGAAACGGATGAGCCGAGGCTCGACCCGCCGACTCAACAGGGACCCGAAGTGGGGATTGAGCATCAAGGGGACGTTGACTTTCCCGGTGGGTCCGGTGGAAAGCGACTGCCCCGGATCGATCAGGAGAGCGGCGCGATCCACGATGCCGGTCTTACTGCCCACCACATTGAAGGCATCGACGGTGAATGCCAGCGTGCTCCCCGAAGCCATCCGCACCGGGAGGCCGACGCTGAGCCGCAGATCCAGCGCGTGCACGCTGGGCTCCCGGCAGCTGTTCCGGGCCGCGAACGCCGAGGCAAGCACGCTGCAACCCCCAGCGGAGAGCTCGCTCTCGAGGCCTGGGTCGACAAAGACGGGATCGTTGTTGCCGCCGCCGTCGGCGTTCAGATCCACCCCGGGTCGAAAGCCCGGCGTAAACGGCAAGCCGGAGCGGAAGCGCCAGCGCCCGCCGATGGCGAGGGGGGTCTTCCCCGTGGTCCGGTAGAGCAGGCCGGCGGCGACCCGGTGCGGGACATCGAGATCGGAGCGAGCCTCGCTCCACTCGGCCCCACCCGACAATCCGCCGGGGAAAGGATCGAGCTGGTCCGCCGGATCGGCCTGCAGCAGGCCGACCAGGTTGTCCGTGGTCTTGCCGAAGGTGTAGCTGGCATTGAGCGAGAGCCCGCGAGTGGCCTGATGCTCCAGGCTCGCGGTCACCTCATAGTGGTCGACGAACCCGGTGGGGGCGAGGCCGCTGACCAGATCGAAGCTGGCAAATTTGTGGTTCGAGCCGGGAGCAGCCGTCACCAGTCCGCCCTGCTGTACCAGCGTGCCGAAGAGGGGCCGGCCGTCCTGGGTGGTGCGGGTCCCTGCGTCGGCTCGATTGAGATCCTCACGCCGCAGCAGATAATCGGAATGGCCGTAACTCGCGGCGACCGAGAAGCTCGTCCCGCCCCCGAGCCCGCGAGCGATCGCCAGCTCGAACTTCGAGGTGCGCGGAAGCCGGACCGCCGGAGAGAACAGCGTCAGTCGCTTACCGGCCTCCGGCGCCAGCAGGAGATCCGGCGCGGCCGGCCAGGCGGGAAAGCTTCCCTGGCCGCGACGCACGATCGCGGAGCCATCGAAGAGAATTGCCTCGGCCAGGAGGGAAGGATCCAGCTCGCCGGGGTAGATGCCGCCGTTGCCGCGCACGATCCACAGGCCGCGATTCTGCACGTTCCAGACGAATCCGGCGCGCGGAGAAACCCTGCCGGGAGAGGTCGGCAAGGTGTCGTTGGGAATTCCCGACGCGGTGCGCCACGCGGTATCGGCCGCGATCTTGTGCTTGGGGAGCGCCTGGGCGTCGTAGCGGATTCCGACCTGAATCTGGATCTCCGGCGACGCGCTCCAGGTGTCCTGCAGGAAGATGCCGGGCGCGACCAGGCTGAAGCGCGCCGATTCGGAGGGACCGGCTACGCGGAAGAAAGTTCCCTCGCCTCGCGAGAAGTGGTCCACGTCTCCGAAGAGGAACTGCCCACCGCTGCCGTAGCGATAGTCCTGGTCGTAGTTGGTCAGGCTGAGGCTGGCTCCGAATTTCAGGCGATGGCTCTCGAGGCCGTACTGCATCGCGTCGGAGAGGTCGACGCGCTTGGTGTCGAAGGTGGCGGGAACGCTCGGAGCGGCGCCGAAGCCGATGCCGTCACCAGCCAGCACCGTGCCGAGCACCGCGTCCGTCCGCCATTCCCGCCGCGCCATGCTGAAGCCCGCCCGCAGCTCGTTGGCGAGGCTCGCACCCGAGGTGGTGATCGCGGCCGAGCCGGAGAGATCTCGCGCCGTCAGCCGGGTGCCCGTGCCGGCAAAGAGATCCGCGCCCAGCAGGGGATTGGTCTCCTTCCAGCTCGCGAAACCCAGGCGAGCCTGCAGGCGATTGCTGGACCCCAGCTGCCAGTCGAGCCGAGCCTGGCCATGCCCGCCTTTCCAGCTCCGCACCGTGGGCGCGGCGAAGCGCCCCAGCTCGGCCTGGAAGCTGTCGGCGCCGATCGTCGGGATCAGCGCCCGCAGGGATCCGGGCGCTGCATCGAAGCGGGTCGAGTCGTTGGCCCAGGGAGCCGCGGTCGGCTGCTGGAGCGACTGATAGCCGCCCTCGATGAAGAGGCGGGCGGTGTCGGGAACAATCGCGGCGTTGAGGGTCGCGCCCACCTGGAACGAAGTGGCCGAGCTGTCGCCGGGATTGTCGAGCTTGTTCTGGCCGAGCTTGACGGTGGAGAAGGTGGCGTAAGGCGCCAGCGAAAGGCGACCGGCACCGCTGCGAGTCTGCGCCGCGACCAGGCTGCCCGATCCGCCCCGCCATTCGAGGTCATTGACGGGGCCCAGGAACTGAACCTGGTCCAGCGCCAGGCGAGAGAACACGGGCGCGCTGGGAGGCTCGGCCGGAAGTCCGGGGTGCCGCAGCAGAGTTTCCCGCACGCCGTCGACGAAGAGTCTGGTGTGTGAGATCCCGAGGCCGCTCGCACCCAGACCGAGCCCGTCTCGCCCGTCGCCCGCCGCGACGATGACGGGGGCCAGGCGCGCCGACCCGGTCAGGTCCAAGGGCCGATCGAAGGCGCTCAGCGCACTGCCGGAGATCAGGATTCCCGGGGCGCCGCCCGCGCGGGCCCCCGGATTGGCAATTTCGGTGACGCTGGTGATCGGGGGAGGCCGGCGCTGCAGCGTGATGGTGAGCGAGGTCGTGGTTCCCGGCGCGATGACGACTCCGGATACCCTCACGGGCTGGAAGCCGATCTGCTCGACCAGGACGCGAAACTCACCCGGGGTCAGCAACTGCAGTGCGAAGCCGCCGTTCCGGTCGGTGGACAGCGACGCGACCGCACCGCCCCCGCTGCGCTCGACGGTGACTTCCGCACCGCTTACAGGGTCGCCTTCGGCAGTTTGCACGGTCCCGCGAAGGCCGCCCGCGGTAAGGCTCTGGGCGTGCAATCCGGCGGGAAGACCGGTGAGCCCTATGCCCAAGCTGAATACCAGCAGTCGGATACGGTGCTCGAATGCCGCGGACGCTCGCATAGCGCTCCCGAAGGGGGGACGGGTGCCACCAGACTGCTATTCTCCAACAATTGAGGTCCAGATGCAACAGGAAGGCCAGCGAGGTGCGACGCGTTTGGGGTGCGGGGTCCGGGGCTAGATTTCCGCAGTCATGCCTGCGCTTTCGTTCCGAAGCCGCATCCTGCTCGCCCTCTTGCTCCTGGGAGCGGTACCCTCCGCGTTTCTGAGCGCGGGGTTGGTGGTCACCCTGTTGCGGTTCAATCCCGCTCGGGCGACCCAGGCAGCGCTCGAGCCGGTACGGAGCAGCGGCAAAGCCCTGCTCGACGTGCTGGACACCCTGCGGCTGAATCCGCGGGAGCATCGCGCGCTGCACGACCACGTGGGCGCACTCAACAGGGCCATCACCTTTTCACGGCGGGGTTTCTTCTACAGCCGCTACAAGACGGGCGGGCTCGCGCTGGTGGTCTCGGTCCTGGGCGTCCTGCTGTTGTACTCCGCGGTGCTGCTGGCGCGCTCGCTCTCGAGACAATTGGCGCTGCCGATCGACGAGCTGGTGGGGTGGATGGGACGCATCCGGCGCCAAGAGCCGCTGCCCCCGGAGGAAACCCGCGGCGGAGCCCCGGAATTCGCCGTGCTGCGCACCGCCCTGCGGGAAACCGCGGCTTCGCTGGCCATGGCGCGCGCCTCGGAGCTGGAATCGGAGCGCTTGCGGGCGTTCCGGGAAGTCGCGCGCCGGGTCGCGCACGAGATGAAGAATCCACTGACGCCGGTGCGTTTCGCGATCGGGCAGCTGGGCCGTTCCAGCAGCGCGGAACAGCAGGAAGCGCTGGAAGTCCTCCGGGTCGAAACCGCGCGCTTGGAGCAGCTCGCCCGCGATTTCGCGAACCTCGGCAGGCTGCCCGAGGGACCCGCGGCCGAAGTGGACCTGGGTGAGCTGCTGGGCGAGCTGCTCCACACCTCGATGCCGGCCGAGATGCAGCATGCGCTCCAGGTGAAAGAGGGATCACCGCATATCGTGGGGCATTACGATCCGCTGCGCCGGGCGTTCGGCAACCTGATCCGCAACGCGGTGGAGGCGAGCGGGGGCCGCGGCACCCTGGAAGTGTTCGTCTCGCCGGACGGGGACGGCGTTCGCGTGGCGATCGTGGACCATGGCCCGGGCGTGTCGGCCGGGCTGCGCGGCCGGATCTTCGAGCCCTACGTCACCGACAAGGTCGAGGGCACCGGTCTCGGCCTCGCGATCGTCAAGCAGGCGGTTGATCTTCACCACGGCTCGGTCGAAGTGTCGCCGACGCAGGGCGGGGGCGCCACCTTCATCGTGCGCCTCCCGCGCAGCGCTTCGGGACCGCATCCGCTGCCCGTACACCAACCCGCCGAAGAGCGACGCGTCGCCGACCGGCGGCGGAGGACTCCATGAAGCCGCGCGTGCTGATTGTGGACGACGAGGCCAACATCCGCCGGATGCTCGCGGCGCTGCTCAAGGCCGAGGGCTTCGACCCGGAAGAAGCGCCCAACGGCAACGCCGCGCTGCTGTCGCTCGACCAGCTGCATCCCGATGCCATCCTGCTCGACCTCCAGATGCCTCCGGGCCCGGACGGGCTGGAGACGCTGCGCCAGCTGCGTGAGCGGGACAATTCGACGCTGGTGATCATGATGAGCGGCAAGGCGCAGCTCACCGACGCGGTGAAGGCCATCAAACTCGGCGCCTTTCAGTTTCTCGAGAAGCCGCTCACGCCGGAAGCGGTATTGGTGGCCCTGCGCAGCGGCCTCGAGCTGACCCGTGCCCGTGCCGAGACCCGCGCGCTGCGGGCGCAGCTCGGGCCCCGCGCAGACCTGGTCGGCCAGAGCGCGAAAATGGAGGAGGTGCGCGCGGTGATCCGCCAGGTGGGCCCGACCGAGGCCCGGGTGCTGATCATCGGCGAATCCGGCACCGGCAAGGAGCTGGTGGCCCACGCCATCCACCGGGCCAGTCTGCGCGCCGGCCGGCCGATCGTTTCGGTCAACTGTGCGGCGATCCCGCGCGACCTGGTGGAATCCGAAATGTTCGGCCACGAGCGGGGCGCCTTTACCGGGGCCACCGACCGCCGGCTCGGGCGCTTCGAGCTGGCGGACAGCGGTACGCTGTTTCTCGATGAGGTGGGCGACCTCAATCTCGAAGCGCAGGCCAAGCTGCTCCGGGTACTCGAGACCGGGGAGATCCAGCGGCTGGGGGCGGAGCGAGTCCAGCGGGTGGACGTCCGGGTGGTCTCGGCGACCAATCAGCGACTGGAGCAGGCGGTGGCGGCGGGGACGTTCCGCGAGGATCTCTATTTCCGGCTCAACGTCTTTCCGCTGCAGCTCGCGCCGTTGCGGGACCGGCTCGAAGACCTGCCCGACCTGGTCCGTCACCTCGCCGAGCGGGTCCGGCGGCATCAGCCGGCGGCATTCACCGAAGACGCGCTGCTGCAAATGGGCTCGTACGACTGGCCCGGCAACGTGCGGGAGCTCGCGAACATCGTGGAGCGGCTCTCGATCCTGGGCGGCCCGGAAGTCGATGCGGCGCTGGTGCGCCAGGTGCTGCCCCGCAGCGGGGCCTTTCGCTTCGACGCGCCGTCGGTCACGAGCGAGTCGGGTACCACCTACTCCGTGGCCGACCTGGGGGGCCGCTCGCTGTCCAACGTCCTGGACGACTACGAGCGGGCCCTGATCAGCGCGGCGCTCAAGCGGGCCGCGGGGAACGTGGCGGAGGCGGCGCGCGCGCTGCAAACCGACCGGGCAAACCTCTATCGGCGCATGAAGAGGCTGGGACTATGAAGCAGGGCATCGCGGTGCTTGCCGTGCTGGCGCTCTGCGCCGGCTCGGGCCTCCGCGCGCAGGACACCGTGCAGGTGATCCACCCGGAGGCGAAGGCCGATTCGACCTTCCGCCCGGTCCTGCCCGAGGAGGTGCTGCGCGACGTGATGCGCGCCTGGAACGACTCGGCGACCACCCGGATCGCCGGGAGCTTCTTCCTGCCGGCCGGCACGCGGCTCAATGGGCCGGTGGCGGTGTTCTACGGACCGCTGCGCGTGGCCGGCGAACTGATCGGCAAGGTCACCGTCATCAACGGCAACCTGATCGTGGATCCCGGCGGGCTGGTGCGGGGAGAAGTGCTGGTCGTCGGTGGCCGCATCGCGGTGCGCCCCGGCGGTCGTTACGAAGCGACTCCTTCGCGGAGCTACTCGACGGCGGCGCAGCTCATCCGCACCGCTGCCGGAACCCTGGTGGAGCGGCCGCCGCCGCGCCCGCTCGGTGAGCTGGCAACCGCCCACGCCAGCTTCCGTACCGGCCGCTTTGCCACCGACCTCACCCTGGAAACCGGGCGGGCGTACAACCGCGTGGAAGGGCTGCCGATCGTGCTGGGCCCCACGGTGGTGCGGGAGGGGCTGCCCAACCTCGATGCCCGGCTGGATCTGCGGGGGATCCTGTGGACCGCCCCCGACCGGACCGATCGCCGGGCCGACTTCGGGTACACCGCGCGGCTGCAATTCCGCTTCGGCAGCAGCCGGCGGCTCACGGTGCGGGGGCAGGTCTTCCGGGTCATCAGCTCGACGGAAGACCAGCCGCTGTCGGCGATGGAGGCCGGGTGGTCGGCGTTCCTCTTCCAGCGCGATTATCGGGATTACTACCAGAGCCAGGGGGTAGCCGCCTCCGCGAGTTACCTGGTCGGGCACGGCCTCACCGTCAATACCGCCCTGCGGCGGGAAGTGGAACAGAGCGTCCCGGCGGGCGACCCCATCTCGGTGTTCCGCAACAACGCCTGGCGACCGAATCCACTCGCGGACGACGGCCACTATCTGTCCTGGCGCCTGGGCTTCGATTTCGACACGCGCAATGACCCGGAAGCTCCGGCATCAGGATGGCTGGCCCGCGGCTACTGGGAACAGAGCCACAGCGACGATGCGGCGCCGCTGTCCCTGCCGAGCGAGGTCCGCGACCCGATCCCGCCGGGCCGCTACGGTTTCTCGCGGTTCTGGCTCGACGTGCGGCGTTATGCCCGCTTCAATCCCTCGGTCCGCACCTCGGCCCGACTGATTGCGGGCGGCTGGCTGAGCGGCGATCCGTTGCCGGTGCAGCGGCGTCTTTCGCTCGGCGGACCGGACGTGCTCCCCGGCTACAGCTTTCGCAGCCAGAGCTGCGAGCCCCACGGTCTGACCGATCCGGCGCGGCCCGCGCTCTGCGACCGGCTCATCGCGCTGCAGGTCGAGGTGCGGACCCGCACGCGGGTGGGCCTCCCGATTCCCTCCCCGGATCCCTACCTCACCGGACTGCAGCGGCTCTTCGCGATTCGGGAGCCCGACATCATCGTCTTCGGCGATGCGGGCAAAGCCTGGATCACCGGCGAGGGCCCCGGCCGGGTCCCCAATGACAGGATCCCGGTATTGCGGGAGTGGCAGTACGACGTCGGCTTCGGGATCGACGCCGGCGGGCTGGGCTTCTACCTGACGCAGCCGCTCAACCAGGGCCTGCCGCTCACCTTCACGATGCGTCTGCAGCGCCGGTTTTGATGCGACGCGCATTCGCCGTTCTGGTTCTGGGGCTCGGGCTCGCGGGGACCGCCGCGGCTCAAGGCCAGCGCGTCGGCCTGGTAGTGGGCCTCTACGACAAGCCGGAGCCCAGCGGGGCCCGGAAGGCCCTGGTCCAGGTGCAGGATCTGCTGAACGACCCGCGCTGGTCGCAGGCGCTCGATCAGTCGTTCCCCATCCGGCTGTCGTTCCGACTGGAAATCTGGCGCTCACGGCAGGGATGGATCGACGATTTCCAGCGCGCCACCGAGTGGAGCACCCTGATTCAGCGCGAGCCGATGGAAGATCAGTTCCGGGTAACCCGCATTCTGCTTTCGGGGCCGGAAGAGTTCCGCTTCACCACGCGGCAGGAGCTGGACCGCTGGATCCGCGCGATCAACCTGGTCGACGCGCTGCCGCAGGGCACCGGAACGTTCTACTACAACGTGACGCTGCGCATCACGGCGCTTTCGGATGACGACATGGAGGAGCTGGACCGGTTCCTGGCCGGCCTGCCGGAGGAGCCCAGCCGGGAGCGCAGCTCCATCGGCCGCTCGGTGCGGCGCTTCCTGTTGCGGGTGGCGGGGCTGCCCTGGGAGGAGCTGGAGGTGCGCTCGGAGAAGTTTACGGTAACGCGCCGGCGCTGAGGCCCTACGCGCGGATGGCGCGCAGGGCGGCCTCGCCGTAGAACAAGCGGATGTACTTGGCCTGCGGGGCGGTGAGCCGCCGCACGGCCCACGCCAGATGAACGAAGTGGGGCTCGAGCGGGGTGTGCAGCGGGTGCATGCCGCACTCTTCCGGCAGCCGGTTGCCCTTCTTGGTGTTGCAGCTGCTGCACGCGGTCACGCAGTTGGTCCAGGCGTTCCCTCCACCCCGGCTCATCGGCACCAGATGGTCCCGCGTCAGGCACTCGCGCGGGCGAAGCTGCGCCTGGTTGCGATGGCAGTACTGGCAGCGATAATCGTCCCGCGCGAACAGGAAGGTGTTGGTGACCTGGCGGCGGAACTTGCGGGGGACGTGGACGAATTTGACGAGGCGGATGATCGCGGGCTTGGGGAGGGAAATCCGCGGACTTCGTATCGGCTCCCCGGTCTCTGCCTCGACGATCTCGGCCTTCCCGTCGATGACCAGCCGCAGTGCCCGTTTGACGGGCACCATGGTCAGGGGCTCGAAGGAGGCATTGAGCGCGAGGCAACGCACGTAATCAGCTCCGCAGGGTACGCTGCATACTACCGACCAACCCCGGCTTCTATCAAGCGGGCACCGCCCGATGCACGATCCGTCCCCCCAGCACCGTCAGCACGACATCGGCAGGCGACGCGTGCAGGGCGGCGTGGAGCGGCTCGCGGTGATCCTGGCCGGCGGCCGGCGCCACGACCGCGAGGTCTGCCCACTTACCCACCGTGAGGCTGCCGATCTCCGCTTCGAGTCCGAGGGCACGGGCTCCCTCGAGCGTCGCCAGAGCCAGCGCTGCGGCAGCGTCGAGTCCTGCCAGCGCCCGCGCTGCGCGGGCCTCGCGCAGCAGGTCGAGCGCCCCGACGCTCGCCACCGAATCGGTACCGATTCCCACCCGGATTCCCGCCTGACGGAGCGCAGCGAGGGGCGCGGCCCCGTGTCCATGGGCGGCATTGGAGACCGGACAATGCGCGATGGCCACGCCGCGCTCCGCGAGGACTCGGATGTCCGCCGCACTGATCCTGATGGCATGAATGCAGAGCGTCTCGGGACCGAGCACGCCGTGCGCGTCCAGCCAGGCGACCGGACTGCGGACCGGGGGCGCGGGCGAGCGGGCAGCCGGGAAGTGGCGGGGGTCATCGAGCAGCGGAATCCCGCGGGCCGTCCATGCCTCGGCGAACGGGCCGGTGCCGCTCACGACCAGCTGGGTCTCCGCCGCGGATTCGGCGACATGGACCGCG
>DATCWE010000097.1:0-5988 GCA_036566495.1 Gemmatimonadales bacterium | reverse complement strand
GGTACTGGGCCGCTACCCGGGCAAGCGCCGAAGCCGATGACCTCGATGCCGCTCTCGATCTCGCGACCGAGGGGGTGAATCGTCATTCCGCCCATCCGGTGCTGCGCAATAACCTCGCGGTGCTGCTGGAAGCCACCGGAGCGATGGCTGAAGCCGAAGCGGCCTTGCGACAGCTGCTGGCGGAGGAAACCGCGCTGCCGCAGCCCTTCAAGAACCTGGGCGATTTGTGTTATCGCGCCGGCCGCTACGACGAGGCGGCGACCCACTACACCCGGGCGGCCGCGCTGGCTCCCGAGCTGGGCGACGACCTCTACTTCAAGCTGGGGAACCTCGCCTTCCGTGAGCGCGATGTCGCCCGCGCGCGGCAATGCTGGGAGCGCACCCTCGTGCTCAACCCCGGGCACCAGCTCGCCCGCGCCAACCTCGATACGCTGCGAGTCGCGCGATGAGCGGCTCCGCCGATTTCGGACTCAGCGAGGTGATCCGTCAGCTCACGGCGCGCGGTGCCGGGGGATTCGAGTGGTATAAGGAGTCCTGCCTGCTGCGCCGCCTCGAAGTCCGCATGCGCGCCCGCAGCGTCGGGACCCTGACCGGCTACGCCGGCCTGCTCGCCGAGGACCCGGAGGAGATGGACCGCCTGCTCCGCTCCCTTTCCATCCGGGTGACGGCGTTCTTCCGCAATCCCGATACCTGGCGTCGGCTCGCCGAACTGATCGCGGCGGACCGGCTGGGCGCCACCGGACGGATCGACGCCTGGAGCATGGGTTGCTCCACCGGCGAGGAGGCCTGGTCGCTCGCGGCCCTGCTGCTCGCGCAGGGTCGGCGCTCCGGTGGTGTGCCCGCGCCGGAGTCGATTCGCGTCTATGGCTCTGACGTGGACGCGGAAGCCCTGCGCGTCGCGGCCGCGGGGGTGTACCCCGCCGCCGCGGCGACCGCGGCAATTCGTGAGGTCATGCGGGAGGCTGCGGTGGGAACGCTCCGCGAGGATCGCTTCGAAGTCGCCCCGGCGCTGCGAGCCATCCTCGAGTTTCGCCGCGAGGACCTGACGGCAGCCGGGACCCGGCCGCCGCAGCATGACGTCGTCTGTTGCCGGAACGTCCTGATCTTCCTGGGCCGGGAAGGCCAGCGCCGCGTGCTGCAGGCGGCCGTGCAGGCGCTGCGTCCGGGCGGACTGCTGGTCCTGGGCCGTACCGAGTCGTTGATCGCCCTGCCCCAGGCGGAGCTGGAGCCCGCCGACGTCACCCACCGCGTCTACCGGAAGGCCTCGTGAACGGACCCCGGCTGCACGTCGGTATCGCCGAGCTCGAAGTGGCCCGAGCGCCCGGCCGGTTGCACGCCCTGGCGCTGGGCAGCTGTGTCGCCGTCATCCTGCACGACGCCGTGGCGCAGGTGGGCGGGTTAGCGCACGTGCTGCTGCCCTCGCCGAGCGTGGGGCGACCGCGCGCCGACCAGCCCGCCCGCTTTGCGCCCACCGCGGTGGCCGCGCTGCTGGAGGGACTCCTGGCCCTCGGAGCGGAGCGCTCCCGGCTCACCGCGCGCCTGGTGGGCGGGGCCAGCATGTTCACCGCGCTGCAGCCCCCGGGCACCATGCAGATGGGCGAGCGCAACGTGACGGCGTCCCGGGAAGCGCTGCACCGCAACGGGCTCCGTCTGATCGGCGAAGTCGTGGGCGGCGATTTCGGGCGCTCGGTGGATTTCGACATCGCGACCGGGCGCGTCGTGGTGACTTCGTATGCCAAGGGGTCGGTCGAATTGTGACCGCCCCGCTGTCCGAGGCCCTCGCTGCTGAGCTGCGCGCCGAGCTCCGGGAAATCGCGGAGGTGCTGGAGGGCACTCCGGACGCCACCGCACGCGACGCCGCCAAACGGCGCA
The DNA here is from genome assembly GCA_036566495.1 of Gemmatimonadales bacterium. Taxonomy (GTDB): domain Bacteria; phylum Gemmatimonadota; class Gemmatimonadetes; order Gemmatimonadales; family GWC2-71-9; genus JABFSM01. Next base: position 4,116 of record DATCWE010000097.1, on the reverse strand, counting down.
TCGTCGCCCTGTTCAAGCGGGTCGATGCGACCCTCGGCGAGCTGGCGCAATTGAAGGAGCAGATCCGGGGCCTGGTGGATCGCTACAAGCAGCTCAGCGCGGAGGCCGGCACCGAGCCGCCGATTCACCGCGATCACCTGGGCGCCTCGACCTTTGTGGAGAAGGGCTGGAGCCTGATTTCCCTGGGCGATCCCGCCGGCGCGATCCAGGCGCTGAACCGGGCCCTGGAGCTTTCTCCCGGGGATCCGGAAGCCCAGTCGCTGCTGGGCTGGGCCGAGATGCAGAGTGGGCGACTCGACGAGGCCCTGCTGACCTTCTCCCGGGTGCTGACGCGCGAGCCGGGCAACGCGCTGGCGCGCGTCAACGTCGGCTACATTTGCCTGAAGAAACGGGTCTTCGGCGAAGCGATCGAACACCTTTCCCGGGTGATCAAGCTCGACAGCGACCCCAAGGCGAGTTTGTATGCCCACTACTACCTGGGCCTGGTGTATCTCGAGCGCGGCATGTTCTCGGACGCCCAGTCGTTTCTGCGCCAGGCCATCGTGCTGGGCCCCAACTTGATCGAGGCCTACCATGACCTGGGGCGGGCCCAGTGGCTGGCCGGCCGGCGCGAAGAGGCGCGGGCGAGCTGGACCACCGGAGCGGCCGCCAGCCGGTTCGGACCGTGGTCGAAGGCCTGCCAGGAGATGCTCGACCGGGTCGCGAGGGGTGAGGAGGTCCCGCGCTCCAGCTCCTCGTAGCCCTCGTCCTTTCTCAGGCCGGTCCGCCACGCGACCTCCAGTGGGTGCGCCTTGGCGAGGTCCTGGTGATCGCCCGCAAGCCGGACCTGCCCCTCGCCATGGGCCTGGCCGAAGCAGCCGAAGCGCCCCGGCAATGGCTGGGGCTGGGCCGGCGATTGCCGGGGTCGCTGCGCTTGATCGTGGCTCGCGGCGACGAGCGGGTCGCCGCGCTGGTGCGCGGGGGGCCTTCCTGGGGGGCCGGGTTCACCTTTCCCGGCTCACGCACCATCCTGGTGCGCGCCGATGCCGGCGATCCCTATCGCATCCTCCGCCATGAGCTGGCGCACCTCGCCCTGCACGACGCGCTCCGGGTGCGGGTGCCGCTCTGGTTTGACGAGGGCTATGCCGCGCTTGCCGCGGGCGAGCTCGACCGCCTTGATGCGCTGCGGCTCAACCTGTCCGTTGCGCGGGGCAGGATACCCGGATTCTTCGAGCTCGACCGGGCCTTGCGGGCCAATTCGAGCACGGCGGAGGCGGCCTATGCCCTCGCGGCCTCGGCGGTAGCCCTGCTGGCGCGGCGCCATCCCACCCACAACCTGACGCCCTTGCTGGCGCGGCTCGAGGGCGGGGAAGGCTTCGAGGCAGCCGTCCTGGCGACGACCGGCTCCCCGCTGGGACGCTTCGAGCTGGAATGGCAGAAGGACGTGCGCAGGCGCTTCGGCCTGCTGGGGTGGGCGATGGCGGGAGGCCTCTGGGCCGTCATGGCGGTGCTGCTGCTGCTGGCGGTCTGGCTCCGCCGCAAGCGGGATCGGCCGCGACGGCAGGCGCTCGACGAGGGCTGGATCGTGGAGCCTGAAGGGGAGTCAACCGCGCCGCTTGAAGAAGCCGGTCCAGGGCCATAGCTTTCAAGGCCTTATGCCTCCCGGCGACACGAAGGGCGCAACTCGGCGCGGGCTTCTGGGGCCGAGAAACATCGCCGTGCTGGCCGCGGCGACCGGGTGCCTTATTGTCGGGTACCTGGTGCTGCAGGCCGGGTCGCCGAGCTTGGCTGCGGTGTTGCTGGTCGTTGGGTACTGCGTGCTCTTCCCTTTGGCTATCGCGCTCTGAGGACCGCCGCAGCGGCCCGTCCGTGCGCGGTCGGTGGTGCCATGCGTCCCCCTTGTGAGGGTGCGACCGCGGTGCCGTTCGCCCGGGGCGAATAGCTCAGCGGTTCAGAGCGCCTGCCTTACACGCAGGATGTCGGGGGTTCGAATCCCTCTTCGCCCATACCTCGCGCTCGGCTCGGGCGCGTGTCCTCCGCCCCCCGGGGCGGTTTCCGTAGGGAGGTCGTTCGGAATGCGCGTGAATCAGCTCTTTGCTGCCGCGATCTGCGCGGCACTCGCCGCGGCCCCGCTTTCGGCCCAGTTGCGCTCCAGCCGGCCGCCACCGCAGCTCGCCAACCTCCCGCGCCTGATGGTGGCCAATCCCCACAGCTTCTCGCCGCAGGATTCCACTGCGTCGGTTCGGGTGGGACAGGGCATGCGAACCCGGATCGAGAACATTTCCGATCGCTGGTACAAGACCCTGCAGCGGGCGCAGATGAACGAGGCCCTGCAGCAGTATGCCTATCCGGTCGACGCGGTGCTGCCGACGATGGTGGCCCGCCAGCTCGCGTCCTCCCTCAACGCCCGGGTTATGGTCGCCTCGACCATGCTGAAGGGCGAAGGCGGTCGCTATACCGTCGAGGCGCGGCTGGCCGGGCTGAATGACGATGCCGGGCAGATGGTGCGGCTCACCCAGAACCCCAACGAGTCGTACGAGGACTTCGGGTCCCGCGTCGCCGATGCGTTCAACGCCGCGTTCCGGGCGCTGCCGGACGCCAGGAGCTGCGAGAACCTTCGGCAGACCGCGCCGGACAAGGCGATCGAAGCGGCCGGCAAGGCCCTCAAGAACCTTCCCAATTCCGGGCTGGCGCATTACTGCGAGGCGCGGATTCAGGTCGACAAGAAGGCGCCGGTCGACAGCGTCATCACCCACCTCAAGGTCGCGACTCAGGGCGATCCGCTCTCGCTGCCGGCCTGGACCATGCTGGCGGTGCAGTACCAGGCCAAGGGCGACAGCGCGGCCACGATCGAAACCTTCAAGCAGCTGCTGCGGGTGGCGCCGACCAACGAGCCGCTGCGCAAGGAAGCCTTCCGCCTGTTCCTCAACTACGGCAAGCCCGAAGCCGCCGAGAACGTGGCGGACGAGGGCCTGCAGCTCGATCCCGCCAACGCCGATCTGTGGGATCTCAAGAGCAGCGCCTGCCTCTTCCAGGACACCCCGCAAAAGAACAAGTGCGCGGTGGAAGCGCTGGAGCAGGTGTTCGCGCTGGATAGCACCAAGGCGGACACCACCTTCTTCACCAAGATCACCTTTGCCGCATCCCGCCCGGTGCGGATCGATACCCTCCACATCCCGGGGGACTCCGCCGGCACCAAGCCCGCCCATGATTCGATCGTGGGCGTCCCGGACAATGAGCGGTTCGTGAAGTGGTCCCGGATGGGCGTCGCGAAGTATCCCAACAACGGCATCCTGATCGGGCAGCTGGCGCAGGCCTATAGCGTCGCCGGACCGCTCGACAGCGCGGTCTCGGTCACCCGGCGGCTGATGGCGGTCGACTCCTCGGACATCACCCCCGTGCTGCGCGTGGCCAAGGCGCTCGGCGATGCCAAGCGCGGCAAGGAAGCCCTGGAGCTCACCCCGTACATCGAGCGGCTCGGGAGTCCGGAGGACAAGCAGAACATGGGGTCGATTCTCGCGACCGCGGGCTTCGGCTTCGTGCAGCCGCCGCCCGATTACCTGCTCGCCGCCGATCTGGCACGGGCGGCGCTCAAGCTGGCGCCGGCCGGCACGCCAACGGTTCGGTTCGCGAACTTCGTCCTCGGGCTTTCCCTCTTCCAGCAGATGCTGGCCCTGGACGACGCGGCGGTCAAGGGCAAGTCGTGTCCCTCCGCACAGCAGATGAAGACCCTGCTGGGCGAGGCGGGTCCCGCGCTCGAAGCGGGCCGCTCGATCAACGAAGCGTTCATCGCTCCGCGGATTCAGAGCCTGGACCAGTTTGGAAAGCACATCGATTCGCTGATCAAAGCGTATTGCAAGTGACGGTGGCCGCCCCTACATTTCAGGGCTTCGCAACAGGGGCTGTAGCTCAGCTTGGTTAGAGTGCCGCACTGTCACTGCGGAGGTCGCGGGTTCGAGCCCCGTCAGCCCCGCTCGAGTTGCGTGCTCACCCCGTTCGGTCTCCGGACGGGGTGAAGTCTTTCCGAGACCCAGTGACCGGGAACCGGTGACTGCCTACCATCAGCCCGTCCTGTTGTCTGCCGTGCTCGAGGCGGCCCGCGGCGCGCGCCGGGCGGTCGATGCCACCGTCGGTGAT
>DATCWE010000343.1:0-2955 GCA_036566495.1 Gemmatimonadales bacterium | reverse complement strand
CGGCGCGCTGTTCGAAGGAAACGGGAACGAAGGTGTCGCGTTCGCGCTCGATTTGAGCAACCAGAAGCGGGCCGAGAGCGCTTTGCGGCGCAGCGAAGCATTCCTCGCGGAAGGCCAGCGGCTCAGCCAAATCGGCACCTTTGTCTGGCGGGTGGCGACCGACGAAGTCACCTGGTCGGACGAGCTCTACCGCATCTTCGAGATTGAAATCGGCGTGCCGGTGACGCTCGAGTTGCTGCGTACCAGGATCCATCCGGAAGACGTCAGTCTGCTGGAGAAGATGAAAATGGTCGAACAGGCGCGAGGCGGTGGCAACGACTTTGAATGGCAGTACCGCTTGCTGCTGCCTGACCACTCGATCAAGTACCTGCATGCGGTCGCTCATGCGACCCGGGACGAGGAAGGTCAGCTGGAGTACATCGCGGCGATTCAGGACGTGACGTCGCACCGCCTGTCGGAAGAGGCGCTCGCCAAGGCCCGATCGGAACTCGCGCACGTATCCAGGGTGACCAGCCTCGGAGTGATGACCGCATCGATCGCGCACGAGGTGAACCAACCGCTCGCCGGCATCGTCAGCAACGCCAGCACCTGCCTCCGCATGCTGGCCGCCGATCCTCCCAACCTCGAGGGCGCCCGGGAGACCGCGCGGCGCACGATTCGTGACGGCCACCGGGCGTCGGAGGTGATCACCCGGTTGCGCGGACTGATCGCCAAGAAGGAGGTCGGCACCGAGCCCGTGGACCTCAACGAGGCCACCAGGGAAGTGATCGCCCTGTCGACCGGTGAGCTGCAACGACGTCGGGTGGTGCTGCGATCGGAGCTGGCCGACGACCTTCCGCCGGCCCCCGGCGATCGGGTCCAGCTCCAACAGGTCATCCTGAACCTGCTGCTCAACGCGGCGGACGCGATGAGCGGAGTCGACGATCGTCCCCGGCAGCTGGTGGTGCGCACCCAGCCGGATGGTGGCGACGGGGTGTCCTTGTCGGTGCAGGATTCCGGGGACGGCTTCGCGCCGGAGGATGGCGAGCGGCTGTTCGAAGCCTTCTACACCACCAAGAGCCAGGGGATGGGGATCGGTCTGTCCGTCAGTCGCTCGATCATCGAGCGGCACGAGGGGCGCCTGTGGGCCGCCCGGAACGAGGGTCCGGGCGCCACATTTGCCTTCACCATTCCGCTCGGACGGCCTGCTACCGAGGGATGAAGGCCGGAGGCCCGGCCAATTACCGGGCCTCGTCCGCCACCAGCGTCAGCGCGGCCACCAGCGTCTCCTCGTCCCGGGGGCCGTCGTAGCGAATGCCGTCGATAAACAGCGTCGGGGTACCGTTCACACCGCTCCGGACGCCACTCATGAACGACTCCCGGACCAGCTCGCGGTAGCGCCCCTCGTCCAGGTCGCTCAGCACCACATCTCCCTTCGCGCCGGCCTGGGCGGCGTAGCGGGCCAGGTCCTCGTATTTGAGCGCGCGCTGGTGCTCGAAGAGCAGGTCGTGCATGCGCCAGAACGCCTGGGGCCCACCCAGTGTGGCAACCGACTCGGCGGCCTCCGCCGCGAATTCCGCGTGGGGATGCGACTCCGCAATGGGGAAGTGGCGGAATACGAAGCGGAGCCGCCGGCCCACCCGCTGCTGAACCCGCTTGAGGATCGGATAGGCTGCCCCGCAATAGGGGCATTCGAAGTCCCCATACTCCACCAGGGTGACCTCGGCGTCCCCGCCGCCTTGGACGTGGTCCGCGGGGCCGACGGGTGGCTTGAGCTGGGGGGCGTTCATCGGGCCTTCCGCGCGACGGCGGCCTCCGGCTGGGCCAGCGCTTCCAGCGCGGCGAGTATTCCGTCCGCGCCGGGATTCACCTCGGCCGGCGAGAGATAGCTCCAGCGGATGATGCCGTCTCCATCGATCACGAAGATTGCTCGCTCGCTGGTGCCCTCGCGCGGGTTATACGCCCCGTAGGCGCGCGACACCGCGCCTTTGGGCTCGAAGTCAGCCAGCAGAGTGAGGCTCAGGTTGCGGGTTTCTCGGAACGCCCGGTGGCACCAGGGCCCGTCGACCGAAATGCCGAAGACCTCGGTGCCCAGGCGTTCCCATTCGGTGCGGAGTGCACTGTAGAGGGCCATCTGGTCTCCGCAGACCGGACTCCAGTCTGCAGGGTAGAACGCCAGCACCACCGGCCGCCCCCGAAGGTCCTCAAGGGAGACCTGCCTGCCCGGCTCGGCGGCCAGGATGAAGTTTGGGGCCGGGATACCGGGGGGAAGCGTCGTTGCGTGCCCAGGCTGCCTGGGCCGCTTCTCGGATAAGAGAGTTGTGATTACCGCGGTGGTCGCCATGGGTCCGACTCCAGTCGTAAGGTTGCGGTGATGTCCATCGGTCATTGTCTGCTAACGCGTCGCCACCAGAGCCTGGTCGAGCCAGGCTTCGAAGCGGGTCTCGCCGATCCTCGCGCCGTCTCCCGGCAGCAGGGTGCGCTCCGCCAGCTTCGCCCCGAAGTAGCGAGCCTCCGGATCGCTGACCACTTCGCGCGCGTCGTGCCGGGCCCGAAGGCCCTCCCGGATCAGCTCGTCCAGCCGGAACTGCTGGGGTCCAGCCACTTCGACGGTACCGTTGAGCGGGGAACCCACGGCGACGCGCTCGACGGCCTTCGCGACATCGTCGGCCGCCATGGGCTGGATCAGTACCGGGGCGAGCCGCACCGTCCCGCCGACGGTCGCGGCGTCGGCGATGCTCTTGATGAACTCGAAGAACTGGGTCGCGTGGACGATCGAGTACGGGACGGATCAGCTCCGGATCAGGCTCTCCTGAGCGATCTTGGCGCGGAAGTAGCCGCTCTCGGTGAGGCGTTCGGTCCCGACGACCGACAGCGCGACGTGATGGCCTACTCCCGCAGCTGCTTCCGCGGCGAGGAGGTTACGAGTCGATGTTTCGAAGAAGCTCAGCACTGCCGCAGCCTCGAACGAAGGGG
>DATCWE010000287.1:0-3782 GCA_036566495.1 Gemmatimonadales bacterium | reverse complement strand
CGTCCGCCGGGAGCGGTCGGCGCTGAGCTCGAACTCCCCCTGACTCAGGAATCCGTGCGCGGCCGCCGCCGCGGCGGGAATCGTGATGCCGAGCACGCCCACCACGGCGATCACCACTTCCAGACGAAACGCCGCCGGCGTGTCGCCGAAATGCCCCAGCTCCTCGTAAACACGCAGGGCCGCAATGCCGACTGCCAAAAAGAAAAAGTACGTGGTCCAGCGATGCAGCCGCTGGTGCACGGTGGATTGGATGTAAGCGTTTCGCGTGTGGTACTCGATCTGCTCGGGCAGAATGTCCTCCAACAGGAGCTTGCGCGCTTCGGCCAGATGCCCCGCGCTCAAGACCGCCGAGGGAAGCCCGACTTCGCGCACGACCGCACGGTGCAACCAGTCGACCCAGCTCTCGTCGCCCCACCCCCCGCTCGCATCCAGCGTCGAGGCGCGGGCGAAAGGCAGCGTGTAGGTCAGGGAACGGAAGCCTTCCGTGACCGAGCGGTATGCCAGCCAGCGCTCGTGGAGGCGGTGATGCCGCGCCATCCAGACCACGTACACGATCAATCCCAGAGTGAGGAACTCGCCGACTGCCGTATTCCAGGTGAGGAATTCCCCGGCGGCGCCGAACACCACCGCGACGACGGAAAGGAGATAGCCTAAAAAGAAGCTGTTGCGGTAGCGCCCGGCATAATAGTTCGCCAGATAGCTCGCCCAGCCGTAATGCTCCGGTAGTGCTGAATTCAGAATCCCATCGACACACTCCCCTGGGATGCCCAGCTCGCGTTTCCACTTGCCGGTCCAGCGCCTGCGGATGGCCTCCCCGTAGTGCGCGGGCGCCTTGTGGGGCAGCGGCAGCCCCGCCCGGCGAATCTGTTGCCACCAGAGCCGGCGATGCTTCCAGCTGAACGAAAGCAGCCGCAGCACGAAGGCATATCCCTGGCCCCGTTGCCAGGCGCGGGGCCGCTCCTTGAAAAAGGCCTCGCGCAGGTCGAGCCGGTGCCACTGCTGCCGCTCCTCCTCGTCGGCATCGGCGGGGGGAGCGGGTGGCAGGAACAAGCGCTGCAACGCCGCGTCCAGCTTCTCGAGACCCTCGGCCCTCGCCTCGGCTTCCGGGCCGGGGCGATGCAGCCACGGCGCAGCGACCCCATCCGGCGCGATGCGCACGATCGGCAACCCGATCCGTGCGGCCAGCTCCACCACCTCGGCGGTTCCGCCCGACTTGCCGGGCAACCCGTTCCAGATCGCGATGAGTAGATCGGAGTTGAGGCAGATGGCGGTCCCGACCGGCTCGAAGGCGTTCGGCGCTTCGCGGTCGCCATCGAGGACAAGGACGCCGGCCTCTTCTCGCGCGCGCGCGAGGTATTCGCTCAGGCGCTCGAACGAGCGCGGCTCCGTGAAGTCTCGCGCGTAGGTATCGACGGGGAATGGCACGATCGCCTGCAGCCGCCACTCTGACGGCGCCGCGTCCACCAGGATCCGGTCGGCACCCTCGGCCAGCGCCGTTACCAGGCGCAGCTCGGGGATGACCGGCTCGCTCGCTCTGGCAGGATCGGGGTCGCGATAGCCGGAACCGGCCGCGTTGCCGATCCGGCTCGCGATGCTGCGGACCGCGGAAAGAACCTCGCCGACCCGCAGTTTGAGTCGTGCTTCGTCAGCGTGATCGAGCTTGTCCCAGCGATGCCCGGTAATGCCGACCCGGACGACCAGGCGAGGACGAGGCGGGTGCGCGCTCATCCGGAACCCGGGTCAGAGGGCGAGGGCGGCCTGAACGGAGCGAACCGATTCCGCCGAAGCCTGCAGATCCTTCCGTTCCTGTTCGGTGAGCTCCACCTCGAGGATCTGCTCCAGCCCATTCCTCCCCAGCTTGCAGGGGACTCCGCAGAAGATGTCGCGGAGCCCGTACTCGCCCTGCAACCACGCGGCGCAAGGGAGCACGCGCTTCTTGTCCAGCACGATCGCCTCGACCATCTGCACCGCGGCGGCGCTGGGCGCGTAGTAGGCCGAGCCGGTCTTGAGGTAGGCCACGATCTCGGCCCCACCGTTGCGGGTGCGGGTGACGATCGCGTCGAGCTTGTCCTTGGCGAGCAGCTGGGAGACCGGGATCCCCGAGACCGTAGTGTACGACACCAGCGGGACCATGGTATCGCCGTGGCCTCCCAGCACCATCGCCTGAATGTCCTCGACGGAGACGTCCAGCGCCTCCGCCAGAAACGTACGGTAGCGCGCCGTGTCCAGCACGCCCGCCATGCCGAGCACGCGCTCGCGGGGGAACCCGCTGGCCTGCTTGGCCACGTAGCACATCACGTCGAGGGGATTCGACACCACGATGATGATCGCTTGCGGTGCGACCCGGGCGATTTCCTTCCCAACCGCCTGCACGATCCCCGCGTTGGTCTTGACCAGATCATCGCGGCTCATGCCCGGCTTCCGCGCGATGCCCGCCGTGACCACGAACAGCTCGGAGCCCTCGGCGGCGGCGTAGTCGTTGCTGCCGATGACGCGGGTGTCGTACCCCTCGATGGGCCCGGACTGCCACTGGTCGAGGCCCTTGCCCTGCGGCACACCCTCGACCACGTCAACCAGGACGACGCTGCGTGCCAGGTTCTTCTGGGCAAGGAGCATTGAGGCACTCGCACCCACATTCCCTGCCCCGACGACAGTGATCCTATTCAGCATGAACAGTCCTGTGTGGTGTTGAGATCGCAAACTGCGTGGTCGTTCTCTGGTCTTTGCGGTAGCGAATGTAGCCCCGACAGCAGCTACGCGCCGCGCCGCGGCCGGCCCCGACGGCGCGGCGTTGCGGCCGCCTTCGGGGCAGGCTTCTGCTCGACATTCCACGAGAACTCTTCCGGCTCGGCCTCGGCAAACTCGGCCGCGCGGCTGGCTGCCTCCGCGCTGCCCAGCTTGCGGAGCGCCTCGTACAATACGATGCCGGCGGCCGTCGCCAGGTTCAGGCTGCGGACTTTGCCGCTTTGCATCGGGATGGTGTAGCAGCGATCCGGATACTTCTCGAGGATCCGGTCGGGCATCCCGTCGATCTCATTGCCGAAGATGAGGACGCTGTTGGCCCGGAAAGGTGCCTCGGTAAGCGGCCGCTGGGCCTTGGCCGAAAAATACAGACAGCGCTCCCGGCTCATCGCATCCCGGAACGCGCGCCACCCCGGGTGCAGCCACAGATCCACCGCGTCCCAGTAATCGAGTCCCGCCCGCTTCAGCGCCGCGTCATCCACCGAGAATCCCAGCGGCTCGATGAGGTGGAGGCTGGTATCGGTTGCGGCGCACAGCCGGGCGATGTTGCCGGTGTTGGGCGGAATCCTGGGCTCGATCAGGGCGATGTGAAGCAGTCTAGCCTCCTCGGGTGTGCATTTCGCGCCGCGGATCCTGACGCAGCCCGTCCACCTGGTAGAGCGCGCCCCGGCCCGGCAAGGCCAGCCGTCGCTCGGCGCCCCGGTCGTCGCGCCGCCGCCAGGCCGCGGCGATCAGCTCCGCAAGCTCGGCGTCGGTCGCCCCCAGTCGCAGCGGCTCGCGGAGGTCCATGCCCCGCTCCGCGTACAAGCAGGAGAACCAGGTCCCGTCGGAGGTGATCCGGCTGCGATCGCAGTTCGCGCAGAAGGGCGCGGTCACCGAGGCGATGATGCCGAAGACGGTGCCATCCGGCAGCCGAAAGCGCTCCGCCGGTGCGCCCGGGCTGCCCGGCTCGGGCAACGGCTCCGGCGGGCCGTAGCGCGCCGCGATGGTGGCGAGCAGCTGCGCGCGGGTCACCACGTCCTCCACGCGCCAGCCGGTGG
>DATCWE010000334.1:0-3768 GCA_036566495.1 Gemmatimonadales bacterium | reverse complement strand
GGCGAAATGGGTCAGCGTCGCTTTGAGATCGACGAACCCGATGCCCTCGTCAACGGCCAGCCCTTCGATCTGCGCAAAGGCGGGCGCGTGCGACGCGTCCCAGGGATCGTTGCGGTACACCATGCCCGGAATCACCACCCGGTAGGGCGGCGGGCCCGCCTGCATGACGCGGATCTGTACCGGGGAGGTATGGGTGCGGAGCAGCATTCGCTCGGGGCCGCCCTCCTCGGTCAGGTAGAGCGTATCGTGCATGTCCATCGCGGGATGGTCGGGCGGAAAATTGAGCGAGCCGAAGTTGTACCACTCCGTTTCGGCTTCGGGCCCCACCGCCACCGCGAATCCCAGTTCGCGGAAGATCCCCACGATTTCATCGACGACCCGGGTGACCGGATGCAACGCGCCGATCCAACGGCCGCGGCCCGGCATGCTGAGGTCGAGAGACGGCCCGGGCACTTCTCCGCCGAGCGAAAGCTCCGCCTCGCGGGCGGCGAAGGCGGATTCGAAGGCCTCCTTGAGCCGATTGGCCTCCGCGCCGAAGCGCTTGCGCTCCTCGGGGGTCAAGGTGGCCAGGGAGCGGAGGGCGAAGGTCAGCGCGCCCTGTTTGCGCCCCAGCACGCCGATGCGCTCGGCGGCGAGGCCGGCCGCATCGAGCCCTGCCACGGCGGCGAGCCGGGGGAGCAGCAGATCGAGCTGGGGATAGCCGGTGGGTTCCATAGAAAACGGTGAAGGGTGAAGAGTGGAAGGTGAAGAGGGAGGTGAAGCGTGGTGCCGTTCACCCTTCACGTTTCACCGCTTCACGCTTCACCGCCGTTCATGCCGCCTTCGACTTCACGACCTCGGCGATCCGGGCGAACGCTTCGGGATCGTGCACCGCGAGATCGGCGAGCACCTTGCGATTGATCTCGATCCCGGCCAGGCGCAGGCCCGCCATGAACTTACTGTAGCTCAGGTCGTGCAGTCTGGCGGCGGCATTGATCCGGGTGATCCAGAGCGTCCGGAAGTCGCCCTTCTTCTTGCGACGGTCGCGGTAGGCGTAGCGCATGCCACGCTCGACGTTCTCCTTGGCCGCTTTGTACAGCTTGCTGCGGGCCTGGAAGCCGCCCTTGGCCGCCTCCATGACCTTCTTCTTGCGCGCGTGATGCGCGACACCGCTCTTGACGCGTGGCATGGGTCGGCTCCTCTCAGGCCTGCAGCAGGCGGTTCACGCGCCGGAAATCCGCGGAGCTCACCAGGGCGGCTTTCCCGAGCTGGTTTTTCCGCTTGCGCGTCTTCTTGGTCAGGATATGCCGCTTATTGGCACGGCCCCGCTTGAGCTTGCCGCTCCCGGTGCGGGTAAACCGCTTCATCGCGGCACGCTTGGTCTTCATCTTCGGCATGGCAGTCTCCCTAAGGACGCGCCGGCTATTTGGGCGCGATCACCATCGTCATGTTTTTGCCCTCGAGCCGGGCATCGAACTCGATCTTGCCGATGTCCGCGAGCGCCGCGGCCACCCGGTCGAGCACCGCTTTGCCCAGGTCGATGCGCGCCATCTGGCGGCCCCGGAACATCATCGTGACCTTGCACTTGTTCCCCTCGAGCAGGAACTCGCGCATGTGGCGCGTCTTGAAATCGAAATCGTGATCGTCAATCCCGGGGCGGAACTTGACCTCCTTGATGTCGATCACGTGCTGTTTCTTCTTGGCAGCGCGCGCCGCCTTGGCCTCTTCAAATTTGTACTTCCCGTAGTCCATGATCTTGACCACGGGTGGCCGAGCGGTCGGCGCCACTTCTACCAGATCGAGGCCGCGTTCTTCCGCGGCCGCGAGTGCGTCTTCGATCGAAAGAACCCCCAGTTGTTCGCCGGCGTCCGAAATCACCCTGACCGGGCTGATCCGGATCATTCGATTGACGCGGGTCCGGCGTTCGCGCTCGTTTGTGCTCAGTGGGCAAACCTCCGTCGTGGCGGAACAAAAAAACACCCCGCGCGCGGGGTGTTCCAGAACGCTGTCGTGAGGCCCCGCAGAGGGCCTCAGGGAGCGGATCAGGAACCCGTTCGCCGCGCTGCTGGCTCAGGGTGGAGGGCCGCTAGACCCTCGCTTCCAAGTGCGGGGATAGTAATCGGTTAGGAGTGAGGGGTCAACGCAGGGGAGCGCCCCTTGATCCCGGCTTGACCCCCAGTGAGCATCCTGTGGCACCTCCTATCCACCCGGCGCCCATGTCCAAATCTCGTAACGCCGCCCTCCCGCTCCTGCTCGGCTTGTTCGCGACGACTGCCTGTTGGGACCTCGGCACTGGCGACGACTTTTGCTTTCACTCCGAGGGTTGCCCCGAATTTGTGCCGGACCCTCACCTCGTCTTCACCGGCACGGTGACGGCTGCGGTAAGCGGCGAGGCCCTCACGGGCGTGACTGTCCGCATCGAGGTCCCGGCGCGCGGATGGAGCGAAACGACAGTGACGGATTCCCGGGGCCTCTTTGTCACCCAAAACCCTTTCCCCAACCCGGCCGCTCGAGATTGCGCAGAGCTCTCCGTGAGCTTCAGCGCCCCAGGGTACCAGCCGCTCCGAGTCAGCGATTTCCCCGGTCAGGCCTGTCTGGCGGGGTTGTCCTTCTTGGTGAACGTGAGCCTCACCCCGTCCCCATGAGACTCGCACCGTGACCCCGGTCCACCTCGGCGACGGCGTCAAAGAGCTGGCGAAAGTCTTCCACCACGAAGAGCAGATCCTGCAGCTCGTCGATCCGGAACGGCTGCGCTAGGACCGCCGCGAGCGTAAACGGGCGGCGCTCGCAGTCGGGCCCCAACGCCCTGGCGGCATCGGCGTGGGAGGAGATCAGTCCGCTGCCGTAGACCTTCACCGCCCCTTCCTCCCGGATCAGCCCGAATTCCACCGTGAACCAGAACAATCGCGCCATCCGCTGGATGGTGTCGGGATCCGCCGCGCGCGACGCAACGGCGCCAAAGCGCTGCAGGAAATCGGCAAATACGGGATCGGCGTGCAGCGGCACGTGCCCGAAGACATCGTGGAAGATGTCGGGCTCGGGGACGTAGTCCAGCCGATCGGCCGGACGGATGGTGATGGTGGTGGGAAAAGCGCGCCGCGCGAGGCAGCCGAAGAACTCGCGCGCGGGCAAAAAGCCCGCGACCGGCACGGCGGACCAGCCCGTGCGGGGCGTGAGCAGGCGGTTGAGCCCGGCAAGATCGGGAATGTGCCTGGAGTCCAGGCCGATCGCATCCGCGCCCTCCAGAAAGATCCGGCTGGCGGTGTCCCGCAACGCCGGCATGCGGCGGGCATAGAGCGCGTGCCAGACGGCGTGCTGGGCGGGGGTGTAGGCCGCCCAGTCCTGGGTGACGGGTGCATCAGTGAGCGAGGGCTGCATGTCGGCCTCCTGGCGCGGGAAAAAGCAAAGCGGCCCGTGGGATTCACGGGCCGCTGGGAGCTTCGGGTCTCGGTGCGCTGCTAGTTACCGCCTCGAGTGCCTCCGGCTACGGCCCATGGGGAGGGACGCGTAGTAGTAATAGGAGGCGCTGGTGTGGATACGCATGGCTGAGTGGAGCATAGCGGGGACGCCGGCCACGGTCAACGAGCGGGAGCGAGCATCACCCGAGCATCGGCCGCCACCGCGCCGGTCGGCATCGCCATCAGCGGATTCACATCCAGCTCCACGATTTCGGGGCAGTCGGTCACCAGGCGCGCCACCCGGAGCAGCACGTCCTCCACGGCGAGGCGATCGGCGGGGGGCGAGCCGCGCACCGCGTTGAGCAGCCGGGCCCCGCGGATTTCTCCCATC
>DATCWE010000091.1:0-2236 GCA_036566495.1 Gemmatimonadales bacterium | reverse complement strand
CCGACAAGCGGATCGAGGGATCGAGCGCGCGGGGGGCGACAAGGGTGCGGCCCCGCCCGATGAAGCGGGCCCGGTCGGTCTCGTATTCGACGGCGGTACCGTCGGGCACTTCCGGTCTCAGCGCATGCCCGAGCGCCAGGGCCGGCTCCTCCGGGCTGCGCGGTCGCCGGCAGACCAGCAACGCCTCGAGTCCTGGGAGGAACTCGGTTTGCAGAAAGAGCTTGGAAAAGGCCGGGTGTCCCGCATCGGCCGCCGGCGTGTTCAGCGCGACCTCGACGTAGCTGGTGAGCTCCAGCCGGCGCGGCGTACCACCGCGGTTGGTGAGGGTCACGCTGCGCCACTCGAGGTCGTGCAGGGGATCGACCCGGATTTCCATGCGGGTCTCGATGCGCTCGTCCTCCCGCTCGATCGTCACGCAGGATGCCTCCCAGCGCGCCTCGTAGCGCAGCGGCGAGCGCTGCACCGGCTGGTGCCCGGCGGACCACACCTGGTGCGAATCGAGGTCGCGCAGATAGAAGAACCAGCCCTCCGCATCCCGGGTTAGGTCTGCGGTGTACCTAGTCAGCGCGTAGGCCCTCCATTCCGAGCGCCCGGAGCCCGCGACGGACACGGCCACCCGGTATTGCCCGTTGCTCAGCAGTCCCGGCTCGGGAAATGGTGGCGAGGATACGGACAAATCCGTCACGGCGCGAAGACGATTCGGGCCGGGAGGGCCAGGACGCGTACCGCTCCGGCGGAATCCTGTCGCACCGGGCTCCCGTCCACCAGCGCAGCTCCGGCCGCGCCATCGCCCGGGGGATACACCAGCAGTCCGCCCGGCGGCACCCGTATGCCGCGCTCTATCGTCACGACCCGGCCTTGAGCGGCGCGGATCGCGCGATAGCTCAGCTTTCCCCACCAGGTGCTCAGGTCGTGCACCGCGACCCCGGCGCCGGCGAGCCAGGCGTCCGCGATCCCGGCCCCGATCACCAGCGTGCTGTCCTCCTCGCGCTCGTAGGCGAACAGGTCCGCGGCCGACCGCAGAAAGTCGGAGCCGACCCAGGTGTGCGGGAGGTCCCCGATGAACTTGGGAGCGTGCGGGTCCCGCCAGACCACCTCGGGCCATTGGTTCCACGCCGGAGGCGTTTGATCGCGGAGGAACCCCTCCAGCAGCTGCAGCGCCCGGTCCTTATGCCCCAGCCGGAGCAGTGTGCCCACGGTCCGGAGCTCGTAGGGGGTGTACGCCTCCCAGTGCGCGCCGGGGGCCCGGCGCTCCTGCACGCCGCTCCAGTAGCGCTCGAAGGTCCGCTCCAGCGCGGCGCGCGGCAGCCGGGCAAGCTCCCCGCCGGGCGACACCGCGATGGTCGTCGAGGTCGCATCGAAATCACCAAGATCCGCCGCACCCGGAATGAAGTCGATGTGGTGGCGCTCCATGGCGGCCTGGATCGAGGCGTACAGATCGCGCGCGAACTCCTCGCCGGTCGCCGTCCAACGGCCGGCCTCCCCCGTCTTGCCCAGCACCCGGGCGGCCGCCGCGGCGTCCTTGAATCCGCGCAAGGCGAAGAAGTCGTCCCAGTAGGAATGCATGGGCTTGGCCGAGTACCCCTCGTGGCTGATGGAGGGCGGCAGCAAGCCGAAGAATTCGCGCGGGTTACCTTGCGAATACTCGGCGGTCCGAAGGGTACGGCGCAGGGAATCGAGGTAGCCGGCCGCCCGCGCGATGTGGGGCCACAGCTCCTCCAGCACGGCGCGATCGCCGGTATGGCGATAGTACTCCGCGGCCAGGTAGATGAACTCGCCGTGGCTGTCGTGCTCGGGTACCGGATCGGCGCCGCGCTGATCCACGCAGCAGGGAACCTTGCCGTCGGAATACTGATACCCGGCAAACCAGCGCAGGAACTCCCGCACCACGTCCGCATGCCCGAAGCGCAGCAAGGCCGTTGAGGTCAACGCGCCATCGCGGATCCAGGAACGTTGATAGGCGCGTGATCCGGGCTGGAGCGCCGGCCCGTCGCGGTTGATGAGGATATGGCCCAGCACCGTCACGATGCTCTGCGCCAGCCGATCCCCGGCAGCGGGCAAGCGGATCACGCCGCGATCGATTCGCTCCGACCAATGGGCGATCGCGGCGCGCAGCGCGCTGTCGGCCGCGCGCGGTCCGCGGGAGGCGAGCAGCGTCCCTCGGCCCCGCACCAGCGGGATCTCGACCGCCACGGTCGCCGAATCGCCCGCCGGCAGGGAGAGCGGCCACGCCAAC
>DATCWE010000319.1:0-13651 GCA_036566495.1 Gemmatimonadales bacterium | reverse complement strand
GTCTTCGGCCAGCCCGATCCGGCGGCGGCGATCGGCCGGCTCAAAGCCGCCTGCGCCACGCCGGTCTAAAGGGGAGACGTGATGTCGAAACAGTGGGGCATGGTGCTGGTGATCGTCGCGGGCCTGGGGCTTGGCGCCGCGGCGCTGGTGCGCTTCGGCCCGAAGCTCGAAGGCGTCGAAGTGGGTAAGCGCGCGCCGGATTACCGCACCGTGCGCCTGGGCACCCAGGATTCGGTCTCGGTCCAGCAGGAGGCGAAAGGCCAGGTCACCCTGGTCAACATCTGGGCCACCTGGTGCATCCCCTGCCGCGCCGAAATGCCCGCAATGGAAAAGCTCTACCGCGAGCTGGGGCCCAAGGGGCTGCGCATCCTGGCGGTCAGCATCGACGACGGGGACGCGAAGGACGTCCGCAGCTTCGTGGACGAGCTGGGCCTCACCTTCGAGATTCTGCACGACGCGAGCGGCGACATCCAGCGGATCTACCAGACGACCGGGGTACCGGAAAGCTTTCTGCTCGACCGCAACGGCGTGATCGTCAAGAAGGTCATCGGCGAACATCCCTGGGCATCCCCCTCGAATCAGCGCATCATCGCCGACCTCCTCGGCGGTGACTAGGCGCATCCTCGGCATCGAGACGAGCTGCGACGAGACCTCCGCCGCCGTCCTTCGCCTCGAGGAAGAGCGGCCGGTCATCGCGAGCCTGGTCATCCTTTCGCAGGACATTCATCGCGTTTTCGGCGGCGTGGTCCCGGAGCTGGCCAGCCGGGAGCACCTCAGAACCATCGGTCCGGTGGTCGATCGCGCGCTCGCCGAGGCGGGCCTCGGCCTCTCCCAGCTCGATGGCATCGCGGTCACCGCCGGTCCCGGACTCATCGGGGCCTTGCTGGTCGGGCTCACCTACGGCAAAGGTCTCGCCTACGGGCTCGAGAAACCGCTGATCGGCGTGCACCACCTCGAAGGCCACCTGTTCGCTCCCTGGCTGGAGCATCCTTCGCTCCGGCCCCCGTTCATCGCGCTGCTGGTGAGCGGAGGGCACACCCTGCTGCTGGATGTGGAAGGCTGGGGACACTACCGCCTGCTGGGGGAAACGCAGGACGACGCCGCCGGCGAGGCGTTCGATAAGGTGGGAACGCTGCTGGGCCTGCCCTACCCTGCCGGCGCCCTGGTCGAGCGGCTCGCGCGCGAAGGCCGGCCCCACCGCTTCGACTTTCCGCGTCCCATGCTGCGGGATGGCTACGCGTTCTCGTTCAGCGGGCTCAAGACCGCCGTGCTGCGCGCCGTGCGCGCCAGCCAGGATCTCGAGGCTGACAAGGCCGACCTGGCGCGCGCGTTCCAGGATGCGGCGATCGAAGTGCTGGTGGAGAAGACCGCGCGTGCCGTGGCCGAGCTGGGACGGGACACGGCCGTGATCGGCGGTGGCGTGGCCTGCAATCGCGCGCTCGCGGAAGCCCTGACCGCGCGGCTCGCCGGCCTGGCGCAGGTAGTCGTCGCCTCACCCCGCCTCAATACCGACAATGCCGCCATGATCGCGGCGGCGGGAGCCTGGCGGCTGGCGCGCGGCGAGCAATCGGGACTCGAGCTGGAGCCGTTCGATGCGGGCCCGCTGCCGGGATTAGATTCCCCGTTCCCATGACGACCATCTACCCGTTCAACTTTCACGTCGGTCCGCTCAACGTCACCGGCTACGGAATCATGCTCATGGTCGGCTTCCTGGTCGGAGGCTGGCTCATGGATCGGGATCTGCGCGAGCGGGGACTGCACCACGAGTATGCCGCCGATATGACCGTCGCGGCGGTCATCGGGGGCGTGCTCGGCGCCAAGCTGTGGTACGTGGCGGCCACCGGGGAGCTCAGCTCGCTGTTCACCCGGGGCGGGCTGGTGTGGTACGGAGGGTTCCTCGGCGGGGTCGTGGTGGTGTTGCTCAACGGCTGGCGCCTCAAAGTCCCGATGCGCTGGACGATGGAGCTCACCGCGCCGGCGCTGGCGGCGGCCTACGCGCTGGGCCGGATCGGCTGCTTCATGGTGGGCGACGACTACGGCGTCCCCAGCACCCTGCCGTGGGCGGTCCAGTTTCCCCAGGGCATTCCGCCCACCACGGCGGGCAACCTCGCCCGCGATTTCCACGTCGCGATCCCCGCTGGTGTCTCGCCGGAGACCGTCCTGGCCGTACATCCCACCCAGCTGTACGAGACGCTGCTGATGGTCGGGGCCTTCATGCTGCTGTGGCGCTGGCGCCGCCACGCCCGGGGGACCGGATGGCTGTTCGGCATCTACCTCATGCTGGCCGGGGCCGAGCGCTTTCTGGTGGAATTTGTCCGCGCGAAGGAAGACCGGCTCTTCGGCAGCTTCACGGTGGCGCAGCTGACCGCCGTGGGGATCGTGCTGGTCGGAGCGGCGCTGAGCGCGCGGTTCAAGAACGCGGGTGCGGCCGAGCCCGGTCCGTACCTGTCGCGTCCTCCGGCGTAACCCGGTCCCGCATCCGCTCGAGCTCCGACCGCACCTCGGCCAGGTCGGCTTCGATGCGGTCGATCGAGCGCAGCAGCTCCTTGCCGGCCGGCGGCGGGGGATCGGCCGGTGGCGGGGCGCCCTCCTCGGGCACCAGGACCGGAGTAACCCGCAGTCTCCGCGGCTCGACCAGGAAGATCCAGGCCAGGGCGACGAGGGCCAGCACGACCAGCAGCGCCTGCACCGCGAGCGATTCGGCGGTGGGATAGATCCCCATGGCGGGAAGCCGCGGCCCCCAGGCGACGGGGGTCAGCGAGACCGCCCCCGATTCCTGCAGCTCCGCGATGCCCTTCCCCGCGAAGACGAAGGCCATATAGTAGAGCAGCGCGCTGGTCACCCCGAAGAGCGGCTTGAGCGGCAGCCGCACGCCGAAGCGGTTGAGCGCGACGTAGACCACCGCGAGCAGCGCCGCCCCGGCCAGAATGCCGCCCAGGATCGGCGCCCAGTCGCCCCGCCCGCCCGAGACCGCGAGCGCCTTGTAAAACAGCACCGTCTCGAAGCCTTCCCGGTACACCGCGAGAAACGCCACCGACGCGAGCGCGAACGCCGAGCCGCGGGTGAGGGCACGCTCCATCTTGCTCCGCACGAAACGATTCCACTGGGCGACTTCGAGCTTCGACAGCAGCCAATAGCTCACATAGAAGAGGGTCGCGCACGCCGCGAGCATCACTCCGCCCTCGAGCCCTTCCTGATGCGCGCGGGAAAGCGCGAATACCGTTTCCAGCGCCGCCGCGGTCAACAGGCTCATCAGGATGGCCGCGCCGACCCCCAGATGGATGTCGCGGCGGCGATGGCCGTTCCCGGTCCGCACCAGAAAAGCCATGAGCGCCCCGATCACCAGGATGGCCTCGAGTCCTTCCCGCACCAGGATGACGAAGGACTGCGCGAACAGATTCGAGGGCGAGGCCCGATCGACGATGGTTCGCTCGGCTCGCTCCAGCGCCCGGGCCAGGTCTTCCCGGATGCCGCTGAGCTGCTCTGCGCTCGCGCCCAGGCCCGCCCGCGTCCGCAGGCTGGAGAAGGCGGCTTCGATCCGGGAAGTCAGCGCCGGATCCTTGGCGTTGAGCTCGCGCTCGACGCGCTCGAAGGTCAGGTACGCGTCCATGGCCATGGTTCGCGCTTCTTCGGCTCGGCCCGCACGGGCCAACCCGTAGGCACTGTCG
Organism: Gemmatimonadales bacterium; assembly: GCA_036566495.1. Classification (GTDB taxonomy): domain Bacteria; phylum Gemmatimonadota; class Gemmatimonadetes; order Gemmatimonadales; family GWC2-71-9; genus JABFSM01. Next base: position 9,983 of record DATCWE010000319.1, on the reverse strand, counting down.
AGCTGGCTGCGAACCTCGGTGAACACCACCCCCATGGCCACCGCGGATTGAGAGGGAAGGGTGCGCACCGCCGCGAGATCCGCGGGCGTTGCGGATGGCCCGATCGCCGCGAGCACCTCGGCGTCGCTCATCCGCGCCGTCACCGAGAAGGAGCGCAATTCCGCGGCAACCCGCCCGCTCGGCCGGGGCAGTCGCAAGGTCGAGGCGTAGTGCGCCACCGCCCAGCGATCCTCAGTCGCGAGGACGTGCTCGTAGGGAACCATCGACGTCCCCGCCGTCCCCACCGTGATGCGGCGATAGAAGTCGAGGGGAGAGCTGCCCAACAAGGCGGCGGCATCGGCGAGGTTGGCGGGCCGGGGGGTCAGCGCCGCTGCCTGGGGACCGTCACCATGACCGGTGGTCCCGTGACAAGTCGCGCAGGTCGTCTGATAGAGCTCCCGCCCACGCGCCAACGAGGGGACATCAGCCGGGATCACGTCGAGCGGCAGGTTCAGCTCTCGAGCCAGCACCGTCACCAGCTCGGTCACCCCGCTCGCCACCGAATCCGGGTCCGCCACGCGCGCCACCATCCCGTCGAGCCGATCGAGAGCTGCCGTCACGAGAGCCGCCGCATGCGCCGGCAGCCGGGGTGCGTTCCGGCGCGCCTCAGCCAGAAACAGCCGTGCCTCTTCAACCTCGGGGGGCGCGATTATTCGCCCGCCCTTCACGCCGAGACGGTACTCATCCGCGGCCAGCTGCGCCGTATTCGCCAGCCGCCGGGCAGCGGCAACGTCCTGTGCCACGACCCTGACGGGCAGGGTAGCGAGCACGAGAAAGGCAAAGGTCAACCCGTGATGGCGCATTGAGTTAAATGTAGAGTTTCCCAGTCGGAATTCCAAAGGCCGATTCAGGACCCCTCGGCGACGGCGACGGCCCCCGCGGTGTTGTCGGTGTGGGAAAGCGAGAGCGAGATTCGGACCACACCGGCCGCGCGCGCAAGCGCAGCGGCCTCCCCCTCGAGCCGCACACTGGGGCGGCCCTCGCGATCCCGCTCGACCTCGATGGCCAACCATCCGATGCCCCGCATTCCGGCAACACCCTGAAGCGCCTTATACACGGCCTCTTTCGCGGCAAGCCGGGCCGCGAGGTGTTTCGCTGGCCGGGAGAATCGCAGGACGTAGCTGCGCTCCTCCTCGGTCAGGACTCGCCGCAGCAGGCGCTCGCCCCATCGGTCGAGCATGCGTTGCGCCTGCGCCACTTCGACCAGGTCGATGCCGACGCCGAGAACGGCCATCAGAGATTCCAGACCCAGTCGGTCAAGGGACGCAGCCAGCCGGGAGCGCGGAGGAAGCCTCCCAGGACCAGGCCAAGCCAGCTCGCGAGGCCAAGCAGCACAGCGGAGACCAGGAGCAGCGGCTGCCAGGGTCGGCGCCACACCCGGACCGTGGCGGCGAGCTGGTCCCAGGTCAGCAGCTCCTCGCGAGCGGTCGCGAGGAGGCGCTCCCAGGAGGCCTCCAGCTCTCCGGCGACGCGCCGCAATCCTTCCTGCCATGGACGCGAGAGTTCTCCCAGTCGCTCCAGCGAGGCTTCGAGTTCGATTCCTGTCGCGGAGAGTCGCGCCGCCAGCAGGCGCAAAGCCTCCGCATCGGGAAGCGCCGCGGCGAGGCGCTTGCGCGGATAACGCGAAAGCGTCGCCGCCTCGCGAACCCGCAACTCGATTTCTCCGCTGACGGCGCGCGTGACCGCGCTCACGGCCTGCTCCCATAACCCCAGCCACACCCCACCGCCGAGCGCGGCGTGGGCCGCCGGCTCATCACCCCCTGCCAGGAGATCGCGCGCCTCCCGCGCCCGGTCGAACAGCGCGCTGAGCAGCTCGAGCCGGGCTTGGTCGAAGCTGGCCTCGAGGGGAGAGCGCTCGGCGGGCGGTGCCACCAGGCGGCCCAGCAGCGGTCCGAGCTCGGGAAGCAGCTCCGGAATGCCGGTGGTCACCGGGATTCCCAGGAGGGCGCGACGGCGCTCGCCGGGTCAAGGGCCAGCACGGCGGGACGACCGGTCCGGACCTCGTAGCGCGTGGCAAACGCGGTCAAAGAGTCCGCGCTGAATTCCGAGCGCGGCAGCCCCGTGACCCCGAGCGCCCGCTCGATACCGGCTCCGCTTCCTTCCACCTCGAGCAGGACGTCCATCCGAGGATACCACTCCAGTCTCAGTGAGGTGTCTCCCAGCTCGTAATACTCGACATAGCGATCGATGCGCAGGCTCTCCTGGAAATTCAGCGCTTCGAGCAGTTCTGCCGGCGACGCTCCGGCGCCCTGTACCGCGAATTCGAGCTCGCGCCGGCTCTTGTAGCCCTCCGGCGTGGTTCCGGTGGGGCCCTTCCATCCCAGCCATACCGTTTCGTGCCCGTCGGCCTGCCGAAACAGCCGCACTCGCAACACCTCGTCGCGAGCCAGCAGCTCGCCCGCGTGATCGAAGCGGCGATCCAGCATCAGACCCGCGAATCCGGGCCGCGCGCCGTTGGCCAGCAGCCGCTGTCGCAGCTCGGCGGGATCGGGGACCACGGCCTTGAGCTCGTGCTCTAGGATAGAATGGCCTCCCGGGCACGCGTCAGGTCGGAGAAATCGGCGAAGACCGCGTGGGCGCCGCTGGCTTCGAGCTCGAGCACACCATAGCCGCCGGTGGCCACGGCGACGGTCTTCGCCCCGATGCAGGCACCGCAGCGCACATCCGCCGGCGTGTCCCCGATGATCACGACCTCGGTTCCGGAGGGGATTCGGCCGAAGTGGGGCTCGGCGCGCCGAGCGGCGATGGGGGGCAGCTCGCCGCGCTCCGCATGATCGGAACCGAAGGCGCCCACCACGAACCGGTCCGGGTCGAGTCCCGCGGCGCGAAGCTTCAGCCTCGCCCCGGTCGCGACATTGCCGGTGAGCAAACCCAGCACGACGCCTGCCTCCGCTTCCAACGCGTCCAGGAGCGAGGGAATTCCCGGCATCAGCCTGGAACGGTGGCCGTGCACGGCCAGCTCCTGTTCCAGGTAGGTGACGTAGCGGGTCAGGACGAGGGCCACCCGTCCAGCGTCGCGGGGGGTGGGATCGCCCGCCGCTTCCAGCAACTCCGCGACGATCTGGGGATCGGTCTTGCCGTCGAACCGGATGCCTTCCACGCGAGCCAGGTCGGGGAGGTACTCGCCGAGGGCGGCAAGAATGGCCCGCCGGCCCGCGCCGGCGCTCAGCAGGAGGGTGCCGTCGATGTCGAAGAGGACGAGCTTGCGCTTCACGCTCGGGCGGGGGGGCTCCCGGTCTCCGCCTCACACTTCCGGCAGAGCGTCACGCCCCGCATCGCGCATATCACACAGATGAAGGTTTCACAGCGGGCGCAGGGATAACCTTCCGAGGCCCGCTCTTCCCGGCCGCAGGCACGACACTCCATCGCGTCGGTAGCGGGCGGCTTGGCGGGACTGGACATCGCTGACTCCTAATCGGTGATTGCGTACAGCTTGATCTTGTTGATGAGGGTGGCGCGGGAGATCCCCAGCTCCTTGGCGGCGCGGGTGCGATTGCCCCCGTGGTAGCGCAAGGTCCGCTCGATGTGCTGGTGCTCCAGCACGTCGAGGCTCATGGGGGTATGGCGCCGGTCGCCGATACCGGTGCGCGCGCGGAACTCCCCCGGCAGGTGCTCCACGTTGATGGCGATCTGGCCGCGCGCCAGCAACATGGCCCGCTCGAGGACGTGTTCCAGCTCACGCACGTTGCCCGGCCAGGAGTACTCCAGCAGCCGGCCCAGCGCATCGGGCGAGATCATGGGCGGACCATCCGGAAAGATGCTCCGCGCAGCCCCGTGAATCGATGCAATCAGGCCCGCCCGATCGTCGCTGCTCCGCTCCCGCAACGCCGGAATCAGCAGCGGCATCACGCTCAGCCGGTAGAAGAGATCCTGGCGGAAGCGCTCGGACTCGACTTCCGGCGCCAGGTCGCGCCGAGTCGTGACCATCAGGCGGGTGTCGACCGAGACATCGCTGGTCCCGCCCAGCCGGCGGAAACTCTTGGTCTCCAGGGCACGCAACAGCTTGGGCTGCAGCTCGGCGGGAAGATCACCGATCTCGCGCAGCAGCAGCGTGCCGCCGTCGGCGAGCTCGAGCAGCCCGCGCCGGCGCTCCGAGGCCTCGATGAAGGCGCCCTTCTCGTGCCCGAAAATGAGCGACTCGAGGTAGGCCGGCTGTTGGCCGCTGAGGCGCACTTCCAGGAAGGGCTTGGCCGCCCTGGCGCCGAGATCGTGAATCAGCCGCCCGGCCCAGCCTTTTCCCGCCCCGGCCTCGCCGGTCAGCAACAGCGTGGTCCGCTCGCTTTGCGCCAGGAGTCCGATCTGGTGGGCCAGTTGGCGCATCGCCGCAGAACCGCCGAGGGTGTCAACCCCGAAACGGGGGGAGCCGGACCGGAGCAGGACCTCCGCGACGCGACGCCGGCGACCGTCTGCCGCGCCCAGCCGGGACAGCGTGAACAGGATTTCCGGATCAGCAGCGGTATCCGCGACGCGGCTGGCGCCGAGGCCCAGCAATCGCGCCCCGGCCGCGGACGCAATCTGCTCCCCGAAAATGATGATGGGCGCCTCGCGCGAGCCCAGCCGCTGGAGCAACTCCGGGGTGCGCTCTGCCAGGTGGAAAGCCAGACAGACCACATCCGGTCGAGCCCGGTCCAGGGTGGCGGCTCCCGCTTCGCCATTCAGCTCGCGAAGCACCTCGCACCCGGCCTGCTCGAAACGCGCACCGATGCTCCTCAGGGAGCCCGGATCGTCATGGATCAGGAGGACGCTGTCGGTCATGTCTGTCAAGAATGTAGGCAGTGAAGGGCGAGTGGGCAATCAGTCGGCAGCCGTCATCACCGTCAGTGCGTGGGGGACCACCTCCGCGACGAAGGGGGTTTCTCCCAACGGCTCTCCGTCGAACTGCACCGGGAGCGGATCCGCGGCCGTGACCGTAAAGCGGGTCCCCCGGGCGTACCGGATATAAGGAGTTTCCCGGATTTCGCCCCGGCGACCATCCATGATGACGCGAAACAGGCCCCGGATCCCCTGCCAGGGAGAATCCGCGGCGACGGTGATCAAATCGAGAATCCCATCCTCGGGATTGATTTCGGGACGCACCCGCAGCAGCGGAGGTATCACTTCGCCACAGTTCATGATCAGGACCAGAGCGGCGTGGGCCTCCAGCGTTTCGCCGTCGACCGTCACGACACAGGCGGTACTGCGCAGCTCGGGCAGCACCCGGAGGGCGGTGGCCATGTAGGCACCGATCCCCCAGCGCCGCTTGTCGGCGCTCGCGGTCTCTCCCATGACCCGCGCGTCGATCCCGCAGCCGGCGGCAACCCCGAAGTAGTGTTCGCCGTCGAGCAGAACCACCTTGCCGAGGTCGATCTGGCGGCGACGTCCCGTGAGCAGCAGGCGTACCGCGCGGAGCGGATCGGATGGAATGCGGAGGTTACCGGCCAGCAGGTTGCCGGTTCCGCCCGGGACCAGCACGAGAGCCACCTCGGTTCCGACCAGGGCGGCAGCCGCCTGCATCGTGGTGCCATCGCCGCCGAACACCGCCACCGCGTCGACGCCCGACGCGACCCCCTGTTCCGCCAGCTCGCGCGCGTGCCCGGGGGCCAGCGTTACGGCGATCTCGGTCTGCCAGCCGGCGCGCTCCAGGGTCTGCGCGACCCGGTGCCAGGTGAGCTCCTGGGTGCGGGCGGCGACGGGATTGGTGATGAGCAGGGCTCGCGCCAAATCAGTAGTCGCGATCCCAGCGCAGCTCGGCGCCGAACTGATATCGCCTCGTCGTTCCGAAAATGTTGACCCCGCTCACCAGGCAAGTCTGGACCGGCTCGGCGGTGAGCCGGGCCTGCAGGCTGCGGCGGAAGCGGTATTCCAGACTCGCGCCGAGATTCTGCGCGCTGAAACCTTGGCTGGAGCCCAGGCAGAACCCCGCGTTGGCGGTGACGAAGAGCTTCTCGCTGAGTGCCTTGCCGATGGCGAGCTGAAAGGGGCTCGCGGTCGTGCCGCCCACGAACCCCGTGGTGGCGAGCGGGGTGCGGATTTCGATGATGTTCAACGGCACGCCGAGGTCGGAGATCAGCGCGCGTTGCAGCTCGCTCGACAGCGCGGAGCTCGCGAAGGCCAGCCCGGCGAAGGCGGATTGACCGCCGGTCCCGGTTCGGAAAACATCCGTCGAATTCGCCGTGCCGAAAGCCAGCAGCGAGATCAGCTGCGCTTCCGACATCGGGGTGCGGTCGGCCGCCGTGGTGAGGGTGAGCTGGGGCACCAGCAGGGTGCCTGTGATGTGCACGATGACCGGGATATCCTGGGGACTGTCCGGGGTGCGCACCAAGTGCCTCGCTTCGACATCGAGCTCGGCGTTGAGGTCGCCGAAATAGCGCACGGTGCCGCGATCCACCGTGAACGTCCGGTTGATGATTCCTCCCGCCTTGAGCGTATAGCTGCCGCGGGGGACATCCAGATTCCCGTCGATGCGGTAAAGCTGCCGGGTCTTGTTGACCAGCAGCCGTCCTTCCAGCTGGAAATTCGCCTCGTTGGATCGGAGCCAGACGCCTTCGCCGATCTCGAACTGGAGATCCACCACCCGAAGCGAATCGAGGAAGCGGCTCTGGAAGTTGGCACCCAGCGAGTATTTCCGCAGCACCAGGGTGTCGGCCAGGTCCTTGAAGAGCGGATCCTCGAGATTGACGATCTCCTTCTGCACCAGGTCGGCGAAATAGATCACGCTGTTGGAGAGCCGGCCCCGGCCGGTCAGCACGGGATGCTCCAGCGTCCCGGTGAGCCGCACGTTACCCGTGCTCTGCACCGTGAGGTAATCCCGGACGTTGATGACATCGAAGTTGCGGGCCACCATCGTCAGGTTGAGCACCGGCGTGGTGAGCCGCTCGAGCTGAATGCCCCCGCTCAATTCCAGGCTTCCCTCCCGGGTCCCGATCCGCAGGTCCTCGGCCAGAATGGAATCCTGCGCCAGGCGAAGCGTGCCGTTGACCGCCTGATAGCGGACGCCGAGTCCCGGCACATAGGCCGTGCCGCCGATCACGGTGGCGTGGCCCGCCAGCCGGGGGGCTTCCCAGGTTCCCTGGACCTGTGCGTCGATGTTCAGCAGCCCGCCGACCCGGCGCAGGTTTGGAGTAAACGCCTCCGCGAGCGCCAGGTCGATGCTGTCGCCGCGGACGACGATATTCAGCGGGCCGGGCAGTTGCCGCCGGGGTACCTGCTGCAGCGCAAGATCGAGAGGCAACGTCAGGTCGGCCTCGACGACGGGCTTGCCGGTGCGCCAGAAGGTGAGGTTCCCGCGGAGCACGTGCTCGCGGTAGTCGAAGGCGGCGCGCATCAGCGGAGCTTGAAAGTCGCCGAAGACGGGTCCGGTGATGCTCCCGCTGCCGCGAATCTCCGGAGCGCTCCCGGTCCCGGAAAGCCTCGCGTCGAGGGCGATGACGCCGCCGATGCCCGCCGTGTCGCGTTGCAGCAGGCCATAGATTTCGCGGAGCTGAACGCCCAGTGCGGTCAGGTTCAGCTCGCCGGGCCCGTGCCGGGGCAGCTCGCCGGCCAGCTGCACGCTGCCGGAGCCGTCGCTGGTCACGAAGCGCACCGTGTCGAGGGCGATGAGCGAGTCGGAGAGGCGCGCGTTCAGCGGTTGCTCGAGACCCCAGCTGCGCCCGAGCAGCACAAGATCGAGGCTGTCGGCATGAAATAGCTTCCCGCCCGGGACGTCCTGCAGCCGGCCGCCGGCCGCCAGCTTCGCCAGATCCCTGCTGCTGCCGGAAGCCTCCCACCGCAGCGAGTCGGTCCGCCCGCGGACGGCGCCCCGAAGGTGGTTCAGCGCCAGCGTCCTTCTCCAGAGCGAATCGGCGGTGACCTCGCCGTCCAGCGCCGCTCCCTGCGAAGTCCACGACAAGTGCCCGGCCAGCTTTTTGGCTCGATAGGCCAGCCAGCGGACCGAATCCATAGCAGCGGTCAGGTCGAGCGTCAGGGCGCCGAGCGCTCCTTCGATCGCCACGTCGGCGCTGCCGCTGCCGCGCAAGGGCTGATCGCCCGCCGAGGTATCCGCCGTGAAGCCCGTCAAGTTGCGGGCGAGCGAATCGAATGCACTCACATCCTGGGCATCGACATGCAGGGTCATCCGGCCGGTCTTGGGCTGGGCCCATCCCAGGGTCCCGGCTCCGGCCAGGCTGCCCCCCTGCCAGTACACCCGTGCGGTGTCGAGCAGGATGAGCGAATCCCTGGCCTGGACAACCACACTCGCGGAATCGAGGGTGACTTCGCGAATCCGACTCGAGTCCAGCGTGAGCGACAGCTGGCCCCTGGGCGCGGTGGCGGAATCGATGCTACCGGTCGCCTCGAGCGCGCCCTGCAGCGATGTGGCGGGGCCGCTCCCGGTCAGCACCGCCAGGTCCAGCGCCTGGAATTTGAGTCGCAGCGAATCGGCGCCCCACCGGGGCGGCAGCACGGTGGCGCGGCCGTGGGCCTCGATGCGGCCCAGACCTCCGCCAACCCGGGCGTCCACCGCCAGATTGTCGAGCGTTCCCGCCAGCTTGACGCTCCCGCCCAGAGCACCGCGGGTCTTGAGCTGAGGGAACGCGCGCCGGATTCCAGCGAACACCAGGGAGTCGAGCACCACGTCGGCCTCAAGTCCGAGAATCTCGCCGCGCGTGTCCAGCCGGACGGTGCCGCTCAGGCGGCTCGGCGGGCGGTCCTCATCGCGCTGCTCGACGCTTCCCTGAAACACCACGTTCTTGAGGGGACCGTTGAGGGTTCCTGCGAGTCCCAGTCTGCCCTCCAGGATGACGGCCGGCGCCAGCAAGCGCACGGTGCGCAGGTCGAGATCCGCCTGGCGTACCTCGGCGTTGCGGAACACCATTCCTTCGGCCCCGCCCAGCCGCAGGTTGCCGACGAGCGCGACGTGATTCTGCGCCCCTCCGGGAACCTTGGCGTCCTGGAACTGCCAGTCGAACGAGACGCGCATCTCATCGAAAAAGCCGTCCGCTTGCACCGGCCCGGTGATCCGGCCATAGAACGGGAGCGTATCCAGATAGGGCCGAACGACGTCGAGATCCAGGTTGGCGAGCGTCACGTTGAGGTTTCGGAAGCCCAGTCCGCGATACACGTCGGTGACGGCCACCAGCCGGCCGGTGACCTTGCTGTCGAGGTCTCCCACCGCGAGATCGCGAATGTCATACTCCGTCCGGGTCGTGCTGAGCGAGGCGGCCTGCACCCGTCCGGCACCGGTAAAATCCGGGAAGTTGGGCGAGATGAAACGCAGGTCGGCCAGCGCCAGGCGCGGGGCCCTCAAATTGAAATGATAGAGCAGCGTGTCGCTGGGCCAGTCGAGCCGCCCGGTGCCCTGGCCCGAAGTACCGGGCAGCTCGAATTTCTCGAGCTCGAATACCAGCGAGTCTTCCTTGGTGCGGACCTTGCCGCGTAAATCGCGGATCTCGAGCGCGGGGTCACTGACCCGGGCGGCCAGCCTGGCGATTTCGAGCGCCACCGGCTGCCGATCGGGCGTGGCGATCCGCAACAGCGGCAGCGTGGCGTTGAGCGCGTCGATGGTGCGGATGAGCTCCAGGCCTTCGGGGCCGCGCTCGATGCGGCGGCCGGGCTTGGAGCGCTCGTAGCTCAGCGCGGAATCGACCTGGCCGGCGCTCCGCAAGCGGCCGTCCGGATTCCAGGGCAGCCGGATGGTGAGGCGGCCGTCTTCGATGATGAGATCGTGGATCTCGATCAGGGCCGGGGCGCCACCGGTTGCCCCCCCCTCCCCGAGGCGAAGGATCTCCTCGTAATTGAGCCGTCCGGTGCGGTGTTTGATGAGCTGGATGTCCGGATGCACGACGCGGGCGCTGCTCAACACGATGCGACCGCTGAGCAGATTCGCCAGACTGTAACCCACCTCGACGCGCCGTGAGGACAGCAGCAGCGCCCCCGCGGTGTCACGGATCACCACGCTGTCCAGGACGAAACCCCGAAGCCAGCCCCCC
>DATCWE010000247.1:0-3264 GCA_036566495.1 Gemmatimonadales bacterium | reverse complement strand
CCCGGCGGGGGCGTCCCCTGCCCTCCCCCAAGCGACGGTACCAGGAATACCTGCTCCAGCGCATCGAGGACTACAAGAACTCGCTCGCGCGGGAGGAGCTGCTCCGGCTGGGCAATGACGCCGCCAGCGAGCTGCAGGATGCTCCCGAGGGCCAGTACTTCCTGACCGAAGTTCTGATGCAGGAAACGGTCGATCGCCTCATCATGAAGCGATTGCGGCTGCCGGCGTTCGCCAAGTGGCGGCAGAAATTCGCCAAGCTGCGCGAAGCCCAGCGGGAGCCGACCCACTGGGGCATCGAGCGGGGCAGCGCGGTGGTCGCCCTGCTGCCGCGGCTCGAGCCGGGCGATCACGCGCTGGTGGTCGGCGGCGGCGCCGAGGCGAGTGCCTACCTGCTCGCGGCCCACGACGTCCGGGTGACCTGCCTGTTCGGCGACGACGCCACCTGTACCCGGATCGAAAACCGGATGGCGGCCGAATCGCTGACCGGAGACTTCGAGGCCTTCGTGGTCATGCTGGGAACCTGGTTCCCGGAGCTCGAGCTTCCGGTGCACCTGGTCGTGCTCGACGCCGCGACGCTGGCGAGCCTGTCGGGGCCGCGGCGGCTCGAGCTGATGGCCCGGCTGCAGGACGTCACCATTCCAGGGGGGGTCCACGCCGTGCTCCCCAACGACGGCAACGTCGCCGCCGAAACCTGGCTCTCGCTCTATCCCGATTGGGACCGTCTCCCGCTGCGGACGGAATCGAGCCGGCGGGGGACCAAGCGCCCGACGCCGCCCGGCGTCCTGCTGGCTCGACCGCTGCCGCCCGATACCTCGCAGGCCTCCTCCGCCTGATCGCTCCCGATCACGGCCCGAGCTTGCGCCGGGCCTCCGGAGGGCCGTAAACTCGAAGCAATGCCGAGCTTTACGCTGAACGGAACCACGATCGCCTTCGAGCCCGGGGCCACCATTCTCGATGCCGCGCGCGCGCACGGCGTCGAGATTCCGACCTTGTGCTGGTATCCCAAGCTGCCCAACGTCGCCAACTGCCGGATCTGCCTGGTCTCCGTACAAGGGATGCCGAAGCTGGTGCCCTCGTGCGGGACCCCGGCGGCCGAGGGCATGGTGGTGGCGACCGAGTCGGCGGAGGCGATCGACAACCGCCGCAGCGTGCTGCGCTTTCTGCTGGAGCGCTATCCGGGCCAGCACCTGGGCAATGGCGGACGCGCCAATCCACGCAACGAATTCGAGCGTTACGTCGCGCAGTACGCGGTGAGTCCCCGGGAGGGCCACGAGCTGCCGCTGCGCGGCGGCGATACCCGCCCGGGCGACGTGATGATCAGCCACGACATGTCGCTCTGCGTCCTGTGCACCCGCTGCGTGCGCGCCTGCGAGGACATCCAGGAGGTCGGGGTGCTCGACGTGGCGCAACGCGGCGCCCACACCGAAATCATCGTGGGGGGCGACGGGGATCCCGACCACGCGGGCTGCACCTGGTGCGGGGAGTGCGTTCGGGTCTGCCCCACCGGCGCGATCTTCGAGGTCATGCCGCGCCAGCGCTTCGAGCCCGCCGCGATCCGGCAACCCGACCGCAGCGTCCGCTCGGTCTGTCCCTATTGCGGGGTGGGATGCCAGATCGACATCCAGGTGCGCGACGACGAGGTGATGCGGGTGACCTCGCCCTGGATCGAGGAGCGCACGCCCAATCAGGGCTCGACCTGCGTAAAGGGACGCTTTGGATACGATTTTCCGCAGCACCGCGACCGGCTAACCCGCCCGCTCATCCGCAAGGGCTGGGAGCGGCGCGACGGCCGCTGGGTCTGGACCCTGGAGCAGCCGCGCTATCGCGACGGAGCCTGGGAGACCGTGGCCGAGGAAGGGCGCCACCGCAAGCCGAGGCCCCCGCAGCGGCAGGTGGGCAAGCCGCCGCAAACCGGAATGGCCCTGATTGACGACGGCGACGTCCGCGACCGCGTGGCGACGCCGGCGGAATGGTACGACAGCTTCCGCGAGGCCAGCTGGGAAGAGGCGATGAGCCTGACCGCGCAGGAGCTCGCGCGGCTCCGCGCCACGCTCGGCCCCAATGCGCTCGCGGCGTTTTCCTCCGCCAAGTGCAGCAACGAGGAGAACTACGCGCTGATGCGGATGGTGCGGGCGGGATTCGGCACCAACAACGTGGACCACTGCACCCGCCTGTGCCATTCCACCTCGGTCGCCGCGATGAACCGGGCGCTGGCCACCGCCGCGGCCTCGGGCTCGATGCGGGAGATCGAGGAGGCCTGCGACGTCATTTTCATCGCCGGGGCCAACACCACCGAGAGCCACCCCGTTTTCGGCGCGCTGATCAAGCGGGCCCATGCCAAGGGGGCGCGGCTCATCGTGGCCGACGTGCGCCGCACCGAGCTGGCCGGCCTGGCGGATCTGCATCTCCAGATGCTGCCCGGCACCGATGTCGCGCTCTACAACGCCATGCTGGCCCACATCATCGAGGCCGGGCTGGTCAACCAGCCGTTCGTCCGCGAGCGCACCACCGGGTTCGACGCGGTACGGGAGGCGGTGCGGCCGTACACGCTCGAGGTGGCCGCGAAGATCACCGGGATTCCGCGCGACACCATCCGGCGTGCCGCCGAGGCCTACGCGCGCGGCCCCAACACCTCGACCCTCTGGGCGATGGGGCTCACCCAGCACGCCACCGGCACCGACATCGTGACCAGCCTGCTCAACCTGCTGCTGGCCTGCGGCATGATCGGACGCTGGGGTGCCGCCATGATCCCGATCCGGGGCCAGAACAACGTGCAGGGCGCCAGCGACATGGGCGCGATCCCCTTCGCGTACACCGACTATCGCCCGGTCACCGACCCGGCCAATCGGGCCGAATACGCCGCCGCCTGGGGCGTACCGGCGGAATCATTGTCCCTCGAGAACGGACTCATGGTCACCGAGACCGTGAAGGAGGGCAGCCCGGTCCGCGGCATGTTCGTGATGGGCGAGAATCCGGTGCTGTCCGATCCCAACGTCGCCAAGGCGGAAGAGTGGGTCCGAAAGCTGGAGTTCCTCGCGGTCCAGGATCTGTTCCTGACCGAGACCGCCCGGTGGGCCGACGTGGTGTTGCCCGGCTCGTCGTTCGCGGAGAAGGAAGGCACCTTCGCCAACACCGATCGCCACATCCAGCTCGCCAACGCCGCCGTGGCGCCTCCCGGGCAGGCGCGCCAGGATCTCGACATCCTGGTGGACCTCTCCCGCCGTCTCGGGCTCGCCACCCCGTTCAGCTCGCCCGGCGAAGTAA
>DATCWE010000211.1:0-10174 GCA_036566495.1 Gemmatimonadales bacterium | reverse complement strand
GGGGGCCGCCGCGATGGTCTCCTCCACCGCGGGGAAGGCAGCCGCGCCGGCGAGCACGGTCTCCCCCTCCGCCACCGCGACCAGGCTGCCCCACAGCGGTACGCCGCGCACGAAGGTCTTGGTGCCGTCAATGGGGTCGAGCACCCAGGTCCGGCCGCTGGCTCCCGGCGTCGCGCCGAATTCCTCGCCCAGGACTGCATCCGCGGGGAAGTATCGCGCCAGCCAGGTTCGCGCCAGCTGCTCGCCTTCGCGATCGGCGACCGTGACCGGCGACCCGTCTGGCTTGCGCTCGACGACCACGTTACGGCGGAAGTGGCGGAGCGCCGCGGCACCGATGAGGGCGGCAAGCTCCGCCGTGGCCGAGAGGAGGCTGGTCGACACGCCCTCAGGATAAGCACCCGGCCGCGAGTGCGCCTGCCCCGGGGTCTAATTGCGTCCGAGAGCTGCTACGCTGATCATTAAGCGGTGAAGGGTGAAAGGTGAGGAGGTAAGGATGATCCATCGAGCTGGAGCGGCGATTCTACTGCTGGCGTGGGCAGGGCGAGCGGAATCCCAAGCACAGCAAAAGCCGGTCACTTTCACCGGCGACGCCGGCTTCGTGAGCACGGCAGGGAATACCCATCTCGTGACCCTCAGTCTGGGCGACAAGCTCACCATTCAGCGCGGCAAGCTCCTGCTTACGCAGACCTTCGCGCTGGTCTACGGCAAGACCGAATCGGTCCAGACCGCCAACAGCCAGCTGCTGCGGGGGCGGGCGGACTACCTGCTGAGCGGCCGGCTCTCCGGCTACGGGTTCGTGGGATACGAACGCAATCGTTTCGCGGGGATCGATCACCGCACCGACGAGGGGCTGGGGCTGGCGCTGGCGGCGTGGCGGGAGGCGAAGAACGAGCTGGATCTCGAGGCCGGAGCGGGCCTGGTGCAAGAGCACCTGTTGCCCGACCCGCAGGTCGATCAGACCGTGACCGACAATTTCATCTCGGGTCGCGCCGCGGCCCGCTACAAACACCTGTTCGCCAAGGCCACCTACTTCCAGCAGTCCCTGGAATTCCTGCCCAACCTCGAGCGGAGCGCGGATTACCGGATCAACAGCGAGAGCGCCCTGGTAGCCCCGATTTCCAGCCACTTCGGTCTCAAAGCGAGCTACCTGATCAAATACAATCACTCGCCTCCCTCGGCCACGCTGGCCAAGAGCGACCGGATGTTCACCACCGGACTGCAAGTGACCTTCTAGCGATTATCCCTCCCTGGCGATGCGCTCCAGCAGGGCCTTGGTCTGCAGGATGCCCTCGGGCTCCGGCAGCCGATCGCCCTCGTACTCGATGCCGACCCAGGAGTGGAATCCCGCGCCTAATACGATCTTCAGCATGCGGTGGAAGTCGATCTTGGTTTCCTCGCCCCGGTCATCGAAGTCGTAGGACTTGGCGCTGACCGCCTTGGCGTAGGGCATCATGTCCTGGACGCCCTGGTAGCGGTCGTACTCGTAGAAGTTGCCGAAGTCGGGAAGCGTGCCGCAGCGCGGGTGATCCACCAGCTTCATCACGCCGACCAGCCAGTCGCCGTGCGACGACAGCTCGCCGTGGTTCTCCACGATCACGTTGAGGTCGAGCTTGGCGCCATACTCGGTGAGCCGATGGAGGCCGTCGGCCGCGAGCTTCTGCTGCTCCTCGAAACTGCCGGCGCTGGCGGCGTTGACGCGGATGCTGAGGCAGCCCAGCGTCTTCGCGGCATCCGCCCACTTGTAGTGGTTCTCCACGGCCTGGGTGCGCTTGGCCGGATCCGGGTCGCCCAGCCGGCCTTCGCCGTCGCACATGATGAGGTGCTGAAAGACGCCGTGGTCTTTGGCGCGCCGATTGAGCTCCGCCAGGTAAGTGGCGTCCTGGGCCTTGTCCTTGAAAAAGACGTTGACGTACTCGATGGCCTCGATCTGCATCCCGGCGGCCGCCTGGGCGAACTCGAGATTATCCATCCGTTTGGCCTGCAGCGCCTTGTGAAAGGACCACTCGGCCAGCGAGATCTTGAACGGCTCCTGCCGCGGCCCGGCCGGCAGGCGGGACAGCAGCGGTGCGGCCGTCACGGCGGCGGCGCTGGCGAGGAACTCGCGGCGGGTCGGGGTCACGGCAGGGCCGAATACTGCGGGGTTACGCCCATGTTGTAGAACATGAACGCGTAGAGATCCGCCGTCTGGTCGAGCCGCTTGGAGGTATTCACGGCCCCGTGACCGGAGCGGGTCTCGATGCGGATCAGCACCGGGTTAGGTCCGCGATGCTTCTCCTGCAGCGTCGCCGCGAACTTGAAGGAGTGTGCCGGGACTACGCGGTCGTCGTGATCGGCGGTGGTGACCAGGGTGGCGGGGTAGCTCACGCCTTCCTTCAGGTTATGCAACGGCGAATAGGAAAGCAGGTTCCGAAAGTTGGTGGAGTCGTCGCTGGAGCCGTATTCCGCGGCCCAGTTCCAGCCGATGGTGAATTTGTGGTAGCGCAGCATGTCCATCACCCCCACCGCCGGGAGCGCCACGTGGCAGAGGTCGGGCCGCTGGGCCATCACGGCGCCCACCAGGAGCCCACCGTTGGAGCCGCCCTGCAGGGCGCAGCGCTCGGTCGAGGTGTAGCCGTTGGCCTTGAGCCATTCGGCGGCCGCGATGAAGTCGTCGAACACGTTCTGCTTCTTGAGCAGCATGCCGGCGCGGTGCCACTCCTCCCCGTACTCTGCGCCGCCACGCAGGTTGGCCAGGGCGTAGACCCCGTCCTGTTCCAGCAGGGAGATGAGCAGCGGGCTGAACCCGGGCGTCGAGGTGATGTTGAAGCCGCCATACGCGTACAGCAACGTGGGACGCCGGCCGTCGAGCGCGAGGCCCTTGCGGTGCACCAGGAACATGGGGATCCGGGTGCCGTCCTTGCTGGGATAGAACACCTGCCTGGTCTCGAACTGCGCGGGGTCGAACGGCACCTTGGTAGCGCGATACAGCGAGGAGGTACCGGTCGCGATGTCGTATTTGTAGGTCGTAGGCGGGTAGGTAAAGGACGTGAAGGTGTAGAAGACCTCCTGGTCCTGCTGCCGTCCCCCGAATCCCCCGGCGATGCCGAGGGTGGGCAGCGGGATCTCGCGCTCGAGCTTGCCGGTCAGGTCGTAGACGTACACCCGGTGGGTCACGTCCTTCATATAGGTCGCGAAGAGCTTCCCACCCGCCGATGAGGCATTGTCGAGGGGCTCCGACTTCTCAGGCAGGACCTCGCGCCAGTTGCTCTCCTCCGGATGGGCCGGATCGATTTGCACCACGCGCCAGTTGGGCGCCTTGCGGTTCGTCATGACCAACAGCCGGTCGCCCACGTTATCGAGGACGTTGTAACTGTCCTTGAACTGATTGAGCAGGGGGCGGAAAGCGGTCTCGTTCTTGGACAGGTCACGCACCCAGAGGGCGTTGCCGTCGTTGCCCGCGGTGCTGCGGTCCGAAACGTCCAGGATCAGAAAGCGCTCGTCGTCGGTGACCTGCACGGTGTGAAAGCGCTTGGGGTGGGCGGGATCCTCGAACACCAGTCGGTCCTGAGCCTGCGGCGTGCCGAGTTTGTGATAATAGACCTTGTGATTCTCGTTGGAGCCGGAGAGCGCCTTGGTGGTATCGAGCGGAGCGGGATAGCGGCTGTAGAAGAAGCCGTCCTGGTACCAGTTGAGGCCGGACACCTTGACCCAGCGAATCACGTCGGGCAGTGGCTTGCGCGTCGCCGTCTCCATAACGCGGTACTCCTCCCAATCGGAGCCCCCGCTCGACAGCCCGTAGCCGAAGTACTTGCCGTCGCGCGAGAGGCGATTGGCGCCGAGACGGACCGTGCCATCGGCCGAAAGGGCGTTGGGATCGAGCAGCAGCTCGGCGGGTCCGTCGAGTCCGCGCTGGATATAGAGCACCGACTGATTCTGCAGCCCGTCGTTCTTGGAGAAAACGTAGTAGGGGCCGGTATGGGATGGCGCAGAGTAGCGGGGGTAGTTCTGCAATTCCTCGAGCCGTGCGCGGAGCCTGGCGCGGAAGGGAATCCGGTTCAGGTAGCCAAAGGTCACCGCGTTTTCCGCCTGCACCCAGCCCCTTACCGCGGAAGCCGTGTCATCCTCGAGCCAGCGATAGGGGTCGGCCACCTTGGTGCCGAAATAGTCGTCGACGTGGGTGACCTTGGTGGTCTTGGGATAGACCAGGGTCTGGGCACGAGCCGGAACGGCGACGGCGAGGGCGGCGAGGGCGATCCAGGGGCGAGGGGACATCGGCGGGACTCCGGCGAAGTGATGACGACCGGGAGAACGTATCCGGGGTCCCGGCATGCCGCCACCCTCCCGGCAGTGGCCCGGTTTCCCTGCAGACCGTATGTTGGTGGCTCCCGCCAACATCCCGGAATTCTCGCATGCGTCTGCCTGCGCAGCTGGCGCTCGCGCTCGGATCAGCCGTAATCCCGTCCCTGGTGGAGGCCCGGCAGGTCACGCCGGCGGCCGGGCATTATCTCCCTTCCCAAGCCGAGCGCGGCCGGCGGATCTTCGGCGCCTATTGCGCACTGTGCCACGGCGCGGAGCTCGAGGGGGCGACCGGCCCCGCGCTGATGGGTCCGGCGTTCCTGGGCAAGTGGAACGGCGGGGCGGGGCGCACGACCGATGATCTCTTCACGGTGCTGCGGACCACCATGCCGAAGCCGGCGGTGGGCTCGCTCTCCGGCCAGGCGTATCTCGACGTGCTCGCCTACGTCCTGCAGCGCAACGGTCTGCCGGCGGGCACCCGCGCACTGAGCGCCCAACCCGCGGCATTGCGGGCAGTCCCGCTCGCGGGCCTTGCGCCGCCCAAGAAGGTGGCGCCGGCGTTCATCGCCGGTGAAACCGGGACGAGCCCCAGCGGCAGCGGACCCTCGCAAGCAGAGCTCAACACCGCGCCTGATTCGTCCGACTGGCTCTATGCGACCCGGGACTACGCGGGGACGCGCTATTCGCCACTCGGCCAGGTCAATCGTGACAACGTGGGCCGGCTCGCCGTGGCGTGCGTCTATCAGCTCGGCAGCGTCGAGACGTTCCAGAGCGCGCCGATCGTCTATCGCGGCACCATGTATCTGACCACCACGCGGATTACCGCCGCGATCGACGCGGCGACTTGCAAGCCGCGCTGGCGCTACGAGTGGGCGCCCAAGGACGACGAGGTCTGGGCCAACAACCGCGGTGTGGCGATCAAGGACGGCTACGTCGTGCGGGGAACCGCCGACGGCTATCTGGTCGCGCTCGATGCCGCCGACGGCCGGCTGCTGTGGGCCCGCCAGGTAGCGCATCCGGCGGAGGGCGAGACCATCACCATGGCCCCGCTCATCTACCAGGACTTGGCGATCATCGGGCCGGCGGGCAGCGAGAACAACATCCAGGGCTGGATCGGGGCGTTCCGGCTGTCCGATGGCGAGCCGCGCTGGCGCTTCAACACGGTGCCGCGGCCCGGTGAGCCGGGCCGGGAGACCTGGCCGGATCCGCGGAAGATCCCGATGGGCGGGGGCGCAGTGTGGACGCCGCTGTCGCTCGACGTGGCGCGCGGGGAGCTCTACGTCGGCGTCACCAATCCCTCGCCCGACCTCCCGGCCGAGCTGCGGCCGGGGAAGAACCTCTACACCAATGCGGTGGTGGCACTCGACGTCCGGACCGGCACGCTGCGCTGGTACGACCAGCTGGTGCCCAACGACGCGCACGACTGGGACCTCACCCAGGTGAGTCCCCTGATCCGGACCACGGTCGCCGGCAAGGACCGCAACCTGCTCATCACCGCGGGGAAGGACGGGCTGCTCCACGCCCTGGACCGCGAGACCCACGAGCGGTTGTACGAGACGGCGGTGACCACCCGGCTGAACGTGGACGCGCCGATCACCAAGAGCGGCACCCGCTTCTGCCCGGGGTTCCTGGGCGGCGTGGAGTGGAACGGGCCGGCGTACCACCCCGGCGCAAACCTGCTGGTCGTGCCCGCGGTGGACTTCTGCATGACCGCGAAGCTGGCCGACACGGTGCGTCACGTGCCGGGCGAGCTGTACCTGGGCGGCACCATTGCGGTGGATTCGGTATCGCAGGGCTGGCTCACCGCGATCGACGCATCGAGCGGCGCGGTGCGCTGGAAGTATCGCTCGCCCAGGCCTATGGTCGGGGCGGTGACCACGACGGCCGGAGGACTGGTGCTGGCCGGCGAGCTCACCGGCGACTTCCTGGCGTTCGACGCGGAGAGTGGGAAGGAGCTCTACCGCTTCTACACCGGGGCCGGCATCCTGGGCGGGATCGTGAGTTACGCGGTCGGCGGGCGCCAGCACGTCGCCACCGTATCGGGGGGCGGATCGTTCAATTTCGGGCGGGAAGGGGCGGCGACGGTGGTGGTGTTCACCCTGCGCTGAGCGGAAGTTCTCCAATAACACTTACGCCTGTAAAGCCATGAAGCCCAATCTCAAGCACGCCGTGTTTACCCTGGCGGTCGTCAACTCGGCCGCCGCCCAGACGACGGCCCTTACCGGCGGCACCGTCATCGACGGAACCGGGCGACCTGCCATCGCCAATGCGGTCGTCGTCATTACCGGAGACCGGCTCAGCTGCGTCGGGACCGCCGCGCAGTGCCCGGTGCCCTCCGGTGCCGCGCGGGTTGACGTGACGGGTCGTTTCCTCACGCCGGGACTGGTGGATGCCCATGTCCATTTCAGCCAGACCGGCTGGATCGACGGCCGGCCAGACGGCCTCAGCGCGCCGTCGGTCTATCCCTACGCGGAGACGGCTCGCGCGTTGCGCGACAATCCCGCCCGCTGGTACCGCTCCTATCTCTGCAGCGGGATTACGGCAGTCTATGACGTTGGGGGGCATCCCTGGACTACGGCGCTTCCGGCTCGGGCGGAACAGGATTCAATGGCCCCCCACGTCCGCGCCGCTGGCCCGCTGATAACTCACGCCGGTCGCTCCGCGCTCAACCTGGACGCCGAGATTTATACCTTCCTTCCCATGGCCACCACCGCCGAAGTGCAGGCGAGCGTCACCCGGTTGAAAGCCATGGGGTCCTCGGCGGTGAAGGTGTGGTATCTGGCGCCGTCAGCCGAGCGCCGGGCAGAGCTCGACGCCCGGATGCTGGACGTAGGCGCGGCCGCGCGTGCAGCCGGCCTCGACCTCATCGTCCACGCCACCGGATTGCGAGAAGCGAAGGCTGCACTTCGGGCGGGAGCGGTCCTTCTGGTTCACAGCGTGGAAGATCTGCCCGTGGACCAGGAGTTTCTCGACCTGCTGGCAAAGAACCGGGCGATCTACGCGCCCACTCTTACGGTGGGCCGTAATGCCACACGTGCGAGCGTGTCCATCGCGCTGGGCGTGAAGTATCCGATCGACGACCCCGGCAACTGCGTCGACTCGAACACACTGGCCAAAGTCGCCAACGTTGACCCGCTCCGCGCGCTGCTGAGCGAAGAGCGCCGCTCGCCCGAGCTCGCGTATCGCCGTCTGGAGGCCGCCGGGGCGCGGGGGATGGTAATGGCCGAAAACCTCCGCCGGGTGCAGGCGGCCGGCGGCACCATCGCCACCGCCACCGACGCGGGTAACCCGCTGACCTTGCACGGGCCGTCGATCTTCGCCGAGATGGAGGCCATGCAGGCGGCCGGCCTTTCCGCGGCAGACGTGCTGGTGATGTCCACGCGGAACGGGGCCTTTGCCATGGGGCGGCTCAAAGACTTTGGCACCCTGGAGACCGGGAAGCTCGCGGACCTGCTGGTTCTCGCCGAGGACCCCCGCGAGAACGTGCGGGCGTTCCGGTCGCGCACCCAGGTGATGCGGGGCGGCCGGCTGTATGAGCGTGCCGCCCTCGCGCAACGCTGAGACGATCTCAGGATTTGCATCGCTTCAGCGCAGCACCCGCGCCACCATGATGCCATCCTGGGTTTGGAGGCCCAGGATCCGCTGCGCGAGGGGCAACTCGGAAATCTCGACCACTTTCCCCACCAGCGGTGCATGCAGCAGGTGCAGCTCGCCGTCCTTCCAGAGCGCGATGCCGGTGTGGGCCACGTCGAGACCCGGCAACGTCGACGTCGCGGCGATGAGGTCGCCGTCGTGGATCTGCGCCGCCACCGCCGCGATGTGATCCTCCGGGATGTACCAGCGCCCCGGGGCGGCGTTGAGACGCGCTTCCATAGCCCGGATGGCCTCGGGCACGCCGGGATCCGCCAGCTGACGATAGGCCGCGGCGTGGGCCGACATGAAGGTCAACGGCTCGGGGTCCCGTACTCCACCTAGTTCCCGGGCCAGCAGCCGCAGCCGTCCTCGCTCTGCGTTGTCGCTAAGCCATTCGGAGAAATAGTGCAGCCGGCTCGCATAGGCGTCGAGGTGGCCGGCGCGGTAGCGGAGCTCCTCGAGGTAACGCGAGTAATGGGCCTCCGCGACGGGGCGGTCCGCCAGCGCCGCGAGGCCGTCCTGCCGGATAAACCGCGTCATTGCCAACATGTTCTCGATGAAGGTGACGCAGTCGAACTCATGGAGGTTGACGACGACGTGCTCGGGGCCTGGTGCCTCCAAGGTGCCAGGGGTGTAAGTGGTCCCCACGAAGGTCTCGCCCAGACGGGCGATGGCTGTGCCAAGCGGGAGCGTATCGAGTCGCTGCGCGACGGCCCAGCGGACCTTGTGGTCCAGGACGCGCCAGTCGGCGTCGGACCAGGGTTTCGGGGTCGTTTGCACCAGCAGGGCGATGGTAAAAGCGGCAATCAAATGCATGGGTCTGCCTCGGGCGGTGAATCGCCCGTGAAAGCTAGCCGGGCTCCGGCCCGTGCCCCTCGGCAAAGTGGCCGAGGGGTCGTACCACCCGTAACTTTACCACCGCCCCAGAACGCCTCTCGGCCGTGCTGAAGAAGGTAGGCAAATGAAGCAGTCTTCCGCTGGGTTCCTTGCCGTGGTCCTTCTCCTCACCGGAGGCACGGCTCGCGCGCAGGTCCCGACCGAATGGATCCGCAGCGACACCATGATCGCGATGCGGGACGGGGTACGGCTCAAGACCTACCTGGTGCGGCCCGTCCGCGCCGCCGGGCCGTTGCCGATCCTGCTGATGCGAACGCCCTACGGCGCCGGAGGCAGCGCGCAGAGCTTTCCCGGCGCCTACGGCTTCCTGGCTTCCGACGGCTATATCTTCGCGTTCCAGGACATCCGCGGGCGGGGCGAGTCGCAAGGCCGCTATCTGATGAATCGGCCGCTGCGGACCGATTCGGCCGGCGTGGACGAGGCCGTGGACAGTTATGACACCATCGACTGGCTGATCAAGCACGTGCCCGGGAACAACGGACGAGTCGGCGGGTTAGGGATTTCCTACCCGGGCTGGCTCGCCACTATGCAGGCGTTGTCCGGCCATCCGGCGTTGCGCGCCGTGTCGCCGCAGGCCCCGATGAGCGATACCTGGATGGGCGACGATTTTTTCCACCAGGGTGCCTTCCGGATGAGCTACGGCGTCGAGTACACCTACGGCATGGAGGTGGGCAACTTCGACGTCGGCTCGAACGACATGTACGACTGGTACCTCCGGCTGGGACCCTTGTCCAACGTCGTCAAGCGACTGGGCAAGTCGTGGCCCTCGTGGGACGCGTTTCTGGCGCATCCGCGGTACGACGCCTACTGGCAGTCCCGCGCCACGCCGAAACAGGTGCGCCGAACACCGCTGGCGGTGCTCAACGTGGGCGGCTGGTACGACCAGGAAGACATCCTGGGTCCCTCGAACACTTATCGCGCCTTCGAGCGGACCGACACCCGGGGCCTCAACCGGATCGCGCTGGGGCCCTGGAACCACGGCGGATGGTATGGGCCGGGAACGTCGCTCGGTCAGGTGCAGTTCGGCGATTCGACCGGCGTGTGGTTCCGGCGGGAGGTCGAAGCGCCCTTCTTCGCGTATTACCTCCACGATAAGGGCCCGCTCCGGGTCGCCGAGGCAACAGTGTTCGAAGGCGGCGCGAACAATTGGCGTTTCTTCGATGCCTGGCCGCCGAAGACGATGGCCCCGCGCAACCTTTACTTCCGGGCGGACGGCAAACTCTCGTTCGACCCGCCACCCGCCGCGGCTCAGGCGTTCGACAGCTTCGTTTCCGATCCCGCGCACCCGGTTCCCTACCGGCCCCGGCCGGTGCAAGTCACCTACTCGTCGGGATCGGAATGGCGGATCTGGCAGGCGATGGACCAGCGT
>DATCWE010000148.1:0-17442 GCA_036566495.1 Gemmatimonadales bacterium | reverse complement strand
GCGAGGGCCGCCCTCCGGCCGCGGGCTAACCCGCGACCACTACGCGATCCCGTCCTGATTCCTTCGCCTGCCGCAGGGCGCGCTCGGCCGCCAGCACCAGCTCTCGCATGCCGACCGCATGGTCGGGATACGCGGCAATGCCCCCGGAAAAGCGCACCGGCATGGGCGTTCCTTCGACGATCGGCGGGGACGCTTCGACCGCCCTTCTGATCTCATCCGCCACGGCGCGGGCGTCCTCCGGCGAGCAGCGCCGGAACAGGACACCAAACTCCTCGCCTCCCATCCGCACCACCAGATCGCTCGCGCGGATCCGCTCCCGGATCACCCGCGCGAGGTGGGCTAGAATGTGATCGCCCGTTTCGTGCCCGAGCTGCTCGTTGACTCGACGGAAGTGGTCGACGTCGAGCAAGAGAAAGCAGAGCTGTTCCTTGCCCCGGCGGGCATAGGCCAGCACGATCTCCAGCTCGTCGGCCAGCGTGCCGGCGGTCAGGAAGCCGGTCAGTGCGTCCCGGCGCACGGCCTCGTCGAGCCGGCGTGCGCGCGCGGCGCGATGCAGCACCGCCGGCACGAGCCGTCCCCGCCCGATCGGTCGCAGCAGCAGCTCATCGACACCCGCCGCGAGCGCCAACTCGCGTTCCTGGTCGCTGTCGAGGCTGCTGAGCGCTACCACCGGAGTGAGCGCGAAGCGCGGCGACCGGCGTAGCATGCGCACCAGCGCCGCCGCCTGGCCCTCGGGCAGGGCCCAGTCGAGCAGCACCAGATCCGGGATCTCTTTGCGCAGGTGCTCGTCCGCAGCCGCCGTCGAAGTCACCGCGGTCACCCGGACCCCCGCCGCCTCCAGCCACGTCAGGACCGTGGCGCGCTCGGCATCTTCGGTCAGGACCAGGAGTGCCGAAGCGGGAGCGGCGGAGGCCCGGGCCACCGCGCGGGCCCAGCGGGGGATCTCGGTCTCGGCTCGCGCCGGCTCCACGAACAGGTCGAGGCGGGCATAGGGCTGTCGCAGCAGATCGACTCCCCCCGGATCGGCGACCAGCGCGACCGCCAGGAACCGCTCGAAGGGGCCGGCGGTCCAGCGACCCACCGAGTCTGCGGGGTCTTCACCGGGGCCGGGAATCACCACCGCGATTTCGGGGCGCTCCGACGCCGCAATGGTGGACGGGTCGGTTGCCAGCGGCGTGGTGGTCACCGTGTATTGCGCGTCGCGCAGCCCCACCGTCAGCCGCGTGGCCAGGTCACTGGCATCCCCTACCAGGCTGGCGCGCCAGCCGAAAGGAGGCGGCCGCTGCGGGGGCGCCGGGAAGCCCAGCTCCCGGGCCGCATCATCGAACGCGGCAGCGACCCGTCCGATCGCGACACCCAGGAACGCGAAGCCGTTGTCGTCCGGGTTAGGGTGCTTGCTCAGCCAGTCTTCCGCTTCCCGGCTGACCTCACTGATGGCCGGAAACCCGTAGCTGCCCCCCGAGCCGGCCAGCCGGTGAAACCGCGACTTGAGCGACTCGAGCGCTTCCGGCTCGCCGGCGCGAATCGCCGCAAGGTCCTTGCGGAGCTCGCCCAGGCGGGCTGGCGCCTCCACCAGGTACTCCCGGCGCAGCTGGAGGTAGTACTCGCCCATGAGTTCCTCGCCCTCGTCGTTCATTCCCGTCGACGCAGCCTTTCGATCGCCAGGCTGGTGGCCGCGATGAGGGTCGGCGCGGTTCCCCAGTGGCCGGTGACTCGCTCTCCCTCGCGGGCCGCCAGCAGCGCCCCCCGTCCATCGACCACCAGCAGGAATGGTTGTCCCGGCCAGTCGGCGGAACCCGCCGCGGTCGTTACGCTCGCGAAGGGGAGCTCGACCGGCCCGGTCGCGGAGAGCGAAAGTGCGACCCCGCTCCCCGCCGCCTTGCGCAGTGCCGGCACCAGCGGGAGATAGGCGTCCGGTGCGGTGTGCAGCACAATGTCGCGCGTAGCGCGCGCGACCTCGCGCGAAGCGATTTGCAGGGCTCCCCGCGCCGAGGAGAGCTCGATCAGCGTCGGAGTCGCGGGTGCGGCGATCTGATCCAGCGTCCGGCTCACCTCATCGAGTGCCTGTCCCTGGCGTTCCAGGATCCGGGCCACCAGGGCGGTCGGGGGCTCCGGCCGGTACCGCTTGGGACGGCCCTCCTCGACTCGGGCCGCGCCCTTGAGGACCAGACCTTCGAGGGCCCCATAGGCATTCGCGCGCGCCAGGCCCGCGCTGCGCGCGATGGAGTACCCGGTGCCCGGGCCTTCGCGCAGGAGCACCTCGTAGATCAGACTCTCCGTGGGGGTAAAGCCGAACGTAGTGAGGTCAAGCGCCGCCACTACCGGTACTCCAGCGGCCACCCGAGCAGGCGGGCGATCAGCGCCAGCCGGAACGTGACATCCACCAGCCGCGATTCCGCTGCCTTGGTTTCCTGCTGCAGCGGATACATGTGATAGGTCACCTTGTGGATCGCGCGCGGTGCTGCCTTGAGAGCTTTGGGACGCCAGACTCCCTGTTCGTCACACTCCGACATCAGGCGGGCCAGGACTTTGGTGGCGACCGGATTGGTGTGGAGTGCACTGATCCGGGCCAACAGCTCGATGAAGTGGAGGGCCAGCGGGATGTCCTTCGCATTGCCCTTGGAGTCGGCCACGATCGGGTCGCCCAGCAGCAGCAGCTCCGGCTTGATGACCTTCTTCCCGATCTGCCAGACAAACGCCTTCTTGGACATGGCCAGGCCGAGATACTGCCCGAGCCGCTCAGTGAACCCCGCTCGCTCGCGCTGCAGGTTGGGCATCGCGGCGATCATCGCCACGGAATACCAGGTAGGAGGATGGGCGTCGGGGTGCAGGATGGTCTTCGAACCGGAACGCACGAACGGCTTTTCGGCCAGGGGGCTGCGCAGAAATCCCGAGACTGCCGAGGCGATCTTGTGCGCTGCCCCCCGCAAGCGGGGATCCTCGATGTAGCCGGCCTCGGCCAGCGCTGCGGCCGCGGCCTCCCGGGCGTGCTCGCGCGCCCATTCTCCGGCCGGTGCCGAGTCCCGGTAGAGCTTTCCGAACTCGAACTGCAAAAACGGGTCTTCATCTCGCGAAAGCAGCCGGAACAGAATTCGGTCCGCCAGTTTGAAGGGCCGGCCGGCGCGAGGATAGCCCAGCTGGAGCAAACGACGGTACTGCGGAATCGTCCCCACATCCTTGATGCCATCTTTGGCGAGCGGGGCGAGGCCCAACAGGTTGCCGCCCCAGACGCCGTTGTCCTTCTGCTTGCGGATGACCGTTTGGGCTGGCTTCGACTCGGCCACCGTCGCTTCGTCGGCCGCAATGGTCTCTTCGGGCACCGTGCCGGGGTACGCAAGCTCCCGGCGAGTGCGCAGCCGGATTGATTCGCTGCCGTGTTCGAGCAGCCAGGCTACGGGAACACGGTGAGAAGTAGGCAGATCCAGGGCGCTCTCCCGGGTGAGGATTGGGCAGGGGTTTTTGAGCGCGCCCAAGATAGTAGTGTTTGCTCCTACGGGGAAGAGGCAGCGGGGTTCGTGGGGCAACCCGTAGCTGCTAACCGCTAACAGCCAAAGCTGTTAGCAGCCGTCAGCCCTCAGCAGTCCCTTCGGGCAAGAAACCCCCTAATGGCCGAAATCACGGTATCGGGAATCTCGGCGTGGGGGCGATGGAAAGCCTTGGCAAGCGGTACGTAGCGGACGCAAGGGATGGTGCGGGAGAGCGTGTCACCCACGGAGGAAGGAACCACGGGATCGAGCCCTCCCCAGATCAGCAGCGTCGGCTGGGTGATCTCGTGGAAGCGGGAGCGCAGCGCGACAAAATCGAACTCCTCGAGGACCCGGGCAGCGGCCTTGCTGTAGCTGCTGTCGCCGGTCTGGTCGTAGTTTGCGCTGGAATCGGGCTCGCCCAGCCAGCCGGGGTCGTGTATCGGTGTGACGAAGGAACGGAGCGCGAGGTAACGGCCGATGGTGCGGGCTTTGGACGGCGTCATGGAGCCGGCGATCCCTCCCAATCCGATTCGGTAGCCTGCGGGGGCGATCAGTACCAGCAGTTTTACGCGGTCGGGCCTTGCCAGCGCCAGGGCGGCGGCCAGTTCGCCTCCCATGGAATGCCCCACCAGGACGACTGGTCCGCTGGTCCACTCGTCCAGAAACCGCGAGAGGCGCTCGGTCATGGCCGGCAGCGAGTAGGGCACGTCCGGCTTGGCGCTGCCGCCGAACCCGGGAAGGTCAATGGCCACCACCTTCCCTTGCCGGGTCAGGGGATCAAAGACCGCGCGCCAGGTGGTGAGGGATTCGCCGTAACCATGCAGGAGGAAGAAGGTGGTGTCGCCGGTACCGGCGCGGACCGTGCGCACCAGGACACCGCCGGCGTCCAGCCACTCGGCCTGGTGCAGCGGTCGGGGCCGAGGCCGATCGAGAAGGGCCCAGAGCATTGCCAGCAGCGGGGCGATCAGCCACCAGCGCAGCAGCCGGATCTTCATAGCCCGAAGACCATCAGTACGCCCCCCGGATTGGTTACCGAGGCCAGATCGGGGAACGCTCCGTTGCCTCCCAGTCCCCACCAGCCGCCCATTCCGGACAGGACGGCGATGTACTCCCGGCCGTCAGGGCCTTGAAAGGCGATGGGATTTCCCACCACACCCGAGGGGGTTTTGAACCGCCAAAGCAGGTTGCCGGTCTTCTGATCGACCGCTTTGAGCCACCCTTCCATCGTTCCGTAGAATACCAGTCCGCCGGCAGTGGCCAGTGCGCCACCCGCTACCGCCAGGGGCTCCTTGACCTCCCATGCGATGGTGGCGGAGGCGGCGTCCCAGGCAATGAATCGACCGCGCGTCCCGCCGGGTCCGGCGGTGAGTCGTATCGTGGCACCGCCAAAGGGTTGCCCCGCGACGTAAGGTGCGGGCCCGGTACGCAGGTCCATGCAGAGATTGTTGAGCGGCACGTAGAACAGATTGGTCAGGGGGGAGAACGCCGCCGGTTGCAACCACTTGGTGCCGATACTGCCCGGACAGATGCCGGTGACCGCAGCCGCCGGAGAGGCAGCCGGCTCAGCGGCTGCGGGCGCTGCGTAGCGCGGATCGGTCTGCGGGATGCCGCTCCCCACGTCGACCGCGCGCGCCCAGTTGGATGGTCCGTACTTCTCGGCGAGCAGCAGGCGGCCGGTGGCGCGATCGAGCGTATAGGCGAAGCCGTTGCGATCGAAATGCACCAGAGCCTTGACCGCAGCCCCCCGCACGGTGAGGTCTGCCAGGATGTTCTCATTGGAGCCGCCGAAACCCCACTCGTCATGCGGCGTCATCTGGTACGCCCAGCGCACCCGGCCACTGACCGCATCCCGCGCGAAGATGGTCGCGCTCCACTTGTTGTCGCCGGCGCGCAGCGCGGGATTTCCCGGTGCCGGCTGATCGGTGCCATAGTAAATGAGGTCGAGAGCG
Source organism: Gemmatimonadales bacterium (assembly GCA_036566495.1). Lineage (GTDB taxonomy): Bacteria > Gemmatimonadota > Gemmatimonadetes > Gemmatimonadales > GWC2-71-9 > JABFSM01. The sequence continues at coordinate 12,026 of DATCWE010000148.1, read as the reverse complement.
GCATCGTAGCTCAGCCAGCCGGAGGTCGTCCCGCCACCGTGGCGCCAAGTTTCGCCCGGCCAGGTGCTGACGCCCAGGTCGCGGCCCTGGTGGGACGGGTAGGCGGCATTCGCGGGACCGGCGAGCAGCACGTCGCTATCGGGACCGGTGCTCCAGCCACGCCAGACCAGCCGGCCACTGAGCGCGTCGTATGCAGTCAGGTGGCCGCGCACGCCATATTCGGCGCCGGACACTCCCACGATGACCAGATCACGCACGACCAGCGGTGCGCTGGCTAGCGTCGCTCCGGTGCGCCAGTCGGCGTTGCGGACGCGCCAGATCTCGCGCCCGCTCTCGGCATCGACCGCGGCGAGCTCTCCGCTGAGGAGGGGGACATAGAGCTTCCCGCTCGGATGATAGGCCAGTCCCCGGCTGCCGACGTCGCAGCACCCGGTCGGCATCACCGCGGCGTTGCGGGGCATCCGGACGGCATAGCGCCACTTGATGGGGGCGCCTGGCAGCGCCAGGTCCAGGGCAAACACCACGTTCGGATAGGGCGTATGGACGAACAGCGTCGAGCCCACAACCAGCGGATTACCTTCGTGGGCCCTGAGCGCCCCGGTGGAGAAGCTCCAAACCGGGCGCAGCTGCCCCACGTTCGCCGTGCTGATTTGATCCAGCGGGCTGAAGCGGGTGACGGCAGCGTCCCGCCCCGCCGACGGCCACTCTCCCGCAGGCGGTCCCGAAGGGACCGCCGTGCCGGGCACTCGCTGGGCCCCGAGGCCCGCTGGAACGGAGAGCGCAAGTGCCGTAGCAAGAATAGGAAACACGCGGGGCATCCCGACATATTAATCGATCCCTTGCCAGCGTCCGACGGAGGACTAGGATTCTGGCGCGCCAGCAACCCTTACCGGGACCGCGATGAAAATCACCATTGCGTATTGCGTGGTCTGAAACTACGAGCCCCGCGCCGCCGGTCTGGCGGCGGAGCTTCGCAGAGAGATCGTTGGGGTCGAGGTGCAACAGGTCCAGTCGTCCGGCGGCGTCTTCGACGTCAAGCTGGATGGTGATCTGGTGTTCTCGAAGAAGCGGATGGGGCGGCACGCGGAGCCTGGTGAAGTCTTACGGCTGATTCGGGAACGAGTCGGATAAACTGAGAGGACACTTCCTGCGCATTGCAATCTCAACCGGCGGCGGCGATGCCCCCGGTCTCAACGCCGTCATTCGTGCCGTGGTCCTTTCGGCCTTCCAGCGCGGGTGGGAAACGTTCGGCATCAGTCGCGGGTATGATGGTCTCTTCGTCGCAGACGACCGCGCCACCCCGAATCGTCGCCATGGCGACCTGGCCGCGGGCCTGATCCCGCTCGGTCCGGCCGATGTCCGCGGCATTACCCATCTCGGCGGCACGATCCTCGGCACTACCACGCGAGGCAATCCGTTTCGCTGGCTCACCCGGCGGGACGACGGGACGATGTGCGAAGTGGATCGCTCCGACGATCTGGTCGCCGCTTTTCGTGCGCACCAGCTCGATGCCCTGATCGCCATCGGAGGCGACGGCAGCCTTGGCATCGCCCACGAGCTGTTCCGCAAGGGGATACCGGTCGTCGGAGTTCCCAAGACGATCGACAACGACGTCTCCGGCACCGAATCCAGCTTCGGGTTCGACACCGCCGTGAGCACGGCGACCGATGCGCTCGACAAGATTCACACCACCGCCGAGAGCCACGACCGGGTGTTCGTCATCGAGTTGATGGGGCGCTATGCGGGGTGGATCGCACTGCACAGCGGCCTCTCCGGCAGTGCCGACGTGATCCTCATCCCGGAAATTCCGTTCGACATCGCGAAAGTCTGCGAGAAGATCGTCGAGCGCGAGCAGCGCGGCCGTCGTTTCTCGATTGTCGTTGCCGCGGAGGGGGCCCGCCCGAAAGGCGGTCATATGGTCTATCGCGAGCAGGCCGCGCCGGGCCGCCCGGAGCGGCTCGGCGGTATCGCGGAAGCAGTGGCGAAGGAAGTCGCGCTGCGCACCGGCAAGGAGACCCGCAGCGTCGTGCTGGGCCACCTGCAGCGGGGAGGCTCGCCCACCACGTTCGACCGGCTGCTGGCGTTGCGCTTCGGTTCCGCTGCCGTGCGTGCCATCGGCGATGGGGAGTTCGGCTGTTGCGTGGTGTACACTCCGCCGACGGTGGGCCGGGTTCCGCTGGTCGAGATTATCGGAAAGCCAAAGCTGGTGCCGCTCGACAGCGGAATCATCATGACAGCGCGGAACCTGGGAATCAGTCTGGGGGATTGAATAGGCTCAACGCCGCCAGGCGAAAGGGAGGGCCGAGATGCCCGACAAGGACGCAGCTCTCTCGCAATCCGAGATCACCGCAAGGCTCGGCAGGTTGGTGCAGTGGAGCTACGAGAACGGCGCCATCCGCCGGGTGTATCGGACGGACGGCTGGCGCGGCTCCATGCTGGTAGCCAACGCGATCGCCTTCATCTGCGAAGCGGCCGATCACCACGCCGACCTGAGCGTGACTTGGCCCAGTGTCGGCGTGGCCCTTTCGACCCACAGCGCAGGCGGTATCACCGCCAAGGATTTCGAGGTGGCGGAGCTGATCGAGTCGGCCGTGGGCTGGAAGCCACCTGCAGGCTCCAGCCTGAAAGGACCGGCCAAGCCGTTCGTCAAGTAGCGGGGGAGGGCAGTCAGCCCTGCATGGCCAGCCGGCAGTAACCCGATTGGCCTGCGCTCTCTTCCACCTCCATCTCGATCGTCTCGAGGTGCGTCATTCCCTCGTTCCGCAGGTCGTTCCGCACTCGTTCCGCGAAGTACTCCGCCAGCATTTCCGCCGTGGTGTTGCTGAGGGGGAGGAGGGCGCAATTCGAGCGGGGGAACTCGAAACGCTGGGTGCCGAGGTACTTCACCAGCAGCCGCTCGCCTTCCTCGCGGAGCTCGAGCTTGGGGTTGCCCGTCGGAAGCAGGACCCGATGGTCGACGGCTTGAACGTACGGTCGCACAATCCTTTTGAGAATTCCGAAGTCCACCACGAAGGCGCATTCCGGATCCACTCCCCCCTCGACCGTCACCCCGATCCGGTAGTTGTGGCCGTGGAGGGACTCGCACTGGTGGCCGGCCAGGGTGATGAAGTGGGCGGCGGAAAAGCTCAAATACTCCTTGGCAACCGACACCTTGAATGCGTGGGGCACGGACCATCGCCTCGGCAGGAGGAACTCGCGGCGGAATAATAAACTGTCTCTCCGCCCGCTCGGGCTGTCCAGGCCAGAGGACAAGTCGGGGGCGTCGGCACGCGCTCGGCCATGTGCCACAAGGAGATACGTTTTGGCACGGGGCTCGCTTTGCTCCTGTGCGTGGATTTCGCAGTACTCGTTCCGGTTCTCGGAGGGACTTATGCGTATTGGATCACTGGGGTTCGGCTCGGCCGTCCTTTTTTCCCTGCTTTCAGCTGGCTCGGCCAGCGCACAGCGCGTTAGCGCAGATATCCGGATCGGCGGACGGGGTCCGGTAAGCGGTCACGTGCGCATCGAGTCTCGGGATCGTTACCGTGATCGCTACTATCGCGACTACGGTTATCGGCCCCGCCAGATACGGGTGGAGGTGTTCCGTCGTAATGACCGCGGGCGCCACGCGGGCTGGTACCGGCAGCTCCAGCGCAGGGGCAGACTGGTAGTCGTCTACTACGATCGGGACGAGGATTGCTATTACGATCGTCGCTTCTACCCCGGCCTGCAGGAAATCAGGGTCTACGAGCAGGGCGGTCGTTATTACCGGCCAGACGAGTACCGCTACGACGATCGTTACGACGATCGCTACGACCGACGCGATGGACGCTACGACAGCCGGGATGATCGGGGTGGACGAGACGGCCGAGATGATGGGGATCGTAGCGACCGACGCAATCACTAGTTCCGCAGGTCCAGGGCACGTGGCGGGCCCATCCCGCCGGCCTGGCATCGAACGGCTCCGCCTTCGGACGGAGCCGTTCGCTTGTGTCTGCGCCTGTGCTGTACCAGCTTCCCGGCATGATCGTCCTCGCTCTGGCGGTCGCGCTGTTCGCCGCTCCGCCGCTCTGTCGCAGCGACGGGCCTGACGGCGGCTTTTCCGCGTCGTCGATGGTCCGATCCGACAGCCTCGAGCGACTCTACCGGCGAGGCCGCACCTTCGCGGAGTTTCTCTCCGCTGTCCGGTCGCGACGGGAAACCTGGCTCGACAATTATGCCGGCGCGGTCCTCCCCCGGGAGCTGCTCGAACGCGCGAGGGCGGTGGCCGGGCGCTGGCGCTTGCTGGTCGTGGCGGAGGATTGGTGTGGCGATTCCGCCAATACTATTCCCTACCTAGCCCGCCTGGTGGATAGTCTGCCTTTCGTTGAGCTGCGCATCGTCGGCTCTCGGGAGGGTCGCTGGCTTCTGGAGCGCCACCGTACTCCGGATGGCAGGGCGGCCACTCCAACGGTCGTCCTGCTGGACTCGGCTGGCGCGGACGTCGGGTGCTTCGTCGAACGACCGGCGGGCCTCCGGGAATGGCTGACCGATAACCGGCCCCACTTGTCTGAGGGAAAACTGCAACAGGGCAGAGAGGAATGGCGTCGGAAGGACGCTGGGCAGTCGACGCTGCGTGAGATGGTCGAGCTCTTGGAAGGGGCGGCAGAGGGGAGGCCGTACTGTGGTCCCACCAGATAACACTGACGGGAGGAAGGGATTTATGGGGGTGAGCCGTATCGGAATCTCGACGCTCGTGCTGTGCGCCGCCATATCGAGTGTGGCTCCCGCGCAGAAGGCCATCGACTTCGGGGTCATGGCAGGCGGAACTTTTTCGAAGTTCGGCGGCGCGGACAAAGGCGACTTTACCAAGACGAAGATCGGCGTCACCGCCGGCCTCTTCGCCACTCTGGGGATCTCCCCGCAGTTGGCGGTCCAGCCCGAGGTACTCTTCGCTCAGAAGGGCGGCAAGAACGAGGTGGACGATGTCGCCTTCAAGATTTCCTACCTCGAAATCCCCGTCCTCCTCAAGCTCCGCATTCCTGCCGGAGGCAACGGGAGTCTGATCAGCCCGCACGTGTATGGCGGCGGTGCGCTGGGAATCAAGGCCGGATGCGACGTGACTTCGGGCTCGAGCACGACGACGTGCGATGCATTCAACGCGGAGGTCAAGAGCACCGACTTCAGCCTGGTCTTTGGTGCCGGAGTGGATGTCGGGCGCGCGATCATCGACGCGCGCTTCGACCTGGGGCTCTCAACCATCGACAAATCGTTGCTGGAGCAGGAGGTCAAGAATCGCAGCTTTTACCTGCTGGCGGGCTGGACCTTCCGGGCTCCGCGCTGAGCCCCGCGGACAACCCGGTTTTCTCGCGCCCTCACCGCATTCGGTGAGGGCGGTTGCTTTTGAGTTAGCTTTCCCCGATGCATCCGGCTCGCGACCACCATCTTCCCCTCGACCCGGCTGCATACAAGCGGGCGCCGCATCCGCGCGGCCGGATCGTCGTGATTGCCCCGACGCGCGCGGCCTGCGAAACCATCGAGCTGGCTCTCGGGACCGTGGTCGAGACCCTGCTGCAGCGCAAGCACGGAGCGGCCCTGCTGGAGTGGGCGGGCGCCGGGAAGCCCTTCGGGGTGGTCGCGGGAACCGGCACGGGCAAGACGCTGTCCATTCGCCCCATCGCGCAGGCCATTCTGGGCGAAGCGCTCAAGTATGGCGTGGTCAACCGCGAGCGCGAAGCCACCCCGGAAACCCCGTCCTGGAACGTCGTGATCGTCACGACGGGCATCGCGCGGCGCTGGTTCCAGGACGACCTCATCACCGGGCGCGACACCCTCATCGTCGACGAGATCCATCAGACCTCCGCGGAGCTGGAGCTCTGCCTCGCGCTCGGCAAGCGCGCGGGTTGCCGGTTCATCTGGCTCTCGGCGACCGTCGATCCGGCGTTCTATGCCCGATACCTGGGCAGCGCCGAAGTCCTGGAGACCAGTGCGTTCGATCCCGCCTTGCGGGCCAAGGTGCAGGTAATGCCCAAAAACGTCGAGGAGCTCTTCGACGATCGCTATCTGCGTCACGTCATCCGGGAAAAGCGCGGCGTCGCGGTCTTCGTCCCCACCCGTGCCGAAGTCGAGCGCCTCGCCGCGGACCTCGGCGAGCGCTGGGCGCGGCTGAAGACCGCTTTCTATCACGGAGGCGAGCCGATCCGCGTCATCCGGCCCTTTCTGGAGGGCGCGGTCCAGCGGCCCTTCCTGCTCGCGATGACTGCGGCGGGGCAATCCGCGTTGAACCTTCCGGGCCTCGACACTGTGGTCATCTACGACGCCCGCTACGGCAATGTGGTGGATCGCGGTCGCAACGTCCTGCACCGGATGTACCTCGGCGCGAACGAGATCCTCCAGATGGCCGGACGGGTTCACGGCAGAGTGCCGAACGGCGAGGTGACGATTCTCTCGGATCGGACCCTGGATTTCGAGGCGCTGCGTCCGGGACCACCGGAATTCCAGCTTGCCGGGGACGCCGAGCGCGTCGCGCTGACCTGCGCCGCGCTGGGCGTCGACGCGAGAGACCTGGAGCTGCCGGTGCCGCTCGACCGGATCGCCTATGCGAGAGCCGTCGAGGTGCTCACGGCACGCGGCCTCGTGGCGGGAGGCCGGCTGACGGATTACGGCCGTGAAGTCGAGGCTATGCCGGTGGACCGTGCCTGGGCCGAGCTGCTGGTCCGCGCCGAACCGGATGTGGTGCCGCTCGTGGCGGTCTGCTCCAACATCGACTCGCTGCATCGGATGACGCGGGAGGAGCGGGACCTGCATGGCGTGGTGGTCAACGGCAGCGATCACCTCACGGCGTACAACCTTTACGCCGAGGCGGTGAACCAGCATGGCGCGCTCGGCCAAGTCTACGGGCTGCCCCGTCATGTGTTCGACGAAGCACTCGATGAGTGGGGGGAGCGGCGCGGCGTCCTGGTCAAAGCCATCGAGGACGCAGCGATGGGCACCGCTTCGGTGTACCGTTCCCTGGAGCTCCCGCTCCCCCGGGCGCTTCCCTACGCCGGCCGGGAGCTGCGCGCCGGCTTCGCGGAGCTGCTGGCAGAGTGCATGCCGTTCGATCTGGTGATCGATCAGCAGACCGCGGACGGACAGGAAGTCCGGGTCTCGAAGACTTCAGTCGCCGGGACCTGGGGTGCGGTGGCCGGGAACATCCGGTTCTTCGCGGATCGCTTCGGGGTACCGCGTGCCTCAGTCGAGGGGACCACGCTTTCCTACGACCTGGTCCGTCGCCATGCCCGCATGGGCACCCCGACGATCGTACTCACCGGGCCCCGCAAGCACCAGCAGCTCTCGGTGGCGCGGCGACTCTCCTACTTCGGCTTCGAACTGGAGACGGACGTCGAGCCGCTGCACGGGAGTATCCCGGACGAGCTGCGCCCGCTGGCACGGGAGGCCCTGGCTGCCGCGGTCCTGGATGGACAAACGCCGCATCCCGATCAGGGCAGGACTCGGCGGGCGGCCTCCCAGCTGCGGGAATGGTGGCGCCGGTCGGGCGGCGTGTTAGCGACGGCGGCTGAGCCGGCGCTCCGCGCCAGGATCGGTGCTCAGCTCGAAGGGATGCGGTCGTGGCAGGATTTTCTCGCGACGCCCCTCGCACTGGACGCCGAGTCCCTGGTGCCCGAGGGCGAGCGACGGCGCCTCGAAGCGCTCCCGGGCATGGTTCGTCTCCATGGTGACGCGGTCCCTCTCGAGTACGAAGTGGAAGGAGGACTGGGCATGGTCCGGCTGCGTCTGCGCGAAGGACAGGCCCGCAGGCTGACGCCGCACGAGCTGCCGGCGTTCGACCGGCCCCTGCGGTTCGAGGTGGTGCGCGGCGGCGATCCACCGCTGCGCGCGCACACCCTGGAAGAGCTGAAACAGCTGCTTCGCCAGCCGGGACGCCGCGCCCAAGCACACCGGCACGGAGGCCGGCAGCCCCGGCGCGGCGGGCGCCGCCGATGAGCGCACTGCCGGAGCAGATCCCGCTTGGCGCGATTCGCGAAGCGCGCGCCAGGATCATGGATTCGGCTATCCGCACGCCGCTGATCCGGTTGCCCGGCAGCAGCTCGCCCGCGATCTGGCTCAAGCTCGAGACGCTGCAGCCGGTCGGTTCGTTCAAGATCCGGGGGGCACGCAATGCGATCGGCGGGATCGCCCCGGCCGGCCTGGCACGGGGGGTGTACACCGCGAGCGCGGGGAACATGGCGCTGGGCTTGGCCTGGTGCGCGCAGCGGCGGGGCATTCCCTTCACCGCGATCGTGCCCGAGCACGCCCCGGCGGCCAAGCTGACCAAGCTGGAGCACCTGGGCGCGCGCATCGTGCGGGTGTCGTTCGAACGCTGGTGGCGCGTGTTGCAGGAGCACCGCTTCGATGCCATGGAGGGGACCTTCATCCACCCAGTCGCGGACGTTGCGGTGATGGCCGGCAACGGCACCATCGGGCTCGAGATCCTGGAGGAGCTCCCGGGTGTGGACGCGATCATGGTCCCGTTCGGGGGTGGCGGGCTGTCCTGCGGTATCGCCAGCGCGCTCGCCGGCATGGGCTCGAAGGCGCGCGTGGTGGGCTGCGAGATCGAGACCGCCACGCCATTGCGGACCTCTCTGGAGGCAGGCGCGCCCCGCACGGTGGTGCGGACCCCGAGCTTCGTCGACGGCATCGGCGGCGCGGGACTGCTGCCGGAGATGTGGCCGCTGATCCAGCGCCTGATCGAATCCGATGCCGTGGTCTCGCTGGCTGAGGCCGCTGACGCGATCCGCCTCCTGGTGGAGCAGGTGCACGTGGTGGCGGAGGGAGCCGGGGCCGTACCGCTGGCGGCGGCGCTCTCGGGAAGGGTGACCGGAGAGGTGATCTGCTGCGTGATCTCGGGCGGAAACATCGACTCCGCGGTGCTGATCGACGTCCTGGCGAACAGGTTCTAGCGCGTTAGGCTCTTCCCTGACCTCTTCGAGATGAAATTCCTCCTGTACGGGGCGACAGGGTATACCGGCCGGCTCATCCTGGAGCGCTGTCTGTCTCGTGGCCTGCATCCGGTGCTCGGCGGCCGCGGCGAGCCCGTGCGCGTCCTGGCGGAATCGCACGGGCTCGAAGCGCGCGTGGCCGACCTCGAGAATGCTCCCCTGTTGCGCCGCTCCCTCGACGGCGTCGGCGCAGTGCTCCATTGTGCCGGACCGTTCTCGCGGACCTCGAAGCCGATGGCCGAGGCCTGCATGGCGGCGGGCGTGCATTACCTCGATATCACCGGCGAAATCGGCGTCTTCGAGGCCCTGGCGGCCTGCGCGGACGCCGCGCGGGTGGCCGGGGTGATGCTGCTGCCCGGTGTGGGCTTCGATGTGGTGCCCTCCGATTGCCTTGCCGCCCACCTCAAGCGGCGGCTCCCCGATGCGAGCTGGCTCAAGCTCGCCTTCGAATCGACGGGCGGACTTTCGCGCGGCACCGCCACCACGATGGTCGAGAACGTCGGGCGGGGGGGTGCGATTCGGCGGAACGGCAGAATCTTGCCGGTCGCGGCGGCCTGGAAGACCCGCGTCGTCGATCTCGGCGCAGGACCGGTCAGCGTAACCAGCATCCCGTGGGGAGATGTCGCGACGGCGTGGTACAGTACCGGCATCCCCGACATCGAGGTGTACACCAGGATGAGCGCCGGCCGCCGCCGGGCGGTGATCGCCACTCGTTACCTTGGGCGCCTGCTGGCGACGCGACCGGTGCAGCGCTGGCTCCAGAGCCGCATCCGGAGCGCCGCTCCCGGCCCGGTCGAGCGGGCTCGCGTGCAGGGGAGGTCACGCATCCTGGGCGAAGCGGGGAATGCCGCGGGGAGCGTCGTGCGCTCGCGGTTGTCGGGACCGGAGGGCTATACGCTCACGATGTACTCGGCGGTCGCCGCGGTGGAGCGGGTGCTCGCGGGCCAGGCGAAACCGGGGTTCCAGACTCCCTCGCTGGCCTTCGGCCCCGATTTCGTGCTGGCGGTAGAGGGCGTGTCGCGGGAGGACCTCGCCGGTTAGGGCTGCGGTCTTCCTCCCGGTTTCCATTCGGGCTTCGGGCCGTCGGCGAGCAGACGCACCGCGCGCGCGGTGGCCTTGATTACGGCGGCCAGGTGCGCCGCGTCGGCCTTGGAGACGTCGTCGCTGGGCCGGTGATAGTCACCGTGCAGGTTGAAGGTGGAAATGGTGTGCGCGACGATTCCCCGCTGCGCCAGCGCGTAGTTGTCGCTGCGCTGGAAGAACTGCTCGGTTGGTCGCGGGTCGGGCACCAGCGCGATGCCGTGCGCTGCCAGCGAGTCGCCCATGGTCGAGCGCTCGTATCCGGTCAGCCACGCCTTGCCGGGGCCTCCCGCCAGGGAATCGGGCCGGTCGATCATCTCGATTTCGAGGTTGGCGATCATCTGATCCAGCGGGCGAACCGGGTGCTCGACATACCAGCGCGCTCCCGTCAACCCGATTTCCTCGCCCGTCCAAGCCGCAAAGACGATGGTCCTCCGCGGCGCGGGGCCCCGCGCCAAGGCTCGCGCGACGAGCAGTACCGCCACGGTGCCCGACGCATCGTCATCGGCGCCGTTGCAGATGCTGTCCGCGCCCACCGCAGTGCAGGAATTGACCGGATCGTTCGCGGCACCGACGTGATCGTAGTGTGCGCCAATCAGAATGTGCTCGTTCCGGAAGTTCGGGTCGCTCCCGGGCAGCAGCCCCAGCACGTTGACGCCGAGCCGGCGCCGCTCCGACGGGACCGTGTCGAGCGCCGCGAAGCTGGGCAGGAGCCGCACGGCAAGCCGCGGAGGTCTGCCCTCGCGTTGGATCATTCGCAAAGCGTACGGCACCCGCTGGAGGTAGCCGCTGTCTCCGGCCGACTCGAGCCCGATCTGCGCCATCTCGCGAGCGATCAGCGCGGCGGCCATGGCGGCCCCGGGCGTGCTCGTCATCCTGCCGCGCAAAGAATCGTCGGATAGCTGCGCCAGGAGGGTGATGGCTGCCGCCGGCGTGATCACGTCGGCGGGGTCAGGTCCCCCGCCAGAGCCGCGGGCGCAAGCGGCAACGACTCCGACCAGCAGGAGAACCAGGCTCAGCCGTTTCATGCGGCGTAAGATAGGCCGTCCGCGCCCGATTCAAGAAACGGCTGCGCTTCGCGTAGATCCTTGCCTCCCTCGTCCCTATTCAGTGATTCACGTGCCCCCCGCCCACCTGGCCGCGGATCTCTCCGCCGGGGAAATCTCCGGGGCCGGTATTGGTGGGTGCCACACCGTCATTGGTGTGGACGTTCACATAGGCCCCGCCTGACTGGATCGCGGCGATCAGGTCACTCATCGGGTGACCGAGTAAGTCATTGATGAAGTCCGCGGCCGTGAAGCTGCCCTCCGCCAGCACGCCATCGACCCGGCCGCCGCCGGCCGCGACGAGGCCATAGAGAAACACCACGATGTTTCCGTTCGATCCGGCCGGCGCGAGGTGAATGTGGGACTGGACCACGTTCGAGATATTGGCCACCGTCAGCCGATAATACATCGTGCTGCCATCGGCGCTGAGATGAAACACCGCCTGCCCCTGCGCCTTCGTGTCGCGAGCGGGAACCTCTTCCTTGCCCACTGTGTGTGCGACAAAGTTGAGGGCGTTCTCCGGCGCCCCGGCCTCGGGAGTCACCACGACGTCGAGACGGAACTCGCTGGCGGTCGGTGGAGCGGCGGACTCGGCGCAGGCGGCGAGCAGCAGCGCCGGCGCAGCGGCGGGAATACGGAAATGCATCGATCACCTCGCTGGAATGGGATACCAGCAGAGGAGACGTCCTGGGCCGCGACGGGATGACGGGGTTTGTACGCCCTTAGCTAACGCGAAAGAGCCTGCACGCTCACCAGCAATCCCACCAGCGACGCGAGCGCCACGCTGTGGAAGAACACGTGGCCTTCGTAGCGCGTCACGGTTCCCGCCACCACGATGCTCTGGGCGTCGATCATCTTGCCCATCACGCCGCCCGAGGAGTTCGCCGCCGCCATCAGCACGGGATCGATACCCAGCTGTCGCGCGGTGATGGTCTGCAGGCTCCCGAACAGCACATTGGAC
>DATCWE010000072.1:0-30707 GCA_036566495.1 Gemmatimonadales bacterium | reverse complement strand
GACGCCGTAGCTCCTGACCTCGCGGCCCGGCTCGCCTGTCCATCCCCGGCCCGGCAGGTCGTCAACAGGGTGACGCCGAGCGAAGCCGGAACCTGAATCTGAAACCCGCCCGATGGTGACCATGACTACCAGAGCGAAGCGCGCGCCGCGCGGCAAGCTCATCGAATATCGCCGCAAGCGGGACTTCTCCAGGACGAGGGAGCCCCGGGGTGCAACGGCCCGGACCAGGGGGCCCAGGCTCGCCTTCGTCATCCAGAAACACGCGGCGAGCCGGCTCCATTTTGACCTCCGCCTCGAGCTCGATGGAGTCATGAAGAGCTGGGCCGTGCCCAAGGGGCCCAGCCTCGACCCCGCGGTGAAGCGGCTGGCCATGCAGGTCGAGGATCACCCCATCGAATACAACAAGTTCGAGGGCATCATTCCGGCGGGGGAGTACGGCGGCGGGACGGTGATGCTGTGGGATCGGGGCAGCTACAGCTTCGCCGAAAAGGTGCCCGACGTCGAGGCCGCCCTGCGGGAAGGCTACGCCAGGGGCGACCTGAAATTCGAGCTCAAGGGCAAGCGGCTGCGCGGCTCCTGGGTGCTGGTCCGCATCAAGCGCGGGGATCCCGCCAAGCCGCAGTGGTTGCTCATCAAGCACCGGGACAAGTATGCCAGGGAAGGCTCCGATATCGTGGCGGAGGAGGACACTTCCGTGGCGACCGGTCGCACGATGGCTGGCATCGCGGCCGGCCGTTCGCGCGTCCTGCGCTGACCGCCCAGCCTGCGTCCGACCAGCGGCTCAGCTGTGCGCAGAGCCGGAGCGCTCGGCGCCTGCCTGGGACGCAGGCTTGCCCCAGTACTCTTTCAGATAGTGGATGATCACCGGAAGTCCGCGAAACACGCAGAACCCGGCCGCCACCCAGGCCACCGCGCGAAACACAGCCAGGAGCGGCGCCCCTGCGCCGAACAGCGGCGAGTCCGCGGGAAAGCTGGCCAGGGCCTGCGCGAGGGCTAACCCGCAGAACGTCATCAGCTTGCTGGCCGAGTAACCCACCCGCATGAGCGTCGACCCCACCAGGAACCGTCCCAGCGCGGTGCGGTGCTGTTTGAAAGGTGCCGTGCCCTGCCCGACGCCGATGCTCCGAAAGGCGTCCGTCAGGGTCGTCCGCGCGATCACGATCAGCGGAATCGCTACCGGAAGCATGCCGAGGTCCGCAAAGCACACCCAGAGCACCAGCTCATAGGTGCGGTCGGCCGCGATATCGAGCACGCTGCCGAACAGGCTCGTTTGCCCGGTCTTGCGCGCCACCACCCCGTCCACCGTGTCGAGCAGGAGTCCGATGAACAGCAGGATGACACCCGCCAGGCGCACCGGCGCCGAGCCGTAATAGAGGACCAGCAGATTGGCGACGAGCAGCGGGAACCGCGAAAGCGTGATCCAGTTGGCCAGCACGGGGTGACCTCCGGTCAGGGGCACCTACGACAGGGCCCCCGATGTCGGAGCGACATCGGGGGCCCTGTTTTCCTTCACCCTTCACGGCTTACGCTACGAGATCCTTCAGTCGCTCGCCGGTCTCTCCCTCGCGGAGCCGCACCAGTGCTCGATCCCTGAGCTGGCGGATCCGCTCCCGCGTGACCCCCATCATCCGGCCGATCTCTTCCAGCGTCCGGCTCTGCCCGTCTTCGATTCCGAAATAGAGCCGCAGGACCTTGGCATCCCTGGGGGGCAGAGTAGCGAGTGCCGCCTCGATGTCTTGGGTCTGGCTGTTGGCCATGGTCCCGGCGTCGGTGCCCTCCTGATCGGCCGCAAACCGCTCGATCCGCTCGTTGCCATCCCCGTCCCGCGTGGGGTGGTCGAGCCGCACCGCCTCGGAATTGAGTGCGCTTAGTGACCGCACCGCTTCCGGGGTCAGGCCGGTAGCCCGAGCCAGCTCCTCGGTCGTCGGCATCCGCCCCAGCTTCTCCTTGAGCAGCGTGGTGGTCCGCCCAAGCCGGCTCAGGTCGGCGGTGCGGTTGAGCGGCACCCTGACCGGACGACCATGCCGGGCAATGGCCGCCTGCACCGCCTGGCGGATCCACCACACGGCATAGGAAATAAATTTGACGCCCCGGTCCGGATCGAACTTCCGGGCCGCAGTCATCAGACCGAGATTTCCCTCGCCGATCAGATCGACCAGCGGGACTCCCCGGTTTTGGAACTTCTTGGCAACCGACACCACGAAACGCACATTGTGCCGCGCCAGTCGTTCCTGCGCGGCCACGTTGCCCCGGAAGGCCTTGCGAGCCAGCTCCATCTCTTCGTCGCGGGAGAGGAGCGGGACCCGGCTGATCTCGTCGAGATACAGATCCAGACTTTCCCGGCCTTCGTCTACCGCCTTGGCGATCTGGGCAGGCTTCACTGCGTTACGCTTGGTGCGAGGGGCATTCGCCACGTCAAAAGCCTCCTTCGTCCTTGCGCGTTTTGGCTTATCACTGGTCAGGAATCTCTTTCCAGCCCCGATAAACCCAAGCCCCCAATATACGGCGTAACCTTCGAAAACTCAATGGGTTACTAAATCAGTACCCATCATGGGCTTGCGCGATTTTCCGGTTGGGGCACACCGAAATGGCGACAGCCGCTGATGACCACGCCGTCTAAGGAGACGCCTAAGTCCCTTCGGGACACACGCCTGCCTAAAGGGCTTTGAGCTCAGTCACCAGCCGGCTCAGGGAGGCCTTCGCATCACCGAACAGCATTGCCGTTTTGGGATTGAAGAAGAGCTCGTTTTCGATCCCGGCGAACCCTGCTCCTTTTCCCCGCTTAAGGACGATTACGGACTTGGCTCGATCCACATCCAGGATCGGCATCCCGTAGATCGGGCTGGCAGGATCGCTTCTGGCCGCCGGATTTACCACGTCGTTCGCGCCGATTACCAGGGCTACATCGCAGCGGTTGAACTCGGCGTTGATTTCGTCCATGTCATACAATTTGTCGTACGGCACATTCGCCTCGGCCAGCAGCACATTCATGTGCCCCGGCATCCGGCCGGCCACCGGATGGATGGCATACTTCACCTCGACGCCCCGCTTTTCCAGCTGCTCGGTCAGCTCCCGCAGCGCATGCTGGGCCTGCGCCACCGCCAATCCGTAGCCCGGCACCACGATCACCAGTCCCGCATAGGCCAGCCGGACTGCGGCGTCGTCCGGCGTAATCGCCCGCATGTCCTGGCCCTCCGCCGACTTGCCCGCGGCGGTGACTTTGGCCCCGAACGCCCCGAACAGCACGTTGACGAACGACCGATTCATGGCGCGGCACATCAGGATCGACAGCAGCAGGCCCGACGTCCCGTCCAGGGCGCCCACGATGATCAGGAGGTTGTTGTCGATGGCGAAGCCCATGGCGGAAGCCGAGAGCCCCGCGTAGGCGTTCAGCAGCGAGATGACCACCGGCATGTCCGCCCCGCCGATGGGGAGGACCATCAGCACGCCCAGTGCGGCGGCGATCGCCGTGAGGACCCAGAATGCCGTGCTCAACCCCGGATTCACCACCAGCGTGATGATCAGGCCTAGCGCGATCGCCAGCAGCAGCAGGTTGCCGAAGTTCTGCAGCGGCCAGGTGACCGGTCGCCCGGGCAGGATCTCTTGCAGCTTGCCGAACGCCATCACGCTTCCGGTGACCGTCAGCGCGCCCAGGAAGACCTCGAATCCCAGCGCGCCCATGGCCCCGCGCGGCGTAGCCGCGCCCAGGTGCACGTATTCGTTGATGCCAACCAGCGTCGCCGCGACAGCCCCGGCGGCGTGCGAGAGCGCCACCCATTGCGGCATCGCCGTCATCGGCACCTTGATGAAGAGCGGCCGCCCGATCACCACCCCGATGAACCCGCCGATCACCAGTCCTGCCACGATCCAGTCGAAGCGCACGATGTCCTGGTGCAGCAGCGTCCCGACGATCGCCAGCAGCATCCCGAAGGCCGCCTGGGCCATGCCGGCGCGCGCTTTTTCCGGCCCGCTCAGACCGCGCAGTCCGAGAATGAAGAACACCGAGCTGGCCAGGTAGATGACCTGGATGGCCAGCTCCCGCAGCGACAGGTCGGCAGTCACGAAGGCTTGCGCCCGTCGCGCTTGAACATCTTGAGCATGCGATCGGTGATGAGGAACCCGCCCACGACGTTGACCGTAGCGCAGATCACCGCGATCAGCCCGAGCACGTTGCTCAGCCGGCTATGATCGCTCCCGGCAGCCACCAGCGAGCCCACCAGCGAGATGCCGGTGATCGCATTGGCCGCCGACATGAGCGGCGTGTGCAGCAGGGGGGGGACCCGGCTGATCACCTGGTAGCCCACGAAGCCCGCCAGGACGAACACGTAGAGCTGGATGACCGTCGTCAAACCCATTTGCCCCCCTGATGGCCTGATGGCCTGATTACCTGATTGCCTGACTGCCTGATTACCTGATTGCCCTGCTCCCTGCTCCCTACACGCCCGCCGTATCCCCGCCGTGCACCAGGATCATCGGCCCCGCGATGGGATCGTCGCGATCGATCTCCAGCCGGCCGTCGCGGATCAGGTATTCCAGCAGGGCTTGCAGGTTGCGGCTGTACATCAGGCTGGCGTGCTGCGGAATCTGGCTCGGCAGATTGAGCGGGCCGAGGATCGTGACCCCGTGGGCGACGACGGTCTCCCCGGGTCGCGAGAGCTCGCAATTCCCGCCCGACTCCACCGGCAGGTCCACGATCACCGACCCCGGCCTCATGGTGCGAACCATGTCCTCGGTGATCAGCCGTGGCGCGGGCTTGCCGGGGATCTGCGCGGTGGTGATGACCAGGTCCTTGTCGGGCAGCACCTTGCCGATCGCCTCGAGCACCTTGCGCTGTTGCTCTTCGGCCAGCTCCCGCGCGTAGCCGCCGGTGCCTTCCGCGGCCGTGCTCACGGCCTCCGCCTCGACGAACGTGGCGCCCAGACTCTGTACCTGTTCCTTCACCACCGGCCGGACGTCGAACGCGCTCACGATGGCGCCCAGCCGGCGCGCGGTCGCGATCGCCTGCAAACCCGCCACCCCCGCGCCAAGGATGAAGGCTCGCCCGGGAGGAATCGTCCCGGCCGCGGTCGTCAGCATGGGCAGCAGGCGGGACAGCTGGCTCGCACCCAGCAGCACGGCCTGGTACCCGGCGACGGTGGCCTGGGAGGACAGTACGTCCATCGACTGCGCCTTGGTCGTGCGGGGCACCCGTTCCATCGCGAGCACCGTGAGGTGGCCGGCGGCCGCCGCCGCCACGAAGCGGTTGGCCCCGGAGCGCTGCGCCAGCCCGATCACCGTGGCGCCCGGCGGCACCCCCGCCAGGTCCTCCGGGTCGGGATACTGCACGGTGAGCAGGATCTCGCTCTCGGCCAGAATCTCCGCTCGCCCGGCGATGCGGCCGCCGGCCTCGCCATAGGCGGCATCGGGGTAACCCGCCCCAGCCCCCGCTCCGCTCTCGATCAAGACTTCGTGCCCGGCGGAGCGCAGGCGCTGGACGGTCGGCGGTACCAGGGCCACACGCCGTTCGTGCGGGGCGGTCTCGCGAAGGACGCCTAAGCGCATGGGTAGGTCAGGGCCTCGGGGGATCAGGAGATCAGGTAATCATGGGGAATCGCCTGATTCCCCGACTCCCTGTCACACGAACGCACGAAACTATACGTTCCGCCCATGCTCGCACAGGTCCGCGTGTTCGCTCCTGGGTCGGTCGGCAACGTCGGGCCCGGATTTGACGTGCTCGGACTGGCCGTCGGGGGCCGGGGAGACACTGTGACGGCGGAGCGGATTGCGGGATCGGAGGTGGTTATCGCGGAGGCGGGGCACCCTGCACTGCCCACGGCCGCCACCCGCCACACCAGTGGAATCGCGGCCTACCAGGTGCTCCGGCGAGCCGGTGCCGGGTTCGGGATTCGGCTGCGGATCGAGAAAGGCTTGCCGCTGTCGGGCGGCCAGGGAGGCAGCGCCGCTTCTGCCGTGGCTGGCGCCCTGGCGGCCAACCTGCTGCTCGAGGCACCGCTTCCCCAAGCCGACCTGCTGACTGCTTCCCTGGAAGCGGAGGCGATCGTGTCGGGTCGCCATGCCGACAACGTGGTTGCCATCCTGCTGGGCGGACTGGTGCTGATCCGCTCCCTCGATCCCCTCGACCTGGTCCGTTTGCCGGTGCCGGCGGCCCTCCATCTCGTCCTGGCGCACCCGGATCAGGCCATGGCGACCCGCGAAGGCCGAGCCGTCCTCCCGGACCTGATCCCGCGTGAGGATGCGGTCCATCAGGCCGCCCAGGTCGGCGCGCTGGTCGCGGCTGCTTTTGCCGGCGACCTCGAGCTGCTTGGGCGCGCCATCGACGACCGGATCGCCGAACCGTTCCGGGCCCCGTTACTGACCGGGTTTCAGGAGGCCAAGCGGGCGGCGCTCGCCGCCGGGGCCTTTGGCTGCTCCATTTCCGGGAGCGGCCCGCCCGCATTCGCGATCGTGGGGGACGAGGCGACCGGGAGCCGGGTCGCCGCCGCGATGCACGAAGCCTACGCGACGGTCGGGGTGGGCTGCACCACCCGGATCGCCCGGCCCGACCTCGAGGGTGCCCGTCGGGTATGACGGCGCAAATCTGCATCGGCTGTGGCCGCGAGAGCGCGGTGCACGCACCCGCGACCCGTTGTCCCGCCTGCGGCGGCTTGCTCGAGCTGCGCCACTCGCCGCCGGCGCAACGCGGTGCCGCCCTGCGCGGCCTGTTTGACGGCAGGCTAGGCTCCCCCTGCGTACCGCCGTCCGGCGTCTGGCGCTTCCGGGAGATCGTGCTCCCCGGCGAGGACGCAGTGGTCAGCCATCCCGAGGGTAACACCCCGCTCCTCTTCCGGCCGAGCATCGCCGATTGGGCCGGCGTGTCCGACCTGACCCTGAAGCACGAAGGCCACAATCCTACCGGCTCTTTCAAGGATCGCGGGATGACGGTGGCGGTCACCCAGGCGCAGCGCCTCGGTGCCCGCACGCTGGTCTGCGCTTCCACGGGCAATACCTCGGCATCGCTCGCCGCCTATGCCGCGCAAGCCGGACTGGACGCGGTCGTTCTGGTGCCGGCGGGGAGAATCGCGCTCGGTAAGCTGGCCCAGGCGGTGGGGTTTGGTGCGCAGGTGCTCGCCGTCCGCGGAGACTTCGACGCCTGCCTGAGCCTGGTTGAGCAGGCCGGCGATCGGCTCGGCCTCTACCTCGCCAACAGCGTCAATCCGTTTCGCATCGAGGGTCAGAAAACGATCGTCTTCGATCTGCTGCAGCAACGCGGGTGGCGGGCACCGGATTGGATCGTGCTCCCGGGAGGCAACCTCGGCAACACCGCCGCCTTCGGGAAAGCGCTGGAGGAATCCCTCGCCCTGGGATTGATCGACCGGCTGCCTCGCCTGGCTGTCGTCCAGGCCGCCGGCGCCGCACCGTTCGCCCGCGCCTATCTCGAGGGTTTTACTCGGCGCCACCAGCTCCCGGCCGAAACCATCGCGAGCGCGATTCGGATCGGAAACCCCGCGTCGTGGGACCGGGCGGTCCGCGCGATCCGCGCAACCGATGGCGTGGTGGTGAGCGTCTCCGATGCCGAGATTCTCGCGGCCAAAGCGGTGATCGATCGCGCCGGGGTGGGCTGTGAGCCGGCCAGCGCCGCTTCCGTCGCGGGCGTCCGCCAGTTGGCCGCTTCCGGCACGCTTTCTGCTGGGCGAAGCGTCGTCGCAGTGCTGACCGGGCACATGCTGAAAGACCCCGAGATTCTGCTCCAGGGCGCGACGGGGACCCGGATTCGGGAAATCGATCCCACGCTGCCGGCGCTGGCTGCCGCACTCCAGAACCCGGCGTGAATATATTCAGTCAGGAGAAAAGCCATGTACCTCGGACCCGATACCGCACTTCCCTTCGCCTCCGCCATCGCGGCGATCGTGGGCGTGGCCGTCATGTTCTGGCATCGCACCGTCGCCGCGGCCAAAGGAGCGGTGCGGTGGATCGCGCGGCTGGGTCGGAAAAGCTAGCGATCAGAGGTGAGTGGTGAGAGCTGAGTACCTCGACAGGACTCTGACCTCTGACCTCTGACCTCCCCTACATGTACCCATCCCTCCGCAAGCTCTCCAAACCGCCCCCGTCTTCCAGGTCCTGCGCCCGTCCCGCCCGTTCGGCCACCCGGGCAAACTGTCCGGTTCGCAGCTCCTCGATGATCTCGCGCGGGGTTCTGGCCTCGGACCGCACCGGCCTGGTGCAGGGGGCGCAGCCCAGCGAGCGATAGCGCATCCCGTCGCCCTGGTTGTAGTAGAGCGACACGGTGGGGATCTGCTCTCGGTCGATGTACTCCCAGATATTGAGCTCGGTCCAGTCGAGCAGCGGATGGATCCGCACGTGGGTGCCGGGCGCAAACTCGGTCTTGAACTGATTCCAGAACTCGGGCGGCTGCTCCGCCACGTCCCACACGTTCTTGGTCGAGCGCGGGGAGAAATAGCGCTCCTTGGAGCGGCTGCCTTCCTCGTCGGCCCGCACGCCGACGATCACGCCGGTGTAGGGATCGCGATCCGGGTCGAGCTCGTAGCGGCCGGTGTCCAGGCTCATCCGCAGCCGCGGCCCTTCGCCGCTCAGGGTGCGCCGGAGGGCCTCGGTCTTGAGTAACCCGCAGCAGCCGATCCGGTCCACCGCCCCCGCCGGGAAGGTACGCCCGGCCGCGAGGGCGTCGTCGTTCCGCCCCACCACCATGGTGAGCCGCCAGTCCCGCGTCAGCCGGTCGCGGTGCGCGATCATCTCCGGGATCTTGAACGAGGTGTCGACATGGACCAGCGGAAACGGCACGTGGCCGAAGAACGCCTTGCGGGAGAGCCACAACAGCACCGTGCTGTCCTTGCCGATCGACCACAGCATGCAGAGCCGGGGGAAATTGGCATAGGCTTCCCGCAGCAGGTGCACGCTCAGCGCTTCCAGCCGGTCCAGATGATCCAGCTCCTGATGCTCGCTCATCGCAGCTCCGGGCGGCGTCCCAGCACCTGCAGCACCTGCGCCCCCGCGGCCTCGAGGCTGACTCTGCTGGTATCGACGGTCACTTCGGGCGACCGGGGTTCCTCGTAGGGATCACTGACCCCGGTGAAATTCTCGATTTCTCCCCGCCGGGCCCTGGCGTAGAGTCCCTTGGGATCTCGCTTCTCGCATTCCGCCAGCGGCGTGCTCACGTAGATCTCCAGAAACGAATTGCAGACCCCCCGAACGAAATCGCGGGAGTCCCGATAGGGGGACACGAACGACGCCACCACGAAGACCCCGTGGGCCTCCAGCTTGCTCGCCAGAAAGCCGATGCGGCGCAGGTGCGCGTCGCGCTCCTCGCGGCTGAAGCCGGTTTCCGGGAAGATCCGCCGCACTGCATCGCCGTCGAGGCGTTCCACCGGCCAGCCGCGCTGGCGCAGCTGCTCGGCGACCCAGTCGGCCACCGTGCTCTTTCCCGAGCCGGGCAACCCGGTAAACCAGATCACCGCCGGGGCGATCCGCCGCTTGCCCCAGGACCAGCGGTCCCACAAGCGCTCGTGCAGCCAGAACAGTCCGATCTTCGAGAAGAACTCGATCGCGCCCACGGCCAGCGACAGCACCAGCCGCCGGGTGAAGACGTACACCAGGGCGGAGGTGACCAGCGTCCCGAAGATGCGCCAGGAGATCGCCTTGAGCACCGAGCGCGAGTGGGTCTCACGGAACATCGAGCAGCGCCCCCCGTTGGGTCAGCAGTTCGCGGATCCGCTCCACGGCGCGGTCGGTCTCGTCATTCGGGTCCAGCACCAGGTCGAACGCGGTTCCGTGCGCGCGGCCGGCCTGCGCTTCCTCGGACCGCCCCAGCCACACCGTTACCACGCGCTCCGGCGGGGCCGCCGTCCGGATCAGCTCCAGATCTTCCTGCTCCAGCTCCGCGGCGGAGACCACCACGATCATGCCCGCATCCAGCAATAAGTTGGCCACCTCGGCCAGGCGGCGGAGGTGCTCGGCGCGCTGCGCGGCGGCTCGGCCCAGATCGGCATCCACCCCGTAGAGCACGTTGGCCATCCCGATGAAATAGACCACCTGCCCCGCTGCGAACAGGCGGACCTCCAGCGCCTTGGCGAGATGCTTGCGGTCGGTCTCCCGGGGACCGGTAATCAGCACCAGCGTGGGCCGCTGGCGATAGCGCTCGGCGCGATCGTCGCTCGGGATGAAGCTGGTCTCCCATTTGTAGTTTCGCAGCAGGACCTTCTCGCGAATCGGCAACTGAGCGTCGGGCAGGGCCTCGTGGACCAGCCCGCCGCCCGCGATTTCGAACTCGTCCACGATTACGAACCGCGCCGTGGGTGCCATCAGCTCCGCGGTGTCGGTCGCGATCGGCCGTCCCAGCTCCAGGATGCATTCGGCGATCTCGTGCCGCTCCACCGAGCTGGCAGGGCTCCGCTCCGCCAAACTGGCCGCATCCAGGCTGCGCTGGATGGCTTCGACCCGCATGGGGACTCGCGCAGTGCCCAGCTTGAGCAGGTAGTCCTGACCCGGCACCAGCGGGCGCCGGCCCAGCCAGAAGAGCCCTACCCGCAACCTCGGGGTTACCGCAGGCCGCGGCTCATCGGCCCGCGTCGCCAGCTCCCCGCGCGGGACGTAGATCTGTTCTTCGAGCGTAAAGCCGGCGGCTTCGCCGGCGCGGGCCACTGCCGGCTCGGGGCGAGCAAACGCTTCCAAAGTGCGCACCCGGGTGCGTTTACCCGAGGGATAGAAGACCACCTCATCCCCGGGGTGCAGGGTGCCGCTTTCAATGGTCCCCGCCACAATGCGCCGGTCGTCTCCGTCCCCGGTGAACTTGTAGACGTCCTGCACCGGCATGCGGAAAGGGCCCTCGGAGGGAGCCCGCTTGGGAGTGAAGGTCTCCAGGGCGTCGAGCACCGTCGGTCCCCGATACCAAGGCATCGTGGAGGAGAGCACGGTCAGGTTGGCGCCCTCCCGGGCGGCTGCCGGAATCATTTCCTGGGGCACCAGGCCGAGCGTGGCCAGAAAGTCGCCGTACTCCCTGGCGAGCTGGTCGAATTTGGCCTCGGCGTAGCCCACCAGATCCATCTTGTTGATCACCACCGCGAGCTGCCGGATTCCCAGGAGGCCCATCAGGTGGCCATGGCGGCGCGAATTGTCGCGCACACCCTCTTGCGCATCGATCACCAGGATCGCCGCGTCCGCTCGCGCCGCGCCGGTCACCAGATTGCGCACGAACTCCACGTGACCCGGCGCATCGAGCAGCTGGTAATCCCGCCGCGCGGTGCTGAAGAAGACGCGGGCCGTGTCGATCGTGATGCCCTGCGCGCGCTCGTCCTTGAGGGCATCGAGCAGGAAGGCGTATTCGAAGGGTCGCCCGGTCCGCTCGCACAGCGCGCGGACCTGATCGAGCTTGCCTTCGGGCAGGGCGCCGCTGTCTGCCAGCAGCCTGCCAACCACGGTGCTCTTACCGTGGTCTACATGGCCGCCGATGACGACGCTGAGGCGTTGGCGCGCGGAGGGCTGCATCGCAGGAAAGATAAAGGCGGGGAAGTTCCCCCGCCTTATCCTGCCGTTGGGAGCTCCGCTCGCCTCAGGGTGGCCCGGCGATGCGCTTGACCGCGTCGGTGAGCTCGGTGTAGGCCGAGGGATCGACTTCGCGGAAGGGCGCCATCACGTGCGCGATCTTGCCTGTGGAATCGACGATGAACAGAGTGCGATTGTCGAGCACCGTCCCGTTCGGCAGGGGCCGGATCGCTCCATACTTCGTCCCGACCACCGCGCCGATGTCGCTCAGGAACGTCCCGGCGTATCCGTTCTCCTTGGCCCAGGACGCCAGCGTCGTATCGGGATCGACGCTGATAGCCAGCAGCGTCACCTTCAGGTTGCCGAACAGTTGCGCGTACTGATCACGGTACGCGTTCATTTGCGTGGTTCAGCCCTTGGTCCGCGCCTTATAGAAGAACGCGATGACCACGGTCTGACCCCGCAAGTCCTGCAAATGGACCGGTTTCGCGCTCAGGCCCTCTTTCGTGGCGGCGGGCAGCGTGAAATCGGGCGCCTCGGTTCCTACCGCCAGCGGCGTCGGCGCCGGCGGAGCCGGGGGCGGTGTCGCAGGCTGCTGGGCCGCGAGCGCGGGCGCCAACGCGAGAGCCGCAGCCAGGTACAGGGGTCGTTTCATACGTCTCCTCTCAGGAATACTCGGCTACCGAGCTACCGTCCTTGCCTTCCAGCCCCTACCGCTACCGTCCGTACATCACCCGCCACACTTTGCCCTGCGCATCCGCCCCGATATAAAGCGACCCATCCGGTCCCACAGCAAGTCCCGAAGGCCGAATCGCGGTCGGGCCGGCGCTCGGTGCGGCAAAGGTCTCGTAAGTCCCCACGGCCTTGCCGTTCTCGAAGGGAGCGAACACCACGCGGTAACCCTCCTGCGGCGCGGGCGCGCGATTCCAGGAGCCATGGAAGGCGACAAAGAGTCCTCCCCGGTAGGAGGCGGGAAACTGGCTGCCGTCGTAGAACATCGTCGCATTGGGCGCCCAATGGCCGGGGAACGATAGGGCCGGCATCGCCATGTCGCGGTCGCAGGCCTTGTTCATTTCGCCGCCATACTCCGGATTCAGCTCGCGCAGCTTCGCGCGGGAATCGAAGTAACAGTAGGGCCAGCCGCCATTGGCGCCCTCGGGAAGCGCGAACACGACTTCCGCCGGATTCTCCCGGCCTTCTTCTGCGGGCCAGCTCCACTGTTCCGCGAGCCCATCCCGGCCGTGTACTCCGGCATACAGGGTCCCGCTGCCCGGCTGGATGCTCACGGCCATCGGGTTCCGCAATCCGGTAGCCCAGCGCTTGGCGTCGGCGGGCGTCTGGTTGAGCTTTCGGGCGTCGAAGCGCCAGATCCCCGCCCGCTGCTCCAGCTCAGTACAGGGGTCGGGTCCGGGATGCGCGGTCTTGCGGTCGAATTCGGGTGGCAGACAGCTATTGGTGAGCGACCCGAACGAGACGAACAACGCGCCATTCGGGCCCAGCGCGATGCCTTTGGCGCTATGCCCGCCGTTGGGGAGGCCGGTCGCGATGACTTCCGGCGGACCCGAAGGCGTCAACGCCCCCGGCTTCCAGGGGAAGCGCAGCACCTGATCATTGGGGGCGAAGTAGACGGCGTCCGAGGCCAGCGCGATCCCGCTGCCGCCTGGGCCCTCGTAGAATTTGGCGACCACATCAGCCTTGCCGTCTCCGGTAGTGTCTCGCAAAACGATCACGCCGCCCCCGGTGCGGCCGGTCCGGGCGATGAAGAGGTCGCCATTGGGCGCCACCGCAAGATGGCGCGGCGTGCCCAGACTCTCCGCCACCAGCACCGCGCAAAAGCCGCTCGGCAGCGTGAGCCCCGCATTGTCGGGTGCGCACGCCGGCTTGGCTGGCTGCCGGGCCGCCGGAGCTGCCAGCATGCCGAGCGAAAGCCCGGCGGCGAGCAGCGTCATTTCCGAGATCCCCATGTGCCTCTCCCTTGAATCATGACGCTTGAATCCTGCCCCCAAACACCGAATCCCGAATATACGCAGAGGGTAGTTATTTTCCTGCCCCAATGGCCAACCCCCAGTACATCTATACGATGGCGAATCTCCGCAAGGTCGTCCCGCCCGGGCGGGAGATCTTGAAGGGGATTTATCTCGCGTTCTTCCCCGGGGCGAAAATCGGCGTGCTCGGCGCCAACGGCGCCGGCAAGAGCACGTTGCTCCGCATCATGGCGGGTGTCGACAAGGATTTTCAGGGTGATGCCCGCCCCGCCGACGGCATTCGGGTGGGCTATCTCTCCCAGGAGCCCGAGCTCGACGCCGCCAAGGACGTGCGCGGCAACGTGGAGACGGCCGTGAGGACGCAGCGCGCCCTGCTCACCGAATTCGAGGCCTTGAGCGCGCGCTTCGCGGAGCCGATGGACGACGCCGAAATGAACCGGCTGCTCGAGAAGCAGGGCGTCCTGCAGGAACGCATCGAAGCGCAGGGTCTCTGGGAGCTCGATCGCAAGATCGATATCGCGATGGACGCGCTGCGGCTGCCTCCCGGCGACGCCGACGTGGCCCGGCTTTCCGGGGGGGAGCGTCGCCGCGTCGCGCTCTGTCGCGTCCTGCTGGAGCAGCCCGATCTGCTCCTGCTGGACGAGCCCACCAACCACCTCGACGCCGAATCGGTGGCTTGGCTCGAGCGTCACTTGCGCGAGTTTCCCGGCACCATCGTGGCCGTCACCCACGACCGCTACTTTCTCGACAATGTGGCCGGCTGGATCCTCGAGCTGGATCGCGGCGCGGGCATTCCCTGGGAGGGCAACTATTCCTCCTGGCTGGACCAGAAGAGCAAGCGGCTTGCCGCGGAGGAAAAGCAGGCCTCCGCGCGACAGAAGACCTTGGAGCGCGAGCTGGAGTGGGTGCGCATGGCGCCCCGCGCGCGGCATGCCAAGCAGAAGGCCAGGATCACCGCCTACGAGCAGCTGCGCGACCAGAGCGAACGGCAGCAGGAGGGCAGCGCCGAGATCCTCATCCCAGTTCCCGCCCGGCTGGGAGACGAGGTGGTCGTCGCGAAGGACCTGGCCAAGGGCTACGGCGACCGGCTGCTCTTCGAAAAGCTCAACTTTTCGCTGCCCCGCGGCGGCATCGTCGGCGTCATCGGGCCCAACGGCGCCGGCAAGACGACCCTGTTCCGCATGATCAGCGGGCAGGAACACCCCGACGCCGGCGAGCTGATCATCGGCGCGACTGTGCAGCCCGCCTACGTGGACCAGAGCCGCGAGGCCCTCGATCCCGACCACACCGTCTACCAGGAGATTTCCGGCGGCCACGACCAGCTCGAATTCGGCAAGCGGATCGTCAACGCGCGGGCCTACTGCGCCGGCTTCAACTTCCGCGGCGCCGACCAGCAGAAGAAGGTCGGGACGCTGTCCGGCGGCGAGCGGAACCGGGTGCACCTCGCCAAGCTGCTCAAGAGCGGCGGCAACCTCCTGTTGCTCGACGAGCCCACCAACGACCTGGACGTCGATACCCTGCGCGCGCTGGAGGACGCCTTGCTCGGCTTCGCCGGGTGCGCGGTGGTCATCAGCCACGACCGCTGGTTCCTCGACCGGATCGCCACCCATATGCTGGCGTTCGAGGGCGACAGCGAGGTCTACTGGTTCGAGGGCAACTTCCAGGAGTATGCCGCCGACTACCGGCGCCGGAAGGGCGTGGCGGTGGACGAGCCCCACCGCATCCGCTACAAGAAGCTGGTGCACTAGGCTCGATGGCCAATTCTCGCCCCAAGATGACCACCCTCCCTCCCCGCATCGAGGGCCTCACCGCGCTGGTCGCCAACCTGTCCTGGAGCTGGAACCGGGAGGCGCGCGAGCTGCTGCGCGGGATGGATCTTCCGCTCTGGCGCCAGCTGCGCCACAACCCCATCCACCTGTTGCGGGAGATCTCCGCGTCCCGCCTGGAGCAGCTGGCCCACGATCCCCAGTTCCTGCACCAGTACGACCTGGTGATGGAATGGATGGCCAGCGATCGCGCGCCGGAGCGGACCTGGTTCGCGCGCCGCTATCCCAAGCTGCTCGATCATCCGGTGGCCTACTTCTGCGCGGAATTCGGCTTCCACAACTCCGTTCCCATCTACAGCGGCGGCCTGGGCGTCCTGGCCGGCGATCACTGCAAGGCCGCTTCCGATCTGGGCGTGCCGCTCGTGGGCATCGGCTTGAGCTATATGAAGGGGTACTTCGATCAGCGACTGCGCAGCGACGGATGGCAGGAGGACAGCGACGATCACGTCGACCCCGCGCTGACCCCGCTGGTCGAGCTGCCCGGACGCGGCGGCGAGAGCTGGCTCGCGGTCGTGGAGACCTTCGGCCGTCCGGTCTACGTGCGGGTGTGGACCATGCGGGTGGGCCGCGCTCCCATCTATCTGCTCGATACCAATCTCGAGGAGAACCATCCCGAGGACCGCACCCTGCTGAACAAACTGTACGGTGGCGGTCCCGATCTTCGTCTCCGGCAGGAATGGCTACTGGGCGTGGCGGGCGTGCGGGTGCTCCGCGCGGTGGGGCTCGAGCCGGGGGTGTGGCATGCCAACGAGGGCCATGCCGCCTTCATGATGCTGGAACGGGTGCGGGAGTTCACCGCCGCCGGCCTCTCCTGGGAGGCGGCGGTCGCCGAGGTGCGGCGCACCACCGTCTTTACCACTCACACCCCGGTGCCCGCCGGGCACGACAGCTTCGACTCGGAACAGCTGGCCCAGTGCACCGGGCCCATCTGGGAAGCCATGGGGGCGACGCGGGAACAGGTGCTGGGCCTGGGCCGCCACCCTGCGGAGAGCGGCGAGCGATTCCAGATGACCGTCCTCGCCCTCAACCTCGCTGCCCGGGTCAATGGGGTCTCCCAGCGGCACGCCACGGTCTCACGGAAGATCTGGCAGCCCCTCTGGCCCGGTCGGGAGCCCGAGCAGGTGCCCATCGGGGTCATCACCAACGGGGTGCATCTGGCGACCTGGATGGCCAATCCCGTCATGGCGCTGCTGGATCGCCAGCTCGGCGCGGATTGGGGTGCGCGGCTGGACGACCCCGCCCTGTGGGAGCAGCTCCGGGTGCTGGACCCCGCGGCGCTCTGGGCCGCTCACCTCGAGCTCAAGGGAACCCTGGTCGGCTTCATCCGGGAGGAGGCACGGCGGCGCTTCGCCTACGAGTGGACCGAGGCCAACCAGGTGGTGGCGGCGGGCACCCTGCTGCATCCCTACGCCCTCACCCTCGGGTTTGCCCGGCGCTTCGCGACCTACAAGCGCGCCAGCCTGTTGTTCCGCGACGTGGACCGGCTGCAGCGGCTGTTGTGCGACCGGCGCCGCCCGGTCCAGATCATCTTTGCCGGCAAAGCCCACCCCGCGGACAACCCCGGCAAGGAGGTCCTGCAGGAGGTCTACCGCTGGACCCACAACCCCTTTTTCGAGGGGCGGGTAGCTTTCCTGGAGGATTACGACATGCACCTGGCTCACGCCCTGGTCGAGGGGGTGGACCTGTGGGTCAACCTGCCCCGGGTTCCCCTCGAGGCCTGCGGGACCAGCGGGATGAAAGCCGCCCTCAACGGCGTCCCCCAGCTCAGCACCATCGATGGTTGGTGGGAAGAGGGGTATGATGGGAGTAACGGATGGGCCATTCCCGTCCCGTCCGACACAGAAGATGTCGAGGCCCAAGATGCATTCGACGCCGATCATCTCTACCGGCTGCTCGAGGAGGACATCGTCCCTCTCTATTACACCCGCGACGCGCAAGGGGTTCCTCAGGCCTGGGTTGACCGGATGCGCAACGCCATCCGGGTCGCCGCCAGCCGTTTCACCGCCCGCCGAATGGTGCTCCAGTACACGGACGACTATTACCTCCCCGCCATCCGGGGGGACCGCTTCACGGACGACCCGCCGGGCTAGGCCGCAACCCGAGCGACGCGCGCCGGCGCGATCCAGCCATCCCAACTCGGCGCTCTCCACCTTCCGGGGAGAGCCGGTCAGCGTGATGCATATCGCCGCGGAGTTTTATCCCTTCGCGCGCAGCGGTGGACTGGCGGAGGCGGTGGCCAACCTGGGCCGCTACCAGTCGGCCAGCGGAGTGCGGACCCTCGCGATCCTGCCACTGTACCGCTCGGCTCGCCAGGCCGCGGGTGAGCTCATCCCGGTGGGCGAGCCCTTCCGAATCCGCATCGGCGCGAGTGAGGAAACCGGCCGCTTGCTGCGCCAGCGCGATCAGCGCCCGGGCACCGCCATCTACTTCATCGAGCACGACGGGTTCTTCGACCGGGAGCGGCTGTACGGCGACCCCGGCGGCGACTACCCCGACAATCATCTCCGCTATGCCTTTTTCTGCCTTGCCGCGCTCGACGCCCTGCCCCGCCTGGTCACCGGCCCGGTGCTGCTGCATGCGCATGACTGGCACGCCGCGCTGGCCCTGGTTTACCTGCGGACCCGCCTGGGGCGCGACGCGCGCTATGCCAACGTGCGCAGCGTGCTCTCGGTACACAACGCGGGATACCAGGGACACTATTCGCCGGCCGTCCTGCAGGACCTCGGCCTTCCCTGGGAGCTCTTCAACTGGCGTTATCTGGAATGGTACGGGAAGGTCAACATCCTGAAGGGCGGCCTGGTCTTTGCCGATCGCGTGGTAACGGTGAGTCCCAATCACGCCAATGAGCTGCGCACCCCGGGAGGCGGATTCGGCCTGCACGATGTCTTTGAATGGCTGGGGCCCCGCTTCTCGGGTATCCTCAACGGGATCGACCAGGCGGTCTGGGATCCGGCGCGCGATCCCCAGATCCCCGCCACGTTCACCGGCGAGAACCCCGCGGGCAAGGCCGCCTGCAAGCGGGAAGTCCAGCGACTCTTCGGCCTCGCCGAGGATCCCGACGCGCCGCTGCTCTCCATGGCGGCCCGGCTGGTCACCCAGAAGGGACTCGATCTGATTCTGCAGAGTCCGGCCCTCTTCTCCCTGGGCGCCCAGTACGTCTTCATCGGCGCGGGAGAGCCGCGTTTCGAGCAGGCCTTGAGCGGTCTCGCCGCGACCCGGTCCGATCGCATCGCCGTCAACACCAGCTTCACCGATCGGCTGGAGCACGTCCTGATCGCCGGTGCCGATTTTCTGCTGATGCCTTGCCAGTATGAGCCCTGCGGGCTGACCCAGATGCGTGCCCAGCGCTACGGCGCCATCCCGATCGTGCGGCGCGTGGGTGGCCTGGCCGATACGGTGGAGGACGGCGTGAGTGGCTTCGTATTCGAGCCCTATCATGCCGAGCCCCTGCTGGGCGCGGTCCTGCGCGGCATCGATTGCTACGCCAACCCGCCCGAATGGTCCCGCCTGCGGCGCAACGCGATGGGCGCGGATTTCGGCTGGGAGCGCTCGGTCGAGCGCTATCTCGACGTCTATCGCCTGGCGCTGGCCTGACCCCGTGGACTTCGTCCTGACGCTGCACAGCCACCTTCCCTACGTGCTGAACCACGGCCGCTGGCCGCACGGCAGCGATTGGCTCTGCGAGGCGATGACGGACACTTACCTGCCGCTGCTGGAGGCGCTCGATGCCCTCGCGGCGCAGGGGGTGCCCTCGCCCGTGACCATCGGGGTAACCCCGATCCTCGCGAGCCAACTCGCCCACCCGACGCTGCTCGGCGAGATGAGCGCCTTCTTTGCCCAGCGGCTGGAAGCCTGCGAGGAAGCCGAAGCGGTGTTTCTCCAGAATGGGGAGGCCGAGCTGGTGCCCCTGGCCCGCTACTGGCGCGAGCGCTACCGCAGGCTCGAGCGGCGCTATGAGCAGGTCGACGGCAACGTGGTGACGGCGTTGCGCCGTCACGCCGAGGCCGGTCGCATCGAGCTGCTTTCCTCTGCCGCGACCCACGGGTTCCTTCCCCTGCTCTCCCGGGAAGAAAGCATCGGGCTGCAGCTCGCCGTCGGGCGCGCCGAGCACCACCGCCTCTTCGGCCAGTGGCCACGGGGCTGCTGGGCACCGGAATGCGCCTACCGGTCCGGACTCGAGGAGCACTTCGCGGCGCATGGGTACCACTTCTTCTTCGTGGATGCCCACCTGGCGGAAGCGGGCCGCCCGCTCGGTCTCTACCGGGAGACCGGCGGTCCGGGCGGCTGGCCGCTCACCGACGAGGAGGTCTGGGCGGCGCCGGCGCGGCGCTCGCCCTATCGCGCCTATCAGGTATCGCCCCGGGCGGGGCGGCCGCAGGTCATCGCGTTCGTGCGCGACCCCCAGAGCACCCGCCAGGTCTGGAGCCGGCACGGCGGCTTCCCGGGTGACGGCAGTTATCTCGAGTTTCACAAGATCCGTTATCCCGGCGGGCTCAAGTTCTGGCGGGTTACGGGACCCGCAGCGGACCTGGGACTCAAAGAGCCCTACGAGCCCAACGCGGCCCGCGCCCGGGCCTTCGGGCATGCCGCCCACCTGCACTGGCTGCTGCGGAGCCGGGCCGCGTCGCCGCACGATCCGGGTGAGTCGGTGATCGTGGCCCCGTTCGACACCGAGCTGTTCGGGCACTGGTGGTTCGAGGGCATCGATTTCATCGCCGACCTTTACCGCCACTTCGCCCGGCACGATTCGCCGGTGGCCCGCACCGCCTCGCAACACCTGGAGGCCGACCCGCCCGATGCGGCGATCGCCTTGGCGCAAGGCTCCTGGGGTGCCAACGGCGATTTCAGCATGTGGCTCAACCCGGCGACGCAGTGGACCTGGGACCGGCTCTGGCCGCTGGAGCAGCGCTTCTGGAGCGCGGCCCAGGCATCGCTCGGCGAGCCCAGCCTGGCGCCGGTCCTGGCGCAGGCCGCCCGCGAGCTCCTGCTGCTCCAGTCGAGCGACTGGCAGTTCATCATTTCGACCGGGGCCGCCGCGGACTACGCCTCCAAGCGCTTCGGGGAGCACGCGGAAGACCTCGAGCTGCTGCTGACGGCACTGGAGCCGGGCGGGAAGGGTCGCCTCTCGTCGGCCACCGAGCAGGCCGAGCGGCTGCGCCGGCGTGACGATGTTTTCCCCGAGATTCTGCCCGTGCTCGCCGACGTCCTCCAGAGCGCTGCGGTCGCCGCCGCGCGATGAATTCGGGCTCGCTGCCGCGCCGTTCCGTCGTCATCCACGCGCATTTCTACCAGCCGCCCCGCGAGGAGCCCTGGCTGGAGCTGGTCGAGCGGGAGCGCGGCGCCGCCCCGTTCCATGACTGGAATCAACGCATCGAGCAGGAATGCTACCGCGCCGTGGTGGCCGCCCGGATCCCCGCACCGCACCAGCGCATCGCCCGCATCGTCAACACGCTCGAGGCCATCAGCTTCAACGTCGGCCCGACGCTGGTGGAATGGCTGGAGCGCGAGGCGCCGGATACCTGGGCCGCCATGCTCGCGGCCGATCGGTCGAGCCGGCTGCGGCGCGGCGGTCACGGCAACGCGATCGCCATGCCGTACCATCACGTCATCCTGCCGCTGGCCTCCCGGCGCGACAAGCTGACCGAGGTGCGCTGGGGCATCGCGGATTTCCGGCGGCGCTTCGGCCGCGAGCCGGCCGGCATGTGGCTCCCCGAGACCGCGGTCGACGCGGAGACCCTGGACGTCCTAGCGGCGGAAGGAGTCCGCTTCACCGTGCTGGCTCCGCACCAGGTCGTCGAGCCGCCCCCCGCCGGTTTGCCGGGCAAGTACGTCACCACCAGCGGCCGCAGCATCGCCCTCTTCATTTACGACGGGCCGCTCTCGCACGACGTCGCGTTCGGTCCCCTGATCGGCGATGCCGAGCGCTGGAGCACGGAGCTGCTGGCGCGCCCGCAGGCTCCCGCGGGGCCGACGCTGGTTTCTCTGGCCACCGACGGGGAGACCTATGGCCACCATCACAGCTTCGGCGAGATGGCGCTGGCCGCGACCCTCGAGCGGGTGGGCCGGGATCCCGACGTGCGGGTCGAGAACTACGCCGCTTTCCTGGCGCGCCACCCGGCGGAGCATCCGGTGGAGCTGGTCGAGCCCAGCTCCTGGAGCTGTGTCCACGGCGTCGAGCGGTGGCGCTCCGACTGCGGCTGCCGGGTTCGGCCGGAGACCAGCCAGGCGTGGCGCGCGCCGCTCAGGGAAGCGCTCGATTGGCTGGCGGGCGAGCTGCATGCCCGCTTCGAAGCCGAAGCCGCACCGCTGCTCAAGGATCCCTGGGCGGCGCGGGACAGCTACGCGGCGATCGGATTGCCCTCCCACCTGCCGGTGCGGGCGCGCGAGCTGCTCGAGATG
This sequence comes from Gemmatimonadales bacterium, assembly GCA_036566495.1. Taxonomy (GTDB): domain Bacteria; phylum Gemmatimonadota; class Gemmatimonadetes; order Gemmatimonadales; family GWC2-71-9; genus JABFSM01. The sequence continues at coordinate 9,022 of DATCWE010000072.1, read as the reverse complement.
GAGCGCAATGCCCTGCGAATGTTCACCTCGTGCGGCTGGTTCTTCGATGACGTGGCCGGGCTGGAGAGCATCGTTTGCCTCCGTTATGCCGCGCGCGCGATTCAGTATTCGGGGTCCGCGCCGGAGCTCGAGGCGGAGCTCCGCCAGCGCCTCGCCCTGGCCCAGAGCAACGATCCCGCCCAGGGGACCGCGCGCGACGTCTACGACCGCGCGCTCCCGTCGCACCCCGGTGAAGTGCGGGCCGCCGCCGCCTACGCCGCACTGCGCGCCCTCGCGCCCGAGCGGCTCAAGCCGGTGGTCGGCCCCTACCTGATCGAGACGGAGGACGCGGATTCACTGCGGGTCCAGCACCGGCGCACCGGTCGCGCCGCGCCGCTGGGGGTCGCGGTCGAGCGACCCACCGCGATCAGCGTGACCGTCACGGTTGCCTCCGGCGGACAGGAGCACGTCGTCACGCTCGCGGATCTGCCCGAACCCGAGCGTGACACGCTCCACCTGGCGTTGCGCCAGGAGCTGCGGGCGGCGGTGCTCACCCGGGAGGACGAGGCGCGCATCGCCGAGGGCGTGGTCACCTACCGCCACGCCATCCGCGACGCCCTGGTGCGCCAGCTCCCCACCGAGCCGGCCGATGCGACCGGTATCGATCTCGAGCGGCTGGCGCACACGCTCGACCTGCTGGCGCTGGAGGAACGGACTATCCCGTTCGATGCCCAGACCCGCTACTACCGGCTGTTGACCCAGAGCCCCCCGGAAACCCGCCGCCCCCTGCGCGCCCTGGCCGAGCGGTTCGGATTTGCGCTCTCCGCCGATTCCGACGCCCGATGAGCGATGATCCGCCGCTAGATTTCACCGCATGAGCGCGCCCTCCGCATCACGCACCGTCACGCTGGGCCTGCCCCAGATGCGCCTGGGCGCCGATCCCGCCGCCAATCTCGCCCGGCTCGAGCAATTCATTCGCGAGGCCGCGGGGCGCGGCGCGCAGGTCATCTGCACTCCGGAGCTCTTCCAGGGCCCGTACTTCTGTCAGGTGGAGAGCCACGAATTCTTCCGGCTCGCCGAGCCGGTGCCCGGCCCGACCACCGAGCGGCTGAGTGCGCTCGCGCAAGAGCTGAGCGTGGTGATCGTCGCGTCGCTCTTCGAGAAGCGCGCGGAAGGGCTGTATCACAACACCGCGGCCATTCTGGATGCCGACGGCCGTTATCTCGGCAAGTATCGCAAGATGCACATCCCGGATGATCCGCAGTATCACGAAAAATTCTACTTCACCCCGGGCGACACCGGCTTCCGCTCCTGGCCGACGCGCTACGCGCGGCTCGGCGTGCTGATTTGCTGGGATCAGTGGTACCCCGAGGCCGCGCGCCTCACCGCCATGGCCGGCGCCGACATCCTCCTCTATCCCACCGCGATCGGCTGGCTGCCCGCGGAAAAGGCCGAGTACGGAGAGCGCCAGCAGGCGGCCTGGGAGACGGTGCAGCGGGGCCACGCCATCGCGAACGGCTGCTACCTCGCGGCGGTCAACCGCGTGGGCTTCGAGCCGGCGCCCTCCGGCGACGGCGCGGGGCTCGAGTTCTGGGGCGGCAGCTTCGTCGCCGATCCGAACGGACGCCTGATCGCCAAGGCGGGATCCGCAGAAGAACTGCTGGTGGTGCCCTGCGATCTGGATGCCGTGAACGTGGTGCGCACCCACTGGCCCTTCCTGCGCGATCGCCGAATCGACGCCTACGCGGGGATCACGGAACGCTTCCTTGACGGTGAGGGGTGACCCTTCACCCTTCTCCTCGCTCCCTCGGTTTTCGGATGCCCGCCGAATGGGAGCCCCACCGCGGCACCTGGCTCAGCTGGCCTCACAAGGAGGCTTCCTGGCCGGGGAAATTCGCTCCGATTCCCGGCATCTTCGCGGAAATTGTGCGGGAGCTGGCCCCGCACGAGGAAGTTCACGTCAATGTGGGTGACGAGGCGCTCGAGGCTTCCGCTCGAAGCGTCCTCGCAGAGCGCGGCGTCGCGCTTTCCCGGGTGTTCTTCCATCGCCATCCCACCGATGACGCCTGGTGCCGGGACCACGGCCCGATCTTCGTCCAGCGTCCCGGAGCCGCCGGTGCAGCCGAACAGCTGATTCTCGACTGGGGCTACAACGCCTGGGGCGGGAAGTATCCGCCCTTCGCGCTGGACGACGCGATTCCCACCCGCATCGCGCAGGAGCTGGGAGTGCCGGTGGTCGCGCCGGGCATGGTCCTGGAAGGGGGCAGCATCGACGTGAACGGCGCCGGCACCCTGCTCACCACCGAACAGTGCCTGCTCAACCCCAATCGCAACCCGGGTCTCTCCCGCTCCGACCTCGAACGGCGGCTGCGCGACTACCTGGGCGTGCGGCGGATTCTCTGGCTGGGAGAGGGCATCGAGGGGGACGACACCGATGGCCACGTCGACGACCTCACCCGCTTCGTCGCGCCGGACACGGTGGTGACGGCGGTCGAGCAGGACCCCCGCGATGCCAACTTCGGCCCCCTGCGCGACAATCTGCGGCGGCTGCGTTCGATGACCGACCACGCGGGCGAGTCCCTGCGCATCGTGGAGCTCCCCATGCCGCCGGCGCGCTATTTCGAGGGCCAGCGGCTACCGGTGAGCTACGCGAATTTTTACATCGCCAATGGCGTGGTGCTGCTCCCCGGCTTCGATCCCGAGCGGGACGCGGCCGCCCGGGACGTGCTTCAGCCCCTGTTCCCCACCCGTCGCATCAGCATTATCGATTGCACCGATCTGGTCTGGGGCCTGGGCGCCATCCACTGCGTCACCCAGCAGTGGCCGGCGGCCTGACATCGGCCAGCAGTTCCTCCAGGCCCGCCGCCAGCGCCTCGGGCGCAAACGGCTTTTGCAGGAAAGCCCAGTGGGCGTCCCCGCCGAGCGTTTCGGCCACTTCCTCTCCCGTGTAGCCGGAGAGCAGCAGCACCGGAAGCGCGGGGTGCGCGCCGCGCAGCCGCGCGATCAGCTCGGGTCCGCTGATGCCCGGCATGACGACGTCGGATACCACCGCGTCGATCCCCTGGCGCCCAGCCGGCAGCAGCTCCAGTGCTTCGGCGCCGTCTTTGGCGATGAGGACTTCATACCCGTACTGCCGCAGGATCCGCGAGGTGAGTTGTCGCACGCCCTCGTCGTCTTCGACCAGCAGGATGGTCTGGTGCCGAAGTCCGCTGGCGGACTCCGCCCGGGGCAGCACCCCTTCGCGGCTCGCGCCGGTCGGCTGCGGGATCCGCGGAAGGAACACCCGGAAGCTGGTACCGCGGCCCGGCTCGCTCTCGACCGTGATGGTGCCGTTGCTCTGTTGCACGATCCCGTAGACCGTGGCGAGGCCGAGACCGGTCCCTTCGCCCACCGCTTTGGTGGTGAAGAAGGGCTCGAAGATCTTGCGCTGGGTATCCCGGTCGATGCCGATCCCGGTATCGGTCACCCGGAGCACCACATAGTGCCCCGGCGGCACTCCCTGCGCACCGGGCTCCGCTTCCTCCGCGCCGATCTCGACCTGGCTGGTACCGAGGGTGAGCGTTCCGCCGTCGGGCATCGCATCGCGCGCGTTCACCGCCAGGTTCAGCAGCACCTGCTCCAGCTGGCCCGCGTCGGCGCGCACCCAGCCGAGCTCGGAGGCGGGCTCCGTCACGATGTTGATGCCCGCCCCGATCACCCGGCGCAGCATCCGCTCCATCTCCTGCACCAGCAGGTTGAGGTCGACTTCGCGAGGAACCAGCACCTGGCGGCGGCTCATGGCCAGGAGCTGGCGGGTGAGCGAGCTCGCGCGGTCCGCGGCACGGCGGATCTCCCGCACCTCGGAGAGCCGGGGATCCTCCTGGCTGAGTTCGCCCGAGAGCACGTCCGCGTAGCCCCGAATCACGGTGAGCAGGTTGTTGAAGTCATGGGCCACTCCGCCGGCGAGCCGGCCCAGGCTCTCCATCTTCGAGGCCTGCAGCAGTTCCTCCTCGAGGCGCCGGCGATCCGTGATATCGACGATGACGCCGTGCCAGACGATCCGCTCGGGATCGCGGGCGGGGACCGCGGTCGCCACGTCCCGCAGCCAGCGGACCTGTCCCTCCGGGCCGCGCACCCGGAAGTCCAGACTCCTCGGCCGCAGGGTGTCGGAGGGGTGACGATACGCTGCGGTCACGGCCTCGTGGTCCGCGGGGTCCACCATGGCCCACCAGCGCGAGGGGTCGGCCACGATCGCTTCGGCGCTCACCCCGAAGAGGTCCAGGACCCGCTCGCTCATGAAGGCAAAGCGACATTCCGCACCCGGGCCCACCACGTACTGGTACACCACGCCCGGGACGGCCGACGTGATGCGCTCGAGCTGTTCCTCCCGCTCCGCGACAGCCAGCCGGGCGCACTCCTGCTCGGTGATGTCCGACAGCGACAGCACCACCGAGCTGATCCGCCGTGCCGCATCCCGCAAGGGCGCCGCATTGACCGCCAGAATGCGACGGTCCCCGTCGGGCCGCTCGACGATGAGCCGGGCGTCGAGCACCGCGGCCTCGGTCGCCACCACCCTCCGCGCGGGCCACTCCGATCGCGGCAGCAGGTCGCCGGCCAGCGTCAGCATCCGATAGCCCGCCGGCAGGTCGGTGCGGTCGGCCAGCTGCTCGCGCGTCAGGCCCAGGGTCGCCTCGGCCGCGGGGTTCAGGAACACCACCCGGTTTTCGGCCGTCACCACCAGAATCCCCGCCACGCTGGTGCTGAGGATACTCTCGAGCAACGCGTGCTCGGCGCGCATCGCCTCTTCGGCGTGCCTTCGCTCGGTAATATCCCGCACGATGGCCTGGGCGAGTCCGTCGGCGGTGCGCCTGACGCTCAATTCCGCCAGCAGCGTCGAGCCGTCCTTGCGGCGCAGCCGCCGTTCGCTCAAGACGAACGAAGTGCGCTCGAGCTCTTCCCAGGCGACGGGAGCCCGCTCCAGCTCGCCCTCGGCGTAGAGCGAATCGACCGGCTGCCGCAGGAGCTCCGCCTCGGAATAACCCAGCATCTCGCAGATGCGCTGGTTCACCAGGATCAGGCGGCCGTCGGGTGAGGCCAGCACGATGCCGTCGGAGGCCTGTTCGAGGATATGGCGGTAGCGCGTCTCGCTCTCCCACAGCGCGCGCTCGCGTCGGGTCGCCGCGCGGCGGCTTCGCTCCAGCCGCCAGGCCACCAGATCCACCAGCGCAAAGAGCAGGGCGCTGAGCGCCAGCTTGCTTCCGAACGGCTCGCTGGAAACCAGGGGACTTCCCGGCGTAACCAGGGCCGCCACCGATCCGAGCAGCGCGATGCCCTGCGCCACCAGGGCCGGCCCGGGGCCCAGCACGAGCAAGGTGATGAGCGCGACGAATGCGGCGGGAAAAAACGGGCCCGACCGGAAGGCGGCCGGAAAAAGCACCAGCACCAGGAGGCTCAGCACGCTGGCGAGCACGGCAAGCGGATAGCGGGGCAGCTGCCCGCGGGAAAGCATCAGCTGAACTTAGCCCTTCCGACCGGTCGCGTCGGCATCCGGTTTCCTGTCGAATAGATTTGAGGCTGGATAACCTCTGACCGGCGACGGCTCATGCCTGCCCTGCTCGAGTGCGTACCGAATTTCAGCGAGGGACGCGACCTCGACGTCATCCGCCAAATTACCGCCCGAATCGAGTCGGTTGAAGGGGCCACTCTTCTTCACCTCGATCCGGGGAAGGCCACCAACCGCACCGTCGTCACGTTCGCCGGACCGCCCGAGGCGGTGGTCGAGGCCGCGTTTCGGGCCATCGCCGCCGCCGCCGAGCTGATCGACATGCGGCGCCACCACGGCGAGCATCCCCGCATGGGAGCGACCGACGTGTGTCCCCTGGTGCCCATCTCCGGCATCAACATGGAGGAGACCGCCGAGCTGGCCCGCCGCTTGGGTGAGCGGGTCGGTCGCGAGCTCGGCATCCCGGTGTACCTCTACGAAGCCGCCCAGCCCGACCCCGCGCGCAAGGATCTCTCGCTGATCCGCGCGGGCGAGTACGAGGGGCTGCCGCGCAAGCTGCTCGATCCCGCCTGGAAGCCCGACTTCGGCCCCGCGGCATTCAACCCCAAAAGCGGCGCGACCGTGATTGGGGCCCGGGACTTTCTGGTGGCGTTCAACGTCAACCTCAACACCACCTCGCCTCGGCGCGCCAACGCGGTCGCTTTCGACCTGCGGGAGAGCGGCCGGCCCCGCCGGGAAGGCAACCCGCTGACCGGCAAGATCGTGACCGACGCGGCGGGTGAGCCCGTCATGCTTCCCGGCGCGCTCAAGGCGGTGAAGGCTATCGGCTGGTACATCCCCGAGTACGGCATCGCCCAGGTATCGATGAACCTGACCAATCTCAGGGTGACCCCCTTGCACCTGGCGTTCGACGCGGCCTGCCGCTGCGCGGAAGCCCGTGGCCTCCGGGTGACCGGCTCCGAGCTGGTCGGGCTGATCCCGCGCGGGGCTCTGCTCGACGCCGGCCGCCATTACCTCCGCAAGCAGCAGCGTTCGCTCGGCGTGGCGGAGCCCGAGCTGCTCAAGATCGCGGTGCGCTCGCTGGGGCTCGACGAGGTGGCCCCCTTCAATCCGGAGGAGCGGGTCATCGAATACCGGCTCGAGCGCGCGGAGGCGCGCCCGCTCGCGCGCCTCACCCTGCAGCAGTTCCTCGACGAGACCGCCTCCGAGTCGGTCGCGCCCGGCGGAGGGTCCGTAGCCGCGGCGGTCGGCGCGCTGGGAGCCGCGCTCGGCACCATGGTGGCCAATCTCTCCGCCCACAAGCGCGGCTGGGACGAGCGCTGGGCCGAATTTTCCGACTGGGCCGAACGCGGTCAGCGGGCCAAGGAACACCTGCTCCACCTGGTGGATGACGATACCAGGGCCTACAACCGGGTTGTCATCGCGCTGGGGATGCCCAAGGACAGCGAGGCGGAACGCCGGGAGCGCGCGGCGGCGCTCGAGGCAGCCAATCTCGGCGCGCTGGAAGTTCCCTGGCAGGTGATGCGCGCCGCCCATGCCACCTTCGAGCTGCTCCACGCCATGGCCGAGCAGGGCAACCCGGCTTCTGCCTCGGACGCCGGGGTCGGCGTGCTCTGCGCCCGCGCCGCGGTCCGCGCCGCCTGGCTCAACGTGCGCACCAACGCGTCGTCGGTGCGGGACCAGCGCGCCATCGCGGGCATCCTCCAGGAAGGCACCCAGCTCGAGCAGGATGCGGCCCGGCAGGAGGAAGCGATCCTGAAGCTCGTGGTGAGCCGCTTCAGTCCCTGAGCGGCGGCGCGCTCCGCTCGGCGTGCCAGATCGTCCTGCCCCGCGCCACCGTCCGTACCGCGGCATTGGGGCGCAGGTGATAGAGCCACTGCTCCACCGAGTCCGCATCGAGCAGCACGAAGTCGGCGGACTTCCCCGCTGAGAGCGAGCCAACCTCCGCTTCCAGACCCACGGCCCGCGCGGCGACGCAGGTCGCGCCTTTGAGCGCTTCCGCGGGAGTCATCCGCTGCAGGGCGCAGGCCAGCGTGAGCGCCACCGGCAAGTGGTAGCTCGGCGCCGTCCCCGGATTGAAATCGGTGGCGACCGCCACCGAGACCCCCGCGGCCAGCAGCTGGCGCGCCGGCAGCGGGGCCACCCCCAGATACAGCGCCGCGAAGGGCAGGCTCACCGCCACCACCGAGGCCTCGGCGAGTCGTTGGATGCCCGCCGGCGAGATCCGCTCGAGGTGGTCGGCCGAGATCGCCTGCACCTCCGCGGCCAGCTCGGCCCCACCCCCGCCGCTCAGCTGGTCGGCGTGCAGCTTGGCACGCAGGCCATGCCGGGCCGCGGCGGCGAAGATCCGCCGCGCCTCGTCGGGAGTGAACGCCGACTGCTCCACGAACACATCGCAGAAGCGGGCCAGGCCCTCCGCCGCCGCCTGGGGAATAATGGCTTCGACGATCAGCGCGACGTACTCGTCCCGCCGCTCGCGATACTCCGGGGGCACCACGTGGGCCGCGAGCAGCGTCGCGACGATCCGCTGGGGACCGGCCGCGAGCTCCCGATACAGGCGCAGCAACCCGAGCTCGTGCTCCAGCGTGAGCCCGTAGCCGCTCTTGGCCTCGACCGTCGTGACGCCCAGGGACGCCATTCCCGCGAGGTGTTCCCGGCAGCGGGCGCGCAGCTCCCCCGGCGCGGCCTGTCGCGTCTGGGCGACGGTGGAGGCGATCCCGCCCCCCGCGGCGGCGATCTCCAGGTAGCTCTTGCCCGCGAGCCGGAGCGCGAACTCGTCGGCCCGCCACCCCGCGAACGCCAGGTGAGTGTGACAATCCACCAGACCCGGAATGACGAGGCGCCCGCCGGCGTCCTCCCCCGGCCATTCACGCAGCTCGCTGGGGAGCTCTCCCTCCGGTCCAACCCAGCGGATTCGCTCGCCCTCCCAGGCGAGCGCTGCGCGGGGAATCAGCTGAATGTCGGATTGGGGTCCGGAAGGAAGGCAGCGGGCGAGGAGGCCGATATTGGTGAGAACGGGCATGAATCAGCCGGTCGACCTCACCGACCGGCCATCGGCAGATCCACGCCCCGCTCTTTCGCGGTCTGGATCGCCAGCTCGTAGCCGGCGTCCGCGTGCCGCATGACCCCGGTACCCGGATCGGCCGTCAGCACCCGCTGCAGCCGGCGGTCGCCGCTTTCACTGCCGTCCGCGACGATCACCATGCCGGCATGTATCGAGTACCCGATCCCGACCCCGCCGCCGTGGTGCAGCGAGACCCAGCTGGCCCCGCAGGCGGTGTTGAGCAGCGCGTTGAGCAGGGGCCAGTCCGCGATCGCGTCACTCCCGTCCTTCATTCCCTCGGTCTCGCGATTGGGCGACGCGACCGATCCGGTATCGAGATGGTCCCGCCCGATGACGAGGGGCGCCTTGACCTTCCCGTGCTTGACCAGCCAGTTGAACTTGAGGCCGAGCTCGGCGCGCTCGCCGTATTCCAGCCAGCAAATGCGCGCCGGCAAACCCTGGAACTGGACTTTCCGCTGCGCCTGCTCGATCCAGCGCGCCAGGGCTTCGTGCTGCGG
>DATCWE010000045.1:0-5062 GCA_036566495.1 Gemmatimonadales bacterium | reverse complement strand
TTCCCGCCACCACGATGCTCTGGGCGTCGATCATCTTGCCCATCACGCCGCCCGAGGAGTTCGCCGCCGCCATCAGCACGGGATCGATACCCAGCTGTCGCGCGGTGATGGTCTGCAGGCTCCCGAACAGCACATTGGACGCCCTCACCGGGCTCAGCTCCTGACCGCTAGCGCAGCAAGGGCTTGAGGCTCGCCAAGATACCCCTGCCACCGCTGCTGGCGAGGGAGGAACGCCGCACGGTTCTCATATTCTGATAACCCGTAGACTCGTCTCGACCGTAGGATCGACGCAACGATGTGTGGAGCGCGCATCGCTATGCTGGGTCCAAACGCGCTTGCGCGGACCCCGCTCTCCGGGTATCTCAAAAGCGGGTGGTGACGGTTGCTGGTAAGAGGGTGGGCTGATGGACCTGACGCTCAAGATTCTGGATGTCCTCGCGGTAATCACCGGGTCGGACGAAGTACGCCGTGACCTCGACGTTCCGCTTTATGAGCGCCAGTTGCTCGACTCGTTGGGAACGGTCGAGTTGATCGTTTGGCTCAGCGAGGAGCTGCACCTCGAGGTCTCGCCTGCGGAGCTGGATCGCGCCACTTGGGCGACGCCGAGGCAGTTGATCGCGGACATCGAGCGGCGACTCTGCCTGGCCGGCAGTACCGAATACTCGGCACCATGAGCGGCGATCCCCCCCGGCTCACCAATCCAAGCGTGCATCATCTCGGCCCTGCGCTGGTCTCGCTGGTACTCAGTGTGGTCGGTCTGGTTGGCGCCGCCGGTATCGCACCGCGCTGGGCACGAGCCCACCTGGATGCGTTGGGTCCGGCAAATCTCCCCCAGAAAAACCTCGGCGTGCTCCTCCAGCGGGAGGCCGCGCTGGCGCCGGCGATCATCCCGCTCTACGGCAGCTCCGAATTGGTACGGCCGAGCGAGTTTCGGGCGAGCGAGTTCTTCGCGCAGCGTCCGGACGGATTTGCCGTCTCACCGGTCGGGGGGCGCGGTACACCTTTGCTCGTCACCTTGCAGGAGATCGGCGCCGTGGGCACAGCGTTCGCCGGACGGAAGGTGATCGTCATCCTCAGCCCGTCGGAATTCCTGAGGGCCGACGCACGTAGCCAATACGCCGGCAACTACTCCCGGCTGCAGTCCGAAATCGTCATCTTCGGCTCGCAATTCGACCTGGCGTTCAAGCGGCGCGTCGCCCAGCGCCTGCTCCGGTTTCCGGAAGTCCTCGATGCTGACCCGGTGCTTCGCTTTGCGTTGCATCGCTTGGTGGACACGGCTCCCCTGTGGCGCGCCGGCTATTACTTGGCCCTGCCCTTCGGCCGGCTGCAAACGCAGGTCGGTCGTTGGCTCGATGCCGTATCGGTTCTGGAACTGCTCGCGCGTCAGCCATCGTACCGCCAGGCGGTGCCAGCCGTTTCACAACCCCTCGAGTGGGGCAGCCTAGCCGACAGCGCCATGCGCGTCTATCGCCCCCGCGCCGCACACAATCCTGCCGGGTTTGAGGACGCTCACTGGAAGCAATTCCAACCGAACTACCGAACACAACGGGGCCGGACCACCGATTCGATCTTTCGGTCGGATCTCCAGGGGTCGCCGCTCTGGACAGACCTCGGGCTCCTGTTGGAAGGTCTCAAGGACCTGGGCGCTGAGCCGCTAGTGCTCTCGCCCCCGCTTCCCGGCCAGTACTACTTCTCCTACCTCGGCTTGTCGCCCTCAGTTTGGCAGGTCTATTACCGAAGACTTCGCGCCCTCACCAGTGCGACCGGCGCTCGCCTCGCCACATTCGAAGCCAACAACTTGGACCCCTTCCTGAGCCGGGATCCGTTCCATCCCAGTCCGGTGTGCTGGGTTCTCCTCGACCGGACGATTGATGAGTTCTCCCATGACATTCTACACTGATCCTCGCATCCGCTTTGCGGCACGGGTTCTCCAATATCTCGCCATTCAGCTCGCGTTGATCTACCTGAGCTCCCATCAGGCGCTCGTTACCCCCTCCTTCATCTACCAGGGCTTCTAATGCCCTTGGACCTCCTGGCCGAGATTAGCGCCTGGAGCTGGCGCGCGCCCGACCGGGTTGCCCACCGGAGCGGCGATCGGAACCTGAGCTATCAGGAGCTCCTCGACCGATCCGACGCGCTGGCGGAGTATCTGCAGCGGAACGTGCCCGCAAGCGAAGCGCCGATCGCCCTGGTGGGGCACAAGGAGCCCGAGCTCCTGATCGGGTTTCTTGGCTGCGCCAAGGCCGGCCGGGCTTACATACCCCTTGACACCATATTGCCCGCCGCGCGACTGGAGCGGATGGTGGCCACGGCGCAGGCCGCTCTTGTCCTGACACCCCAGGACGTGGTGCTCCACTCCCGTGGTTCGGGCCGGCCGGCGGCGATTCCAGAGCGCCGAGATGCGCTGCATTACATCATGTTCACCTCGGGAAGCACGGGGGATCCCAAGGGCGTACCAATCACACGCGGCAATCTCGAGCAGTTCCTGGCATGGATGCTGGGCGAGCATCTGTTCCGCCCAGCGGCTGAGGTCTTCCTCAATCAGGCGCTGTTCTCGTTCGACCTCTCACACATGGATACCTACCTGAGCTTGGTGACCGGAGGAACTCTGGTAAGCCTGAGCCGCGAGGACATCGCGGATCAACGCCGGCTGTTTCTGGTGCTGGCCGGGTCCGGTGTCACCGTTTGGGTATCGACACCGACTTTCGCAGCTATGTGTCTGCTGGAGCGACGATTCAACCAGCAGATGCTGCCCGGGCTCCGCCGATTCCTGTTTTGCGGCGAAGTCCTTCCCCAGAAAACCGCGGTTGCCCTGCTGGATCGCTTTCCGGAAGCCGAGCTGTGGAACACCTACGGACCGACGGAGACCACGATCGCGACGACCTCGATTCGGATCGACCGCGCCGTGCTGGCCCAGTACCCGACCTTACCGATCGGGTACGCCATGCCCGGAAGCCGTGTGCTCGTGGTCGACGAATGGTCTGGTGTGGCGCCACCCGGCCAGCGAGGTGAACTCCTGATCGTCGGGCCCAATGTGAGTCCCGGGTATCTGCATCGTCCCGACCTGACCGTGAAGTCCTTCGTGCCATTCGAGGGGGAGCGTGCTTATCGGACGGGAGACCGGGGCCACGAGCTGGACGGCATGCTGTTCTGGGACGGTCGGATGGACAACCAGATCAAGCTGCATGGCTACCGGGTTGAGCTGGGCGACATCGAGGCTCACCTCTGCGGCCTGCCGGGGGTCCTTGGAGCGGTGGTGTTACCGGTGCGAAAGGCTGACCAGGTCGAGCGGTTGACGGCGTACGTGCAGCTGACGGAAGGCGTGCCGGACTCCCACTGGCAGCGCACCGCCGCACTGCGGGAATCCCTGCTTGAACAATTGCCCGCCTACATGGTGCCCAAGCAGTTTCATTTCGTCTCCGCCTTCCCCATGACGCCCAACGGGAAGATCGACCGCCGGAGTTTGACCGGCATGCCCACCGGCTGACCGGCGCGTCGGACCGGCATGCTTCCTTACACCGGGCTCGCTTACTTCGCGCTGACACTGCTGCTTGCAATTCCCGCGGTGCTGCTCGGGCTGCGGGGCCGCCGAATCGGGCCCTGGGTCCTGGTGGCCAGCCTGGCCATGCTCGTCATTCACGTGGGCGATCAACGCAGCGCGTTCGATGGCGCCTCGGTGAACGACCTCTGGATCGTCGCGGGATATGTGCTGCTCCAGTGGGCCGCTGCCCGTGGCCTGCTGCACCTCCGGGCTCGGCGAGCGACCCCATTGGGATTCAGCGTCGCGCTGGTCCTGGCCCTGGCGCCGCTGGTCGTCGTGAAACTCATGGCCGTGCGCGACCCGGCGGCCGGCATCGGCTTTCTCGGGATCTCGTACCTCACCTTCCGTGTCCTCGATGTGATTGTGGGCATCAACGATCAGCTGATCACCGCGCTCTCCGCGGCCGGCTATCTCAGCTATCTGCTCTTCTTCCCGACTGCCTCGGCGGGCCCCATCGACCGCTACCGTCGCTTTCTCGGCGACGTCACAGCGCCGCGGAACCGGCAGGAGTTTGTGGCGGGCCTCGATGAAGGTGTGGCGCTGATCTTCAGGGGACTGCTCTACAAGTTCGTTCTCGCGGCGGTGATCCAGGCGTACTGGCTGGAGCCCGTGTCCGGGGGGCGCAGTCTCGCGAGCATCGTCTCGTATACGTACGCCTACAGCGCCTACCTCTTTCTCGACTTCGCCGGCTACAGCGCCCTCGCCATCGGGGTCGCCCGCTTGTTCGGCGTCGGGGTACCGGCCAACTTCGACCGGCCCTTTCTGGCCGGCAACATCGTCGAATTCTGGAACCGGTGGCACATCTCGCTCTCCACCTGGTTTCGGGACCATATCTACATGCGGGTCGTGCTGGTGGCCACCAGGAAAAAGTGGTTTCACAGCAGATACACCGCTTCCTACGTCGGCTTCATTATCACCTTTGTCCTGATGGGACTCTGGCACGGCTTCCGGTGGTACTTCCTGCTGTACGGCGCTTACCACGCGATACTCTTCATTGGCCACAGTCTTCTGAGCCGGTGGGCCCGCACTCGACCGGGGCTGCAGGGTTCGGCGGGATGGCGGTTCTTGGGAAGGCTGGCGACGGTTAACGCGGTCTGCTTCGGCTTTCTGGTCTTCTCGGGCCACCTGGAGAACCTTCGCTCCGTTGCTCCCACGGCGGCCCGGATCGACACGCACGCCCCGTACCTGGTACAATCCGGACCCCGACGATAGACGCTGGCGGTCCTGGAGCCGCGAGAGCGCAGCAAGGGATTACTCGCGGTTCATTAGTGGCCGTACGCTTGCAGCATGACCAGGAGTCCCACCAGCGACGCGAGCGCCACGCTGTGGAAGAACACGTAGCGCAGAATCTCCCCTTCGTGACCTTCGTAGCGCGTCACCGTTCCCGCCACCACGATGCTCTGGGCGTCGATCATCTTGCCCATCACGCCGCCCGAGGAGTTCGCCGCCGCCATCAGCACGGGATCGATACCCAGCTGTCGCGCGGTGATGGTCTGCAGGCTCCCGAACAGCACATTGGAC
>DATCWE010000360.1:0-10583 GCA_036566495.1 Gemmatimonadales bacterium | reverse complement strand
ACTGCCGCGCGCGCCGGCGCCGAGCAGCTCGGCGCTGCCGGTGCCGGGAAGCCGAGCGATCGGCCCGAGCGATGCCAGCAGCCCCGCGAGCAGAATCACCAGTGCGGTGAAGAGCAGCACGCGCGGATCGATCCCCACTTCATGGAGCCGGGGCGTGTCGGACGGAAGCAGGCGCAGCAGCAGGGGGATTCCGGCGGAGGCGAGCGCGAGACCGGCAGCGCCGCCGGCCAAGGCGACCACCAGCTGTTCCACCACCAGCTGGCGCGCCACCCGGAGGCGGGAGCCGCCCAGGGCCTGGCGCACCGCGATTTCGCGCTCGCGCGCCGCGAGCCGGGTCAGGTTGAGATTGGCCACGTTGACGCAGGCGATGAGCAGCAGCACCCCGACCGAGGCCAACAGCAGGAGCAGCCGGCTCTTGACGCCCTCGCCGATCACCTCGTTGAGCGCCCTGGCGTGATTACTCGGCACCTGGCCGAAGCTGTCCGGCATGCGCCAGGGGTAGGCATCCCGGACCCGGGTGATGAGGGCGCGGTGCTCGGCATCGGCCTGGGCGACGCTCGCCCCCGGCTTCAAGCGGCCGATGAAGGCGGTGCCGCCGGCTCCCCACACGCTGGCGACCAGCTTGGGATCGAGCTGGACGGGCACCCACACCTCGGTGCCGAACTTGGGGAAGGCGAAGCTGCGCGGCACGACGCCCACTACCTGGCGAGGGGTGCCGTCGATCTGGATGCTCTTTCCGATGAGGGCGAGGTCGGCGCCGAAGCGGCGGCGCCAGAGCCCCTCGCTGATCACGGCGACGGGGGCGGCGCCCGGGGCGTCTTCGCCGGGCTGGAAGGTACGGCCCAGCAGGGGAGTGACCTTCAACACGGAAAAGAATTCGCTCGAGACCGCGCGTCCCACGATCCGCTCGGCGGTCCCGCCCGCGAACAGGTTGAGCTCGCCCCCGTACAAGTAGGCGGCGACGCCGCTGAAGGACTGGCTCGCGGCACGGTAGGTCCAGAGCGCGCCAAGCGGATAATCGCGGGTGATCTGAACCAGACGGTGGCTCTCGGGGAAGGGAAGCGGCCGGAGCAACACCCCGTCGACCACGCTGAAGATCGCGGTGTTGGCGCCGATGCCGAGCGCGAGGGTGGCGACGGCCGTCGCGGCGTAGCCCTTGGAGTGGAACAGGGTACGAAAGGCGTAGCGCAGGTCGCCGCGCAGCTCGTCGGCCCAGCGGATGCCGCGTGCGGCGCGGGCCCCCTCTTTGGCACCGTCGAGGGCGCCGAACGCGGCGCGGGCGCGGCGGCGGGCTTCGGGCTCGGGGATGCCCCGGCCAACCAGGTCGTCGACGTGGTGCTGGAGATGGGATTCCAGCTCGGCGTGCAGGTCGGCCTCGAAGCGGCCCCGGCCGAACAGGATGCGCAGCGAGTCGCGCAGCCGGCGGATCACGGCGCGAGATCGGACGGGGTGGCGTTCATGACCGCGGAGATGGCCTGGACCAGGCGGCTCCACGACTCGCGCTCTTCCTTGAGGCGGCGGCGGCCGGCGGGGGTGAGGCTGTAGAACTTGGCGCGGCGGTTATTGTCGCTGGTGCCCCACTCGCCGGCGAGGTGCCCCTGGTGCTCGAGGCGATAGACCGCCGGGTAGAGGCTGCCCTGCTGGATTTCCAGCGCAGCCCTGGAGAAGTGCTGGATGCGGAGCAGGATGCCGTAGCCGTGCATGGGCCCGATAGAGAGGGCCTTGAGGATGAGCATGTCGAGGGTGCCCTGGAGCAGCTCGGGGGTCTCGGCCATCGTTCACTCTCCTAGGATGTCTAGGGAGCAAGCTACGGTTGCTTTCCTAGACTGTCAAGGAGAGTGTTGCTGGGGTTGGCTCTGACGCGCCCTAGGGGGACCATCACGTCTTGCCGAGCCGAGCCGAAGTCGAGGTGCATGGGGATGCTCGCGGCGGAAGGGTGGCGGGAGCCAGGTATCTTTCGGCAACCGCTGCGGGAGCCCGTCATGAAGCCAACCATTCTTTTCGCCGTGACACTGCTCGGCCTGCCGCTTGCGCTGCACGCCCAGCTCGAGGGCGACGCGCGGGTTGCCCTGGCGCGCCAGGCCAACCGGCTCGACAGCGAGGGCAAGACCGCCGAGGCGCGGGTCATCTTCCAGCGCCTGATCGACGGGGCGCCGGATGCCGCCGCGAAGGCCGCGGCGCAGCGCGCCATGGCGATGTCTTACGCCTTCGACGGCGATTGCGCCAACACAGTCAAGTACGAAAAGCTGGTGATCGCTTACTGGGTGAGCCGGGAAGCGGCGGAGCCGCAGAACGCCTTCTACCAGGAGGGCGAGATGGCCAACGAAGCGGCCCGGGTCTGCATCGACGCCGGCGACCTGGATACCGCCGAGCGGTTGTATCGCGAGGGCGCGCGGCTCGGCAACCTCGAGCCCGAGCCGCGGACCCATCCGAAGAGCCTGTGGGACTTCCGCACCGCGCATGCGCTGGCGCGGATCGCGGCACAGCGCGGGAACAAGGGGGAAGCGCAACGGCAGGTGCTGCTGGCGCGCAAGGCCCTGGACAGCGACTCCGCGATGGCGGGTCCGCAGGAGCGCTTCTTTCCCTACCTGGTGGGTTACGTGGCGCTCTACACCGGAGACCTGAAGCGGGCGGAAACGGAGCTGAGCGGGGGACTCGCGATCCGGGGCAATCAGAACGACCCCTTCCAGAACTATCTGCTCGCGCTGACCTACGAAAAGCTGGGCCAAGCGGACCAGGCGAAGGCGTTCTACCAGAAGGCGTACGACCTGGCGACGGGACACAACCCGCCGGCGGCGTTCACCCGGCCGGCGGCGCGCAAGAAGCTGGGGCTGTGATCCCCCGCGGTGCGGAGGAGGCCGCCGGCCCGTAGGCCTCGACCGCCGAGCCTCCGCTTCGGGCGCAGGGGTCGCGGAGGAACTGGCGCTTGCCCTCACGGACCAGACAGGCCAGGTGACCGTCGGGCGCGAAGACCGGGTAGCTCAGTCGGCCGGTGGACCTAATGACCTGCGCGCCGAACTGATCCCGCCGCACGACTTACTTCACTCCGATGCGCTTTACCAGGTCGGCAAACCTGGGGTCCTGGCGGAGCGGCGTGTACCCCGGGTCCACGTGCAGGTAGATGAGTCCGCCGGAACGATCCTGGAATGCGCGCTCGAGGTACGCGAAGGCCTTGTCGAAATCCCCCATGGCGCCGAAGCCCATCGCCATGAGCTCCGCGCGCACGTAGTGCTGGCGCGCCTCGTCCTCCAGGCGGGTCAGGATCCCTTCCGCTTCCTCCCTGCGGCCGAGCGCCGCGAGGGCCCGGACCAGCAATGCGTCGTAGGAGCGCACGCTGGTGGGCAGCGCCTGGCCGCGGCTGAACCAGTCCAGCGCTTTCTCCGCGTCGCCCACCGCCAGGTAGGCCGAGCCGATGTCCAGGTAGGAAAGGAAACTGTCCTCTTTGAGCTCGATGGTCTTGTGGCTCTGCTCGATGCAGGCCTGGAGCTCCCCCGCGTAGAGCAACAGGCGCCCGAGCCAGCGGCTGGAGCGGTGCACCAGCGGATCCAGCGTCAGCGATTTCCGCATTGCCTCGATCGCATCGGGGAGCTGGCCCACGGCCGGCAGGATGCTGCCCAGCGTCCACCACGCTTCGGCGTAGCTCGGGCTGGAGGCCACCGCGCGGCGCAGGAGCTCCACCCCTTCGGCGAACAGCCACTCGTGCCAGCCCACCACTTTGCCCAGCGAGGTCAGCGCCTCCGCCAGAGTGGGATCGAGCTTGAGGGCGAGGGTCGCCGCGGCCTTGGCCTGCGGATAGGCGACTTCGGGAGCGACCCAGTCGTCCGCGAGGGCGCACCAGGTATCGGCGATGCCGGCGTGCGCGCGGGCATAGGCCGGGTCCTGGAGCAACGCCTGCTGGTAGAAATCCAGGGCTTTGCGAAGGCCCGACTCGGTGAACTTGTTGTAAAAGAAGCGGGCCTTGAGGTACAGGCTGTAGGCCTCGAGGTTCTGGGTCGGCGCCACGGCCTGCGCCTGCTCGCCGGTCAAGCGGAGCTTGAGCGCGTCGACGATGGCGCGGGAGATCTCGTCCTGAATGGCGAAGACGTCCTCGAGCTGGCGGTCGTAGGTCTCGGACCAGAGGTGATAGCCGTTCTCGACATTGACGAGCTGCGCGGTGATGCGGATCTTGTTGCCGACTTTGCGCACGCTGCCTTCGAGCACGGTGGCCACGCCGAGCTTTTCACCGACCTGCCGGATGTCGAGGCCCTTTCCCTTGAGCGCAAAGCAGGAAGTGCGCGAGGCGACCTGCAGGTTGGGCAGCTTGGCCAGCGCGTTGATGATCTCCTCGCTCATCCCGTCGCTGAAGTACTCGTTTTCGGGGTCGGCGCTCATGTTGGCCAGGGGGAGCACCGCAATGGACTTCTGCGCCGCGGCCGGCTTGCCGGCTTCGGTCGGCGTGCGATGCGGTCCGCCGTCGCCGCGCAACGCATCGGCAAACTGCCCCGCGGTGGCGAAGCGGTCCACCGGCGCGCGTGCCAGCGCGCGGGTGACCAGGAGGTCAACCCCCTCGGGCACGTCGCGGACGGCTTTGACGTGCGGCACCGGGGACAGGAAACGCTTGGACATGATGGCCTGCGCCGTCGCACCGCTGAAGGGGATCTCACCGGTGAGCATCTCATAGAGGACACAGCCCAGGCTGTAGATGTCGCTGCGGCCGTCGATTTCGTGCTCGCCGGAAGCCTGCTCCGGGCTCATGTAGGCCGGCGTGCCGATGGCGAGTCCGGTCTGCGTGACGGTGGCGGTGCCGCTCAGTGCCTTGCCGATGCCGAAGTCGGCCACCATCGCGTTGCCTTCCTGGAACAGGATGTTCTCCGGCTTGATGTCGCGGTGGATCACCCGCTGGCGATGGGCGTAGTCGAGCGCGGTGGCGACCTCGCGGGTGATGCGGAGCGCCTCGTCGAGCGGGAGCTGCTTCTCGGCGTCGAGCCGCTCCCGCAGCGAACGGCCTTCCATGTTGGGCATCACGTAGAACAGCAGCCCGTCGGCCTCGCCCGAGTCGTACACCGGGAGGATGTGGGGATGGGTGAGCCCGGCGGCCATTTTGATTTCGCGCAGGAAGCGCTCGGCGCCGACTTCCACCGAGATCTCCGGCCGGAGGACCTTGAGGGCGACCTTACGATCGTGGCGGAGGTCGCGGGCCAGGAAGACCAGAGCCATGCCGCCCTGGCCCAGCTCGCGCTCGATGGTATAGCGGCCGGTGAGGCCGGTTTGAAGGCGTTGCTGGAGCTCGGACATGGATAGAGAAGATGCCGCCGGCGCGCAGCGAGGGCTAGTGCTCGGGCGCGACTACCGCAATCCGATGCGCCCCACCAGCTCCGCGTAGCGGGGGTCCTTCCGGAGGGGCTCGTAGCCGGGATCGAGGTGGAGATAGATCAGCCCGGAGGAGCGGGCCTGGTAGGCGCGCTCCAGCAGGGCGAACGCGCGGTCGAGCTCGCCCAGGGCGGCGTAGCCCATGGCGAGGATCTCGGCCCGGATGTAGTGCTGCTTGGACTCTTCCTCGAGGCGCGCCAGGATCTCCTCCGCCTCCTCGCGCCGCCCCAGCGGCGCCAGCGCCCGCACGATAAAGGCATCGTAGGAGCGCACGCTGGAATCGAGCTTCTGGCCCTTCTGATACCAGCGCAGCGCTTCCTCCGCCTTGCCCTGCGCCAGGTACGCGGAACCGGCGTCCAGATAGGCGTGACAATAGTCGACGTGCAGCTCGATGGTCTTGTTGCTCTGGGTGATCGCGGCGTCGTAGTCCCGGGCGTAGAGCAGAAAGCGGCCGAGCCAGCGGCTGTGATGGGGGTGCAGCGGATCGAGGGTGATCGCCTTACGCATCTCCCCGATCGCCTCGCCCAGCGCGCCCACCGCCGGCAGCACGCTGCCGAAGGTCCAGTGCGCCTCGGTGTAATTGGGGTTGAGCGCCACGGCGCGGCGCAGCTGCTGCTCGGCGCCGGCGAAGTCCCACTCGTACCAGCAGAGCACCTTGCCGATCGAGGTCATCGCCTCGACCAGCTCCGGATCGAGCCGCAGCGCCGTGGTCGCGGCGGCCTTGGCCCGCGGGTAGGCATCGTCGGGGGCGACCCAGTCGTCGGCCAGCTCGCACCAGCAGTCGGCGATGCCGGAATAGGCGCGGGCGTACCCCGGCTCCTGCAGCAGCACGTGCTGGAACAGCTCCATGCTCTTGCGCAGGCCCGGCTCGGTGAAGCGGAAGAAGAAGAAGCGTCCCTTCAGGTAGAGATTGTACGCCTCGAGGTTCTTGGTCGGCGCCACCAGCTGCTCCGCCGCGCTGCCGAGCTGGAGCTTGAGCGCATCCGCGATGGCGCGGGAGAGCTCGTCCTGGATGGCGAAGACGTCCTCGAGCTGGCGGTCATAGGTCTCGGACCAGAGGTTGTTGCCGCTCTCCACGCTGACCAGCTGGGCGTTGATGCGAATCCGGTTGCCGATCTTCCGTACGCTGCCGGTGAGCACGGAGGCTACGCCGAGCTTCTCGCCGACCTGGCGAATGTCGACTTCCTTCCCCTTGAAGGAGAAGCAGGAGATGCGCGAGGCGACCTGCAGGCCGGGCACCTTGGACAGGGCCCCGATGATCTCCTCGGTCATGCCGTCGCTGAAGTATTCGTTCTCCGGGTCGGCGCTCAGGTTGGCGAGGGGGAGGACGGCGATCGCTTTCGCGGCCGGGGTAGGCTTGGCCGCCTCCGGCGGCGTGCGCTGGGCCGCGCCATTGGGCCGGAGCGCCGCCGCGAACTGCGCCGCGGTGGCGAAGCGGTCCACCGGGATGCGCGCCAGCGAGCGGGTCACCACTTCGTCCAATCCCTCGGGCACGTCGCGCATGGCCCTGACGTGGGGCACCGGCGAGACGAACCGCTTGGTCATGATGGCCTGCGGGGTGGGGCCGGTGAAGGGGATCTCGCCGGTGAGCATCTCGTAGAGGACGCAGCCCAGGCTGTAGATATCGCTGCGGCCGTCGATCTCGTGCTCGCCCGAGGCCTGTTCGGGGCTCATGTACGCCGGGGTGCCGATGGCGAGCCCGGTCTGGGTGACGTTGCCGGTGCCGGTGAGCGCCTTGCCGATGCCGAAATCGGCGACCATCGCGTTGCCTTCCTGGAACAGGATGTTCTCCGGCTTGATATCGCGATGGACGACCCGGTTGCGGTGCGCGTAGTCGAGCGCGGCGGCGACCTCGCGGGTGATGCGCATGGCCTCGTCGAGGGGGAGCTGCTTCTCGGCTTCGAGGCGCTCCCGCAGCGAGCGGCCCTCCATGTTGGGCATCACATAGAAGAGCAGCCCGTCCGCCTGGCCGGAGTCGTAGACCGGGAGGATGTGGGGATGGGTCAGGCCCGCAGCCATCTTGATTTCGCGCAGGAAGCGCTCGGCGCCGATCTCGGCGGAGATCTCCGGCCGGAGGACTTTCAGGGCGACCTTGCGATCGTGGCGGAGGTCGCGGGCCAGGAAGACCAGGGCCATCCCGCCCTGACCCAGCTCGCGCTCAAGGGCGTAACGCCCGCTGAGGCCGGCTTGGAGGCGCTGCTGGAGCTCGGACATGGATGGCAAAGATGCGCCCGGAACGCGGCGAGGGCTAGGGCCTGCCGAGCCGAGTTCCCGAGCCGGCGCGCTGGACGAATTCCTGCCGCCGAGCTAACCTGGCCGGATGCGCACCCGCCTCGTCCTTGCCGGCCTGCTGCTGACGCTCGCGTCGCCGGTCCGCCTGGCTGGCCAGGGCCAGCGATTCGACCTGATCATCCTGGGCGGCCGGGTGCTCGACGGCAGCGGCAACCCCTGGTACCCCGCCGACATCGGCATCCGGGGCGATCGCATCGCAGCGATCGGCGACCTGCGCGCGGCGGCCGCGGCACGGGTGATCCAGGCGCAGGGGAAGTTCGTCACGCCCGGCTTCATCGCGCTGCACGAGCATATCGACCGCGGCATCCTGCGCGGGCAGGGGACGGTGCCCAATTACCTGCTGCAGGGCTTCACCACGGCGGTGATCAACGCCGACGGGCTGGAAGGCGGGATCTGGCCGCTCAAAGCGCAGCGCGATTCGCTGCAGAGGCTGGGACACGCGCTCAACCTGGTCCCCATGGTCGCCCACGGGACAGTGCGCCGCCTGGTGATGGGCACCCGCCCGGAGCAGGTGATGCGCCCGGCCAGCGCGGACGAGCTAACCCGCATGCAGGCGCTGGTCCGCCAGGGCATGGAGGAGGGCGGCTTCGGGCTCTCGACCGGGCTGGAGTACAACCCGATGCGGTACTCGACGACCGAGGAGCTGATCGCGCTCGCGCAGGTGGTCTCCGCGTTCGGGGGCCACGTGCAGGCGCACATGCGCTCGCAGGGGCGTTACCCCAAGTGGCAGCTGCCCAGCCACATGGATCACCCCACGCAGCACCAGGTCGACTGGCAGGACGCGATCGCGGAGGGGATCCGGGTGGCGAGGGAGGCCAAGGTGCCCTTCTGGTTCGACCACATCCACGCCAAAGGGCCGCGGGAGTGGGGCGTGTCGAAGGTGACGGTGGAAACGATCCAGCGCGCCTGGGACGAGGGCCTGCAGATCTATACCAACATGCATTCCTACGAGGGCTACGCGGAGACGGTGACCCTGGTGCCGCGCTGGGCGCTGGCGAAGGCGGAAGTGCCGGGCATGAGCATGAGCGACGACTTTCCGCCGGTGGATTTCAGCGGCGCCTTGGCCAACCTCGAGCGCAACCTGGCCGACCCGCAGCGCCGCGCGCTGCTGGAGAGCGACGCGCTCTACGAGGTGGACCGGCAGGGAGGTCCCGACGGGCTGCTGATCAGCGGGTTTTCCGACCCGGCGCTGATCGGCAAGACGCTGGGCCAGGTGGCGCGCGCGAAGGGACTCGGCCTGTTCGACACGGTGCTCTGGCTGGCCCGCCACGGCCTGCCTAACGCGCTGGGCGGCGTGGTGTGGACCATGCGCGCCGTGGGGACGGTGGACATCGAGGAGTGGATGCGGCACGACTGGAACGGCGTCGCGCTGGACCGCGGGGTGGACGACCTGACCAGCTGCAGCCCCTTCCAGCACCCGGGCGCACACGGGACCTCGGGCCGGCTGCTGCGCACTTTCGTGTTCGAGCGCAGGATCATCACCCTGCCCTACGCGATCCGCTCACTGACCTCGGCGGGGGCCCAGGCGCTGGGACTCGCCGATCGCGGCCTGCTGCGCGAAGGGATGCTGGCGGACCTGGTGGTGTTCGACCCCGACTCGATCCGCAGCGACGCGACCTATCTCAATCCCTGCGTGGCACAGCGCGGCATCGAGCACGTGCTGGTCAACGGCGTTCCCGTGGTGAGCGGCGGCCAGGTGACCGGGGCCAAGCCCGGACGCGTGCTGGAGCGGCAGCGGCGCCAGTAGCTCCTCGCGCCTAGGGCGTGAGCGGCCGCTTGCCGCCCAGCTTCTTGAGCAGCTCCTGCACCGCGCGCTCCAGCTGGGGATCCCGGCCGGCCAGCTCGTCCTCCGACCGGTGCGGCACCAGGATGTCGGGCTGCACGCCGTAGTTCTCCATGTTGGTCAGCTTGCCGTCGGCGAGATACACGCCGACGCCGGGGGTCCGCACGGTGGAGCCGTCGACCAGCGAGTAGCTCCCGGTCCCGATCACCGCGCCCATGGTCGGCTCACCGATGACCTGGCCCAGCCCGAGCGCCTTGAACCCCGCCGGGAACATCTCGGCGTTGCTGGCCGAGCGCCAGTTCTGCAGCACCGCCTTGGGGCCGAAGTATCCCGCAAAAGGCCGCCCGCTGATCTCGGTGCCGCGCGGCTGCCACATTTCGTACTCGCGCTGCACCAGGATCTGGAGCAGCTCCTGCTCGATGTTGCCGCCGCCGTTCCAGCGCTGGTCGATCACCAGCGCCTCCTTGTCGCGGTTCTCGCGCAGCTCCTTCTCGAACTTGCGCAGCGACGGCACGTTCATCGCCTGGATGTGCAGGTAGCCCACCCGCCCACCGGAGAGCTTGTCCGCCATCACCTTGCGCTGCTCGACCCAGCGGTCGTAGCGCAGCTGGTTGAACTGGTTGGCCGGGACCGGATCGATCCGCGAGGTCACGGCGCCCTCGGCGACGGGCTGGTTATTGAAGGCGACGGTCACCCGCCGGTTGAGCCGGTCGGAAAGCAGCCGCCAGTAGTTGTCGCCCGCCTTGACCTGGTTGCCGTCGATCGAGATCAGGTAATCGCCCAGGTTGAGCCTGACCCAGTCCTTGTCGGCGGGGCCGCCCTTGTAGATATGGACGACCTTGTAGCGGCCCGCCTTCGGGTCGGGCTCGAGCTCCACGCCCAGGTGGGCCGTGGTGGGACGACCCGCGTTGCCGCCGGGAGGCGCCGCGGCGCCGGTATGGGAGGCGTTCAGCTCGCCGATCATCTCGTTGACGATATTGAGCAGCTCGTCGCGGTCGCCGACGTGGGCGAGCAGCGGGCGGTACTTGGCCCGCATGGCATCCCAGTCCTTGCCGTGCATGGCGGGGTCATAGAAGCGGTACTTCATGGTCCGCCAGGCGTCGTCGAACATCTGGGAGCGCTCGGCGGAGAGATCGACGGCGACACGGGCGGTGAAGGC
>DATCWE010000329.1:0-2680 GCA_036566495.1 Gemmatimonadales bacterium | reverse complement strand
GGAGCACGCCCACGCGCACGGGATCGTCATCCGCCGGCTGGTGCCCCCCGGGCTGCTGGTCAGTCCCGGCGGCCGGGGGACGCTCACCGATCTGCGCTTCTCGAGCCACACCCTCCCGGCCATTCCCCTGGACGAGATTCCGGCGGGCATCCACTTCATGGCCCCGGAAATCCGCGCCGGACAGCCCGGCGATCCCACCAGCGATGTGTACGGCGCGGGCGCCGTGCTCTACTACGCCATCACCGGTGTCGAGCCTGCCCTGCTCCCCACCGACATCGTGCCCGCAACCCAGCTTCGCGCGGCGTGCCCGCACGCGCTGGAGCGGGTGCTGATGCGCGCGCTGCGCGAGGCGCCTGGCAAGCGCTACCTCACCGCGACGGAGATGCTGGACGACTTTTCCTCCGAGGCCGGCGAGTTCTCCACCGCCATGCTGCTGGAGCAGACCGCCGCCCCGGCCTCCGCGCAGGATTCCGCCCGCGAGTGGGAAAAGCGCCTGCGCCGCGCCCTGGGCGACGATTACGAGCTGCTCAACGAGCTTGGCGCCGGCGGCTTCGGCCGGGTGTACCGGGTGCGCGACCTCCACCTGGAACGCATCGTCGCCCTCAAAGTGCTGCACCCCATGCTGACCCTGGATCCGGCCGGCGTCGAGCGGTTCCGTCGCGAAGCCCAGCTCGCGGCGCGGCTCAACCACCCCGACCTGGTCAACATCTACGAAATCGGCGGCCGCGCGGGACTGCTGTGGTACACCATGGAATACGTCGATGGGCCCAACCTGGCGCAGCTGGTGGAGCAGGATGGTCCCCTCACGATGGACCGGGTATTGCGCATTCTGCGCGAAGGGCTCTCGGCACTCTCCCATGCGCACGGCATCGGGCTGGTGCATCGCGACATCAAGCCGGAAAACCTGCTGTTCGAGAAGACCGGGAGCCTCCGTATTACCGACTTCGGGCTGGCCATCGCGCTGCGCGGCCAGGGGAAGTTCGGGGGCGCCACCAGCCAGAGCGGCACGCCCAAGTTTGCCAGCCCCGAGCAGCTCCTGGGCGAGCGGGTGGACGGCCGCTCCGACCTCTACAGCCTGGCGGCGGTCGCCTATTTCGCGTTGCTGGGGCGGCCGCCGTTCGAGGGCGCGACGCCGGTCCAGGTCCTGGCCCAACAGACCACCAATCAGCCCCCCGTGCTGTCGGAGGCGCGGTCCGACGTGGGGCCCGAAGTCGAAGCGGTGCTGCGCCGGGCGCTCCGGGCCGACGTGAGCGCCCGCTACCCCACCGCGGGCGAGTTCCTCGCCGCCCTCAACCGGGCGGTCAAGCGGGACGCCGGGGCCGCACCCCGCTCCCTGGCCCAGGTAGTCAGTCGGATATTTCTCAAGCGTTCCAAATCTTGACTTTTTCGGGGGGATTCCCCACGTTGGAGCCGCACTCTACCGCAGGGCTCGTGGTATTCCGGCTTCATACCGAATGCGATGGGAATCAATCGGCTCCGGCGAAAAACCGCGAGTCGTACGTTCTTTTGTGGCGCGGGATGGGCTCGCGTCAACAAGGGGCCGGTGGTACGCATAGCGTCCACCGGAGGAGAATCACAACCAGGAGTTAGGCGCAATGGCACGTGTTACCGGCACCGTGAAGTGGTTCAACGACGCGAAGGGGTTCGGCTTCATCACCCCGGAGAACGGCGAAAAGGACTGCTTCGTTCATCACTCGGCCATCCGTATGGATGGGTTCCGCAGCCTCGCCGAGGGCGAGCGGGTCGAATTCGACGTCGTGCAGGGTGCGAAGGGCCCCGCTGCCGAGAATGTGACCAAAGCGACCAAGTAACTCTTCCCCCCCAGCAATGAAACGGGCCGCCCACCGGGCGGCCCGTTTTATCTGCGAGCCTGCTGCGGCCTGAGGCCTGAAGCCTGAAGCCTATTTGTGCCGGTAAATCACCCGACCCCGGGTGAGGTCGTAGGGGGAGAGCACCACGCTAACCCGGTCGCCTTCCAGCACCCGGATCTTGAATTTGCTCATTTTCCCGGCGGCATAGGCCAGGATGGTATGGCCGTTTTCCAGCAACACGCGGTAGTTGCGGTCGGGCAGCACTTCCTGCACCACCCCTTCCATCTCGATGCCTTCTTCTTTGGCCATA
Source organism: Gemmatimonadales bacterium (assembly GCA_036566495.1). Classification (GTDB taxonomy): domain Bacteria; phylum Gemmatimonadota; class Gemmatimonadetes; order Gemmatimonadales; family GWC2-71-9; genus JABFSM01. The sequence continues at coordinate 559 of DATCWE010000329.1, read as the reverse complement.
AGCTCCGGGTGTTCGGTGTGTAGGGCGGAAATCTAGCACCATTCCCTGATTCGCTGCTCCCTGCTTACCCAATCACTCTCCGCAGCGCATCCATCTCCTCTTCGACCATATCGATCAGCGGCCGCATCGCCACCGGATCGAAAATCAGCGCGGCCCCGGCCTCGTGGTACAGCTCCGGCAGCGGCCGGGTCGCACCCAGCTCCAGGAAGCGGCGATACGCCTCGAGCGCGGCGGCGCCCTGCTGCCGCTGATTGCGCCAGACCTGCAGCGCGCCGAGCTGGGCGATGCCGTATTCGATGTAGTAGAACGGATACAGATAGATGTGCAGCTGGCGATACCACCGCGCGATGCGCTCCGCCACCAGCCCGCTCCAGTCCACCGCTTCCTCGAAGCGCCCCCGGATCCGCAGCCAGGCCGCGTCCCGCGCCGCGGCGTCGTGCCCCTCGCCGCTCGAATAGATCCAGCCCTGGAAGGCATCGACCGAAGCGATGTGCGGCAGGCTGGCGAGGGCGTCTTCCAGGTGCTCCAGCCGCGCGATGGCCGCGTCGCGCTCCGAGAG
>DATCWE010000240.1:0-3765 GCA_036566495.1 Gemmatimonadales bacterium | reverse complement strand
GGGCGCCGATCTTCGACAGCATGCCGGTCTCCGCGATCGGCGCGCTGGCGGTAGCGCCCTCGGACCCCAACGTGGTCTGGGCCGGTACCGGCGAATCCTCGATCCGCAGCAACGTCTCGCTCGGCTGGGGGATCTTCAAATCCACCGACGCGGGTAAGACCTGGGTTCGCTCCGGGCTCGACAGCACCGGCCGGATCGGGCGCATCGTCATTCATCCTGCCAATCCCGACGTCGTCTACGCCGCGGCGGTGGGACGCTCCTATGGGCCGCAGCAGCAGCGCGGCGTCTACCGGACCAGCGACGGTGGCAAGAGCTGGGAGCGGGTGTTGTTCGTGGACGAGAACACCGGCGCATACGCCATCGCGATGGACCCGACCAATCCGCGCATCCTCTATGCATCCACCTGGCAATTCGTCATCCACACCTGGGGACGCAAGAGCGGCGGCGCGGGCAGCGGGATCTGGAAGAGCGTCGACGGCGGCACCACCTGGAAGCGGCTTACCGGCAACGGCCTCCCGGCCAAACCGTTCGGCAAGGTGGACCTGGCGGTGGCCCGCAGCAATCCCAATCGGGTCTACGCGCTGATCGAGACCAGCGACGGCGTCCCCCTCCCCGGTGTCGAGGCGGAGTCGGGTGAGCTGTGGCGCTCGGACGATGGGGGCGCCAAATGGGAGGTGGTGAGCCACGACCGCGAGCTGGCGGGGCGGACCCAGTACTACACCCGCATGGCGGTGATGCCCGACAACGAGAACGAGGCCTACTTCCTCACCTCGGGGTGGACCAAGACGCTGGACGGCGGCCGCACCTCGATCTCGCCGCCCTTTTCCGAGGTGCCGGGCGGAGACCATCACGACATCTGGATCGATCCCTCCAACGGCAACCGGATGACGGTGGGGCACGACGGCGGGATCTCGATCACCAGCAACCGGGGCAAGACCTGGCTCCAGGTCCAGCTGCCCATCGCCCAGATCTACCACGTGACGGTGGACAGCCGGATTCCCTACTTCGTCTACGGCAACCGCCAGGACGGGCCTTCGGCGCGGGGGCCGAGCAACAGCCGCACCGGCGACATCCCGCGCGGGATGTGGCACTCGGTGGGCGGCGGCGAGAGCGGCTGGGCCACGCCCGACCCCGAGGATCCCAACCTGGTCTGGTCCAGCGCCTCGGGCTTCGGCAGCGTGGGCGGGATCGTGTCCCGCTACGACGTCCGCACCGGGATCGCCAACAACATCGAGATCTGGCCCGAGATGACTGCCGGCCACTCGGCCCGCGAGGTGAAGTACCGCTTCAACTGGACCTTTCCGGTGGTGATCTCACCGCATGATCACAACACGGTGTACGTCGGCAGCCAGCACGTCCACATCACCAGCGACGGCGGCAAGACCTGGCGATTGCTGAGCCCCGACCTGACCCGGAACGACACCACCCACCAGGTAATCTCCGGAGGCCTCACGCCCGACAATATCGGGGTGGAATACGCCGGAGTGGTGTTCGCGATCGCCGAGTCGAAGCTGGAGAAGGGGCAGATCTGGGCGGGCACCAATGACGGGCTGCTCCAGCTCACCCGCGACGGCGGGAAGACCTGGACCAACGTCAGCTCCAACCTGCCGGGGCTGGTCGAGTGGAGCACGGTCAGCAACATCGCGCCGTCGCGCTACGACGCCGGGACGGCCTATGTGACGGTGGACGGGCACCAGGTGGACAACCGTGAGCCGTGGGTCTACCGGACCAACGACTACGGCAAGAGCTGGAAGCTGATCGTGAACGGCATTCCGAAGACGCCGCTCAGCTACGCCCACTGGGTCAAGGAAGATCCGGTGCGCCGCGGGCTGCTCTACCTCGGCACCGAGAACGCGATTTACGTGTCGTTCAATGACGGCGAGCTGTGGCAGCCCTTGCAGAGCAATCTGCCGCATGCGCCGGTGCACGACGTCACGGTGCAGGAGCACTTCAACGATCTGGTGATCGCCACCTATGGGCGCGGCTTCTGGATCCTGGACGACATCACCCCGCTGCAGCAGCTCACCAGCGAGGTGGCCGCGAAGGAGGTGCATCTGTTCGCGCCGCGGCCGGCCTATCGATACCGCTTCGCGGAGCCGCCGATGTCGGCCTGGTACGACCCGGTGACGGGGCAGAATCCGCCCTACGGAGCGTCGATCAACTACTGGCTCAAGTCCACCAAGGACAGCGTATCGCTCGCGCTGCTGGATGCCAGCGGAAAAGAAGTGCGGGTTATCAAGGATCCGCCCAAGGCCGCGGGGATCAACCGCGTCACCTGGAATCTCCAGCTGGAGCAGACCAAAGAGCCCCTGGCCCGCAACGCGCCGCTTTATGCTTCCGACCTGCGGGCCGAGCTGGCCGGGAAGGCGAGCCCGAGCCTGGGGCGGGTGGCGCTGCTGGCGGCGCCGGGGCGATACACCGTGCGGCTCCGCGCGGGCGGCCAGGAATTCACCCAGCCGCTCGAGCTGCGCAAGGACCCCAACACGCCGGGCAGCGAGCAGGACATCCGGGCCCAGGTGGAGCTGGCGGGGGAGCTGAGCCGGGCGCTCGACAGCGTGGTGGACATGACCAACACGACGGAGTCGGTCCGCCTGCAGCTCGCGACGCTCAAGGCACTCGCGAAGGACGACAAGGAAGTGGCCAACGCGGCTGACTCGCTGGAGCAGAAGTTCATCGCGGTGGAGGAGCAGCTCACCCAGCTCCGGATCACGGGCCGGGGGCAGGACCTGATCCGTTACCCCGCGAAGACGGGGGAGAAGCTGGTCTACCTGATCAACGACATCGGCAGCACCGACAACCCGCCTACGGCGTCGCAGCGGGAGGTGGGCGCGGTGCTGCGACAGCGCGCGCGGGCGGCGCGGGACGAGCTGGACCGGATCATCCAGCGGGACCTGGATCAGTTCAACAAGCTGCTGCGAGACAAGGGGCTGGGCGGAATCTTCACGAGGGTGGAGGCGCCCAAGGTCCCCTAGCTCGGATCACCGGACGGAGAAGCGCTCCACCGCGATGGGGCGCCCATGCATCTGGCAGACCGTGAGATAGTCACCCCTGGCCCACTGGCCCGGTTGATCCCAGCCGAGTCCGACGGCCACGCTGCCGCTGGTCGACGCGGACTCGAACTCGTAGACGGCGTTCATGACACCGAGAATGCGGCCGATCCCTGTCAGCACGTAGCAGTCGATCGGCACCGCGCCGCCCTTGGTCAGTCCCGGATGGAGGAAGCTGAGCTCGATCCCGATGCGGGTGGCCTCCGACGCAGTGAACAGGTCCTGGTAGCTCCGCTGCCCGATGGGATTGATCCGTGCCCCGGTGGGGAAGAAGCGCACCTCCTTGAGACGAAACTCCAGGTCCGTGAGCAGCGAGGGCCCGGGGCTCATCTGGAAGGAAACCTCTCCCAAGGGGCCGGCGCCCGCGCAGGTCACCTTGTGAATGCCGGTCTGCCACCCGTCTCGTCCTGCCCCAAACATGACGTTGGCGCCCACCGCGCTGGTGGATCCAGCCGAAATCGTCATTCCGAGCTTCCAGATGCCCTCGATGACCCTCCCATCCGGCCGGGTCATTTGACAGCCCACTGACAGCCTGGAGGCTTCCGCGGCCGCCGGATACTCCAACGTCACCTCCACCCCGATGTAGCGGGTTCGCAGGGTGTTGAAGTAAGAGGTGTAGACCCGTTTCTCCGCCCCGAGCACGTTTCCCGAGGTCTGCTCGTACAAACGGATGGTCGCCGGGGTCGGAGTAGTCGATTGGGCCTGTGCCACCGCCGGG
>DATCWE010000222.1:0-4558 GCA_036566495.1 Gemmatimonadales bacterium | reverse complement strand
CGCGCTGGCCGCGGTGCACGAGGGCGATCGACTCACCGTGTACGTCGGGGCGGCCAGCGGCGGCGTCTGGAAGTCCAGCAACGGCGGTACCACGTTCAAGCCCGTGTTCGACAAGCAGCCGGTGCAGTCCATCGGCGCGGTCAGCATCGACCCCAGCAATCCCAAGGTGATCTGGGTCGGCACCGGGGAAGCGTGGACCCGGAACAGCGTGTCGGTGGGCGACGGGGTGTACCGCTCGACCGATGGCGGCGACAACTGGACCAACCTCGGCCTCAAGGAGTCCGAGCGAATCGCCAAGATCCTGATCGACCCGAGTGATCCCAATACCGTGTACGTCTGCGCCACCGGTAAGCTCTGGAGCGACAGCGACGACCGCGGCGTCTACAAGACCAGCGATGCCGGCAAGACCTGGTCGAAGGTGCTCGCGGGCGGCAATCCCTCCACCGGCTGCTCCATGCTGTCCATGGATGCCCGCAATCCGAAGACGCTCTACGCCGGGATGTGGGATTTCCGCCGCAAGGGCTGGACCTTTCGTTCCGGTGGCGATGGCCCCGAGGCGCCCAGCGGCAGCGGGCTGTTCAAGAGCACCGATGGAGGCGCCACCTGGTCCCAGCTCGACGACAAGTCCGCCAAGGGGCTCCCGCCCAAGCCCTGGGGCCGTGTCGCGGTGAGCGCCGCGCCCTCCAATCCCAGCGTGGTCTACGCCTTCATCGAAGCGGTTCCTCCCCTCAATGCCCTCTACCGCTCGGAAGACGGCGGCGCGACCTGGCAGATGAAGGACCGCAGCCAGAACATGATCTGGCGGCCGTTCTACTTCGCCAACCTGATCGTCGATCCGAAGAACGAGAACAAGATCTACAAGCCGGACGGACCCCTGATCATGAGCAATGACGGGGGCGCCACCTTCAATAACATCAGCGGCGGCACCCACGGCGATCACCACGATGTCTGGGTCGACCCGCTCAACACCGACCACGTGATGACCGGCGACGACGGCGGCCTCTGGTATTCCTACGACGGCGGCGACCGCTGGTGGAAGGCGGAGAACCTGCCGATCTCCCAGTTTTATCACGTGAGCGTGGATCTGGACCGGCCCTACAAGGTGTACGGCGGGCTGCAGGACAACAGCTCCTGGGTCGGCGAATCGCAGTACCCCGGCGGGATCACCAACAGCCGCTGGGAGAACATGTACGGGGGCGACGGCTTCTGGATGTTCCCCGATCCGACCGACAACGACTATCTGTATGCCGAAGCCCAGGGTGGCTACATCGGGCGCGTGAACCGCAAGACCCACGAAATCCGCGACATCAAGCCGCTGCCCGAGTACAAGGAGGGCAAGCTGCGGTTCAACTGGAACACGCCCATCCACATCAGCCCGACGCGGAACGGGACCATCTATCTGGGCGGACAATTCCTGTTCCGGTCCCGGGATTTCGGCCAGACCTGGGCGCGCATCTCGCCCGACCTGACCAGCAACGACCCGGAAAAGCAGAAGCAGGAGCAGTCCGGCGGGGTGACCGTGGACAATTCCTCCGCGGAGACGCACACCACGATCTACGCGATCGCCGAGTCACCCAGGAATCCGCTGCTGATCTGGGCCGGCACCGATGATGGGAACCTGCAGGTCACGCAGAATGGCGGCACCAGCTGGACCAACGTGGTCGGCAACATCCAGGGACTCCCCAAGAACGCCTGGGTTTCCTCGGTGGAGCCGGGACATTTCGCACCCGGAACGATCTACGCCACCTTCGACCTGCACACCTTCGGCGACCTGCGGCCCTACGCCTACAAGTCGCTCGACTACGGCAAGACCTGGACGGCGCTGGTGACGCCGGGCTCGCCGGTGCGCGGCTACGCGCACGTGATCAAGGAAGATCTCGTCAATCCGCGCCTGCTCTTTCTCGGCACCGAATTCGGGCTGTGGATCTCGGTGGACGGGGGCGGGCAGTGGTCGCGCTACAAAGGCGGCGACTTCCCCGCGGTCGCCGTGCGCGATATGGCCATTCACCCGCGCGATCACGACCTCGTCGTCGCGACCCACGGGCGCGGCATCTGGATCATCGACGACATCACCCCGCTGCGTGCGCTCACCCCGGAGACGCTGGCGAAGAGCGCCGCCTTCCTGCAGGGCAAGCCCATCGTGCAGGTACTCGGCGCGGGCGGCGGCTGGGTCAACGGCGATGCGGCGTTCGTGGGTCCCAATCCCCCGGGCGACGCGATCATCACCTATTTCCTGCAGAAGCGCCACATCTTCGGCGACATGAAGCTCGAGGTGCGCGACTCGGCGGGGAAGCTGCTGGCCTCGCTTCCGACCAGTAAGCGCCGGGGCTTGAGCCGGGTCGCCTGGCCCATGCGGATGCCGCCGCCCCGCATCCCGCCGGCCGCCACCGCCGGGTTCGCCACCGGACCGCGCTTCCTGCCGGGGCGCTACACCGTGCGGCTGCTGGAGGGCGATCAGGAATACTCGGCGGCGCTGCGTGTCGTTCCCGATCCGCGGGTGAAGCACACGGCCCTGGACCGCAAGGCGCAGTATGCACTCTCGCTCAAGCTCTACGGCATGCTGGGCGAGATGACCTCATTGGTCGAGCGCATGAACGGGGTGCGGAGCGCCCTCGAAGCCCGTGCCGCCGGTCTCAGCGGCAACGCAGACCTGGGGGGCAAGCTGCGCGCCGCGTCCGCCGCGGTGGACGAGCTGCGCAAGAAGATCGTCGCGACGAAGGAAGGCGGCATGATCACCGGTGAGGAGCGCTTGCGCGAGAATCTGGTCGAGCTCTACGGCAGCGTGAACGGCTACGAAGGAAGGCCTTCGGCCACCCAGGTGGCCCGCACGGCGGCGATCGGCCGCGAGCTGGGCGAGGTGGCGCAACAGTTCAACGGCTGGGTGACGCGGGAGCTGGCTCCGCTCAACGCGCTGCTCACGGCGCAACAGCAGCCGCGCATCGAGGTGCCTCCTTTGTGAGGCAGTGTGCGGGGCCGCTTGGCTATCGCCGGCCACCCGGTCTGAATCCGATCAGCAGCGTTGTCATCGTGGCCTTGTCGAGACGATCCGGCCAGCGATCGAGGATTCTCATAAACCCAATGGCAGACAGCACGCCAAACCGGGTGGGCACGTCAACACCCAGCCCCCACTGTGGGAGCAGGAAGCTGCGCTTCTCACCCGGGTTCGGCGGTGACAGACTGCGGCCGAACGCCCCACCGGTTTCTGCAAACGGGCGCACCTTGCCATTCGGGAATGGCTGAATGTCAATAACCGCGCCGAAATAGAGCGTCGACTCCTGGTCCGGTCGATGCAAGCATTGTGGTGGCGTTCCGACGAAAAAGCAGGGGACAATGCTTGAAGTCACATGGGTTTTTGCAAACTCGAATGTTGGTGCGAGACGAAGATGGCGCGTGAGGCCGATCGGCAGGCGCGCTCCCAAGGCCCAGCCAGATTCTGAAGTGAGTGGCGAGCCCTGGCTAACCAAGCCGAGCTGTACAAGCGGCCAAGGGAAGCGGGCCTGCGCTTCGACGACCCGTTCCGGGCACGTCAATAGGACAGCTAGGGGGAGCCATTCTCTCCAGCAGGGACGGCGACGTTCACTCAAGCGACGCTCCAGGATGCCTAACTGTCGACGTGCTGCTCAGCGGGCTTGGATGCTCTGCTCAATGCGAGTCAAGGACTCGATTATCTGTTGCTGGGCTCGGACCAGGTCCCGAAGCGCCCGGAGGAGCAGGACGGCGAGAACGATCGGGAGTCCCCAGATGAGAAGCGTGAGCATCAGCTCAGGCATGCCGATATTCATAATGGCACCTCTTGTCAACAGTCTTCACTTGTGTGGCGCAGCGGCGGTGGTTGCAGGCGGGGTGTCACGCCGTCGAATCTTGACGACGCCCCATACAATAACTGCCACCGGCAGGGCCACTATCAGTCCCCACAGGATCCACTCGCTGAGGGGACCTGGGAGCCCATCTCTCACAAAACCCCTGGCATACACCAGCAGGGCGGCATAGCCGATGGCGATCATCAACTCGGGCGGGAATGGATTGCGACCCGTGGCAGTGACATACCGACTTAGCCCGAAGAGAGGCGCTATGGCGACTGGTCCCCACGTTCGGAAATCGGGGTCGAAGGCACCGTAGCCGAGTCGGAAGAGGACCATGATAGCAGCGAACCAGAAGGTGGCCACCAGGCCTTGCTGGATGGGACTAAGGGCCTTGAGGAACTTCATCATATCGCCGCCTCGTGCTAGGAGGAGCTGCTTCGGCGCCTGACGGCTGGTGCTTCTGTTGGAGGCGCTTGCACCCCGGCAGCCGTAAGCGCGGGTTAGGCAGGCGACGGTGAGACGGTGTACTCCGTGGATACAATACCTGTCTTGTAGGTGCGGTGTCCGGTGAGCTTGAGGGTCGCTCGGTGAGCGGGCGGGGGAAGCAGCGGAATGCCGCTACCGAGGAGCACCGGAATAATCGCGACTTCAACCGTATCGACCAACCCTGCCTCCAAAAAACTGCGAAACAGGGCGCCTCCTCCGAATAGCCAGATGTCCTTGCGAGCCTGAGCCCGAATAGGAGCAATTGTCGC
>DATCWE010000214.1:0-6899 GCA_036566495.1 Gemmatimonadales bacterium | reverse complement strand
GCGGCGTCGCGGCCTTCCGCGCCCAGGACCTCGTGACGGCGCGGGCGGAGATCGAGCGCGCGGCCCGCGCCTGGCCGACGCAGCCCGCCTATGTCTGGGGCCGGGCGCTGATCGCGGCGCGGCGAGCCGACACCGCGGGATTGCTGCGGTCCCTGGACGACTACGCCCGGCTGGGACTGGGGCGGGACCTCCGTGCCGACAGCAGCATCGCCCGCTATCTGGGGCTGCCGGGCTTCGCAGCGGTCGTGGCGGCGGTCGAGGCAAACCGCGCGCCGCTGGTGCACAGCCGGGTTAGGGCCAGCTTTCCCGACTCGACCTTCTGGCCGGAAGGCATGGACCACGATGCCAAGAGCGGCAATTTCTATCTCGCCAGCGTGCGGCACGGCACCATCGCCGAGCTGACTCCGGCCGGCGCGGCGCGGGAGCTCTGGCCGCGCCACCAGCACGGGATGGGCGCGATCCTCGGGGTACGGGTGGACCCCCAAGGCGGGGTGCTCTGGGCGACGAGCTCCGGGCTGGCGCAGATGGAAGGTTTCGCCCCGGGGGATTCCAGTCTCGCGGCGCTCCTGCGGGTGCGTCTGAGCGATGGCGCGCTGGAGCGGCGCTGGGAGCTTCCCGTGGTACCGGGGGGGCACGTGCTCGGCGACCTGGCGGTGGGACCGCACGGCGACGTGTTCCTGACCGACTCGAATGAGCCGGTGCTCTACCGGCTGCGGCCCGGGGGCGACAGCCTCGAGCCCATGCGCAACCCGCTCTTCCGCTCGCTGCAGGGTCTCGCTCCCACGCCGGACGGGCGCGCCCTCTACCTGGCCGACTACTCTCACGGCTTACTGCGGGTGGATCTGGCCAGCGGAGCGGTGATCCGGGTGGCGGACCTGCCTGGCTCCACCTCGCTCGGCTGCGACGGCATCGCCTGGGATCGCGGGGCCATCGTCGCGGTGCAAAACGGGATCCTGCCCCCGCGCATCGTGCGGTTTCGGCTGGACTCCGGGGGAGTCCGCATCGTTGGCGTGACGGTGCTCGACCGGAATCTGCCCCTGGCCGACGAACCCACCATCGGAGCCGTGGTGGGCGACAGCTTCGTCTACGTGGCCAACAGCCAGTGGGAGAAGTACTCCGACCACGGCAGCCGGCGGGCCGGCACCGCGCTCAGCGCGCCGGTCCTGCTGGCGGTGCCGCTGCCACGCTAACGCCCTCGCGGCGGCCGGCCACGACCCTCAGGCACGACCCACCGCCCGAACGCTAGTAGCGATAATGGTCCGGCTTGTACGGACCTCCCGGCTTGACGCCGATGTACTGCGCCTGCTCGGCGGTAAGCTCGGTGAGCTCGACGCCCAGCTTGTCCAGATGCAGCCGCGCCACCTTCTCGTCGAGGTGCTTGGGCAGCACGTAGACCTCCTTCTGGTACTTCCCCGCGTTGCTGTGCAGCTCGATCTGGGCCATTACCTGGTTGGTGAAACTGGCCGACATCACGAAGCTGGGATGCCCGGTCGCGCAGCCCAGGTTGAGCAGGCGCCCTTCCGCCAGGATCATTACGCTGTGGCCGTCGGGAAAGACCCACTCGTCGTACTGCGGCTTGATGTTGATCCGCTTGATGCCGGGGATCTTCTTGAGGCCGGCCATGTCGATCTCGTTGTCGAAATGGCCGATGTTGCCGACGATGGCCTTGTCCTTCATTCGCGCCATGTGGGCCGCGGTGATGATGTTGAAATTGCCGGTCGCGGTAATGAAGAGGTCGGCGCTGGCGATCACCGCGTCGACGGTGCTGACCTGAAAGCCTTCCATGGCGGCCTGCAGCGCGCAGATCGGGTCGATCTCGGTGACGACGACGCGCGCGCCCTGGCCCTTGAGCGCCTGGGCGCAGCCCTTGCCCACCTCGCCGTAGCCGCAGACCACCGCGAGCTTGCCCGACAGCATGACGTCGGTGGCGCGGTTGAGCCCGTCGATCACCGAGTGCCGGCAGCCGTAGATGTTGTCGAACTTGGACTTGGTGACCGAGTCGTTGACGTTGATCGCGGGAAACAGCAAGGTCCCCGCCTTCATCATCTCGTACAGGCGATGCACGCCGGTGGTGGTTTCTTCGGAGACGCCGCGCAACTCGGCCGCCACCCTGGTCCAGCGCCCCGGGTTCTTTTCCGCTTCAGCGCGCAGCAGGTCGAGGATGACCCCCCACTCCTCGGGGTCGTGCTCCGGATCGAAGGCAGGAATCTTCCCGGCTTTCTCGAATTCGGCGCCCTTGTGCACCAGCAGGGTCGCGTCGCCGCCGTCATCGAGCAACAGGGTGGGGCCGCCGCCGTCGGGCCACATCAGCGCCTGCTCGGTGCACCACCAGTATTCGTCCAGGCTCTCTCCCTTCCAGGCAAAGACCGGGGTGCCGCGCGGCTTCGCCTCGGTGCCCTGTTTGCCCACCACCACCGCGGCGGCTGCGTGGTCCTGGGTCGAGAAGATGTTGCAGGAAACCCAGCGCACGTCGGCGCCGAGCTCGACCAGGGTCTCGATCAGCACCGCGGTCTGTACCGTCATGTGGAGCGAGCCCATGATGCGGGCGCCGGCGAGCGGACGCTGCCCCGCGTATTCGGCGCGGATGGCCATGAGGCCGGGCATTTCCTGCTCGGCGAGGCGGATCTCCTTGCGGCCGAATTCGGCGAGGGACAAGTCCTTCACCTTGTAGGCAGCGCGGGCAGGGGCAGAGATAGTCGTCATAGGAGGAACCAGGAAAAGTGAAAGGTGAAAGGTGAAGGGTTACTGGTGAACCGGTCCGGCCTTGCGAGCCGATAGCGCGAACAAGGCGGGACCTTTCGCCTTCGGGTCGATCGGCAACGTCACGTAGCGCACTGCGGCAAATCCGCTCTGCTCGAGCCAGCCGCGGAGCTCGGTTTCCCCGAAACCGAGCCATTGGTGCCCCATCTGCTCGCGGTATTCCGCGTGGTCATGGGGCAGCATGTCGACGATCAAGAGCTTGCCGCGCGGGCGCAGCGCGCTGTGGGCGGCGGCCAGCACGCGACCGGGATCGGTGGCGTGGTGCAGCACCAGCATGAGCAGTGCGGCATCCAGTTCGGCGGACTCGAGGGGCGGGGCCTCGAGCGTGCCGCTGCGCAGCTCCACGTTGGTCACCTCGCGGGTGCGTTGGCGTGCGCTCTTCAACATGGCTGCCGACTCGTCGACCCCGATCACCCGGTGCACAAACGGAGCCAGGGCCGCCGCGAGGTGGCCGGTGCCGCATCCGAGGTCGCCGACGGTCCATGCTTCATCGAGCAGGCCGGGCAGCGCATGCAGCTCGGGGCTGGTCCCGAACAGCTCGCTCTTGAGCCGGTCCCACTGGCCCGCCGTCGAATCGAAAAAGCGCTGCGAGGTCAGGTGACGGTCGGCCAGGACCCGCTGCAAGCGTGCGGCATCCCGCCGGGCGCCGGAGCTGCCGGCCACTTCTTCCCGCACCGCGAGCCAAAGCCGGCGGGCCGAGGGCTCGAGCTCCCGCGCCGGCATGCGATACCAGTTACTGGTGCCCTCGCTGCGGGTCACCACCAACTCCAGATCGGCCAGCACCTTGAGGTGGCGGCTGACGGTGGACTGGGGCAGCTGCAGCACCGCCTGAATCTCCCGGACCGTCAACTCATGGCGCTCGAGGGCCAGGAGCAGGCGGCCCCGAATCGGGTCGGCCAGCGCGCTCAGGCGGCCGAAAACGGCGGGTGCGGTCACGTTATTAATCCGTTCATCCGGATTGATAGATAATAAATCGGCCGGTTCCGGTCAAGGGGCGGGCGCTCGGCCCGCATGTGTCGGCGGCCCGCCGGGCGTCGTCTTCTCTATGCTCCCAACCCCCAAACGGTAGATTTCCAGCCCTATGCGAATCCCCGGATTGCTCATGCTCGCCGGCGCTTGCTTCGCCGCCCCAGGCCTCGCGGCCCAGGAACACCCCAAGCCGATCGAGAAACCCAAAGCGCCGCCGAAGCCCTCGGTGGATTTTTCCCGGCTCAAGTTCATGGAAGGCTGCTGGCAGGGGGAACTCAGCAAGGACCAGGTCGTCGAGGAGATCTGGACGACGCCCTCGGAAAACCTCCTGCTCGCCACAACCCGTTACTTGACCAAGCAGCACGCGACCGGATTCGAGTTCACCAGGATCCAGGCGGTGGACAGCGGCGTGGTGTTTGCCGCCTCCAGCGACGGCAAGCCGGAGAGCGTGTATACCCTGAAAACCCTCGCCGACGAATACGTGCTGTTCGAAAACCTCGCCAAGAAGGACTTTCCGCAGCGCATCATGTACCGGATGGCCTCCGACGGGGCGCTGATTCCCCGCAATGAAGGCGACGGGCCCAGCATCGAGCTGCGCTTCCACCGGGTCAAGTGCCCCGGGGCGGATGTAAAGATCAAGAACTAGGGATTGGGGGGATGGGAGTGGGGGCCTGGGGTTGGATGCAACGGTTTCCGGCCCACCCCTGTCTACCTTCCTGACCTGTCCTCCCAGGAGTCTGCCCCATGCCTTTCCTGTGGTTCCTCCGCAACCGGCTGAGTCTGCCGGTACTCGTTCTGCTCGCCGTCCCAATCGCCGCCAATGCGCAGCGCCGCTTCGAACCCGGAGACTGGGGGGTGTCCTGCTCTCGGTGGCGGGGTGACCGGGATACCGAGCGGGTCTGCAACGTGGTCGAGCGGACCATCGCGGCTCCTGGCGGCGTCCTCAATGTGGACGGCCGGAACAACGGCGGGGTCACGGTGATCGGGGAGAACCGCCGGGACATCCTGGTCCGTGCCCTGGTCGAGGCGCACGCCCGGAGCGAGTCACGCGCCGAGCAGCTGGCGGAAGCGATCGAGCTGCACGTCGAGGCGGGGCGGATCTATGCGGAGGGTCCCGACACCAGGAATCGCGAATGGTGGTCGGTGAGCTACGAAGTGAGAGTCCCGGCCCGCACGGATCTGGATCTCAAGGCGCACAACGGCGGGATCGCGGTGGCCGGAGTAACCGGGACGCTCCGGATGGAGACCCTGAACGGAGGAATCCATCTCGATGCGGTGAACGGTGACGTGGTCGCGGAAACCACCAACGGCGGATTGCATGTGGCGCTCGACGGCGATGGCTGGCGTGGCAAGGGACTCGATGCGACGACGACCAACGGCGGTGTGCACGTCACCGTGCCGAGCGGCTATTCCGCCCACCTCGAGACCGGCACCGTCAACGGGGGTGTGGACATCGATTTTCCGGTGACCGTGCAGGGGAAACTGGGTCGGCGGATCACCACGGATCTGGGTCGCGGTGGACCCACCGTTCGCCTGATCACGACCAACGGCGGAGTGCAGATCCGGCGCGAGTAGAAGTCGCTACTCCGTCTTCCGCGCGACGCTCCAGGTTCCGCCGACGCGCTGGCCGCTGGCCGAAAAGAGGGTGAGGAACGTGCCGTGGAAGGTCTTTCCTTCCAGGCGGCCCTCAAACGTGGTGAAGAGCCTTTCGCCCGTATCGGGATCCTCATAGGGGTCGAGCCGCCCGGTCACGCTGCGGTCTTCGCATTGCACGAACGAAATCGTGAGCACGCGGCCGGGCTTGCGTAACGGCCGCGGGCTTTCCGGCATGGTGGGCAGACGCGAATACTCGGCCTGGGCCGGAATCATCAGCACGTCTCCGTAGGCCGAGTCGGTTCCCGCCTTGAGATGAAACAGGATGCTTCCGGTCCGGCCGGTCGCGTCGCTGAAATAGGTCCCTTCCCATTCTCCTGCCAGCAGCTGGGTCTCGCCCGTTACGGGTACCGGGGTTCCCTGAAACTTGCAGCCCAGAACCAACGCCAGGGCGACGAGGACTCCGTTGCATCGCGGCATGGCAGCCATCCTTTCACAGCCTCCCTGCGAATCTGACCGGGCTACTCTGAAGGCTTCCTGAAGCAGGGGGGAAGGCTCGTTCCGGCTGCCTGCAACGCTTTTGGGGGCCGTTGCGTCATAACCTAAGAACCTTAGGTTATCGAAAGGAGCCACCTCATGCCCGTCACCGAGCTCGACCTGCTGCGCGGCACCCTGGACCTCCTGCTGCTGAAGACGCTGAGCTGGGGCCCCATGCATGGCCTCGGCGTGGTGCGCTGGATCGAACAGGCCACCCACCAGCGGCTGCAAATCGAGGAAGGCGCGCTCTATCCCGCGCTGCACCGGCTGGAGGAGCGAGGCTGGCTGGAAGCGGAATGGGGCTACACCGACAAAGGACGCCGGGCCAAGTATTACCAGCTCACGTCCGCGGGCCGCCGTCAGCTTGCCGCCGAAGTCACCAAGTGGTCGCGCTACAGTGAAGCGGTACAGCTGGTGCTGACGACGGAGGGCGCCCGATGAGCGACCGGTGGGAGGGACTGCGGCGGGTCTTCCGGCTGCCGCTCGGGGCGCGCGGCGTCCGCGGAGAGGTCAAGGATGAGCTGAGCTTCCATCTCGAGGAGCGCATCGAGGAGCTGGTGGGGCAGGGCCTCTCGCGGGAGGCGGCGGAACGGGAGGCGCGCGAACGGTTCGGCGACCTGCGCAAGCTGAAGGCCCAGATCGAGCGCATCGACCTGCGCTCCGCACGGAAGCGCGCGCGCGGCGAGGCACGGAACGCGGTGCTGCGCGATCTCCGCTTCGGATTCCGCGGGTTGCGAAGGCATCCCGGCTTTTCGCTGGCCGCGATCCTCACGCTCGGGATCGGATTGGGGGCCACCGGCTCGATCTACACGCTGCTGCAGCGCGTCGTGCTGGATCCGCTGCCGTTTCCCGCCGCGGACCGGCTGGTGCGCATCAAGAATCCCGTGCCGGGCGTCGAGCGGGGAAACGAGTGGAACCTGTCGACGGCGCAGTATTTCCACTATCGCCAGAACGTCCGGGCGCTGGACGCGATGGGGCTCTACCGGCTCGACGGGATGAACGCCGCGGCGCGCGGCGAGCCTACGCGGGTGCACGCGGCG
>DATCWE010000199.1:0-9145 GCA_036566495.1 Gemmatimonadales bacterium | reverse complement strand
CGATGGGTCACGATGGTCACCCCGCCCAGCTGGGCGAGCAGCAGGCCGAGCAGCACCGCGGGACCCAGCGCCGCGGCCCAGGGCTGCCAGGCGCCCAGTGCGACCGCCGCCACCGTGGCCGCGCCGTAATCGGGGTAGCGGGATGCCCCTACGGGCAACACGTCGAGCGCGAACAGCTCGAGCGCCGCGCCGATCCGGAGACCGGCACCAGGGTCGCCGATGATGACGCCCGCCACCGCACCGGCCACCAGCGGCCGGTTGAGCAGTCCCTGCAGCACGCTCGCCAGGTCGAGCCCGACGATGGTGCCCCAGAGCAACAGCGAAACCACCGGCAGCTCGTTCACCCCAACTCCTTGAGCGCGACCGGCCGGGAGGTGGGCAGATCCTGCGCGGTAACCTCGAGGCCTTCCAGGGCCAGCCGATGCAGCATCGCGAGCTCCTCTTCCGAGAGGTAGAGGTAGCGCAGCCGCTCCCGCCGGCCGGCGCCTGCGTGGATGCCGCCGAGGTTGAGTTTGTGCAGGGTGCCCGGCGAGCGGCGCAGCAGGTCGGCGGCCGTTCCGATCGCGCCGACCAGCACGAGCACGCGCTCCCGGCCCGCATCCCAGCCGGCCAGCTGCGGAGCGGCCTCGGCCGCGCTGGCGAATTCCACCTGGATCTCCGGCGGAGCGGCCATGCGATAGAGCTCCTGCTCCCAATCGCTGCCCCTCACTTCATCGTCCACCAGGACGATGCGCTGCAGATCGAGCGGCCGCCCCCATCCGACCACCACCTGGCCGTGCACCAGCCGGTCGTCCACCCGGCAGAGCACGATCGGCATCAGCGCGCGCCGATTCCGCGGGCTCCGGACTCCGCCGCCCGTTTGGCCACTTCGTCGGGCGTGCGCTCCCGGTGGAAGAGGAACTCGAGCAACATGACCAGGTTCACCCCCGTGACCACCCGCAGCTCGGGATGGCTGGGCAACTGCCGCATGGCCGCGAAGAGACAGCTCCCGCTGGGAAGATCCACGAAGATGACGGCGGGCACTCCGCCGACCGCGTCGAGCACCCGGGCTTCCAGGCCCGCCTTGTCGAGACCGCTGTTGGACACGGCCACCAGCACGCCGCGAACCCCGCTGATCTCCTCGGCGGCGGCAACCAGCGCCGCGGCCACCCCCCCGTGGCCCACCACGACCCCGCGCAGGCCCTCGCTCATTCGTAGTCTTCCTGGAGGTACTCCCGCAGCCCGCGCTGTTCCATCATTCGCTTGATCAGGCGGTCGTTGAAGGCGGTGGCGATGTCCACGCCGGTCATGCGGAGCAGGTGGGCCATCGCCACCACCTCGGAAATCACCGTGAGGTTCTTGCCGGGATTGAGCCCCACCACGACCTTGGGGACTTTCACCTCGAGAATCGTGGTCTCCTGCCGTGACAGGCCGGTGCGCTCGGCGTCTTTGGCTTTTTCCCAGTCCTCCAGCTGCACCACCACCTCGATCCGCTTCTGGGCGCGCACCGACCGGATGCCGAAGAGGGCTTTGACGTCGATCAGCCCCACCCCGCGAATCTCCATGTGGTGCGCCGCCAGCTCGTGGCCCTGGCCGATCAGGATGTCGTTGCCTTTGCGCGAGACCAGCACGATGTCGTCGGCGACCAGCCGGTGCCCGCGCTCCACCAGATCGAGCACACACTCACTCTTGCCGATGCCGGAGCGGCCCGTAAACAGCAGCCCGACGCCATACACATCGGCCAGCGACCCGTGCAGGGTGGTCCGCGGCGCAAACGCATCTTCGAGGATGGGCTTGATCCGGCGGTAGAACTCCCCGGTCTTGAGCTTGCTGCGCAGCACCGGAATTCCGCGCTGCTTGGCGAGGCTGAGCAGCAGCGGCGGAACGTCCTGCGCCTTGGTGACGAACAGGCAGGGGGGCTCGAAGCTCAGGAAAGTCTCCAGCGAGCGCAGCTGGGTCGCCTCGTCGAGGGAGTGGAGATAGCTGATCTCGGTCTCGCCCAGCACGTGAAGCCGGCCCGGCACGAAGCGCTCGGTATAGCCGGCCAGGGCCAGGCCGGGGCTGGCGACGTCCTGATCGGGCAGGGAGCGATCGAGCCCCTGCTCCCCGGTGAGCGACTCGAGCTGCAACGGGTCGCCGCGCCGGGCCAGCAGATCCCTGGGGCGGAGGGTCACGTGGAGCGCGCGCGGGGGGGGGAGGCCGCTCGGCGCGATTGCTGGCGGAGCTTGCCCGCCTTCATCAGCTGGGCGCGCAGCTTCTCTTCGGCGCGGTCCAGCGCGGTGCGGTGGTCGCTGCCCTGCCCGATCCCGATCAGCAGCTTGCGCCCCCGGGCGTGCAGCCGGATCTCGACGGAATGGACCAGCGGTGCCGCGTCGAAGACCACCGTGGCATCCAGGGCGTGGGGAGACAGCTCCGCCAGCCGGGTCGCCACCGCGCGGGCGCGCTCGCGCAGCGCCTCGGTGGCCTCACAGTGCCGGGCGCTGATCGTGATCCGCATCAATGACCTCCCTCGCTGAGCTCCATGAGGTGCGCTTCCGTCGCAGCCGCCGCGTCATCCCAGCTCCAGGCCAGCGCCCCGCGCCGCGCGGCGGCTCCCAGCTCGGCGACCAGCTCGGGGCTCTGCGCCAGCTCGAGCATGCGGCCGGCCAGCGCCGAGGGGTCGCCGTGGGGCACCAGATACCCCGTGCGGCCGTCCTGCACCGAATCGCGCAGCCCCGGACTGTCGGAGGCGAGCGACGGGGTGCCGCACGCGGCGGCTTCCATCACCGTCAGCCCCCAGCCTTCCTTGGGCGACGGAAACACGTTGGCCCAGGCCTCCCGGAACAGCCGGCGCTTGCGCGCCTCGTCCACGTAACCGTGGAAGCGCACCGCGTCGTGCAGCCCCAGCTGGCCGGCCAGGCGCCTCAGGCGCGCGGCATCGTCTCCGGTCCCGGCAATATCCAGCGAGAGATCGCCGCGCTCCCGGCGGGCCAGCACCAGCGCCCGCAACGCGACCTCCACACCCTTGTAGCGCTTCAGCCGGCCAACATATAAGAAGGTCGGCGCCGGGGTCCGGTCAAGCCCGCTTGCGGGTGTGCAGGCCGCGGCATCGACTCCGGGGTGGATGACCCGGATGCGCTCGCGCGGCACACCGCGCTCCACCAAGTCGTCCCGGGTGCTCTCGCTGATGGCGTGAAAGCCCGCGCGCCGGTAGACACGAGGGATGGGCCGCTCCGCCAGCGCCACCAGCGCCGCCATCGGCCAGGGTGCTTCCTGAAAGGCCGTGGTGCCGAAAAGATGGGGGACGATGGCGCAGCAGGGCAGCGCGGTCAGCCCGCAGGAATACAGCGGCAGTTTGTTGATGTCCTCCACCAGGACGTCCCAGGACTCGCGTCGCAGCGCCGCGCGGATCGCGCCCCGCCCTGCCAGCGCGAAGCTGTGGCGTCCGCCATGCCGCTCCACCGAGATGCCCCGCACCTGGCTGCGCACCGCTCCCCCCGGCCACCCCGAACAGACCAGGTGGACTCGATGGCCCTTGGCGGCCAGTCTGCCGAACAGCTCGAAGAGATGCAGCTCTGCCCCGCCCGCGTGCGGGTTCTCGATATCCTGCCAGTTGACCAGCAGGATTCTCACAGCCGGCCCAGGGTGCGGGCCACCTGGTCGAGCACGCCGTTGATGAAGGAGGCGGACTGCAGGCCGCCGAAGCGGTGCGCGAGCCAGAGCGCCTCGTCGATGGCGACCTTGGGCGGCACCCGCTGGTGCACCAGCTCGTACACCGCGAGCCGCAGGATGTTCCGGTCGATCAGGGCCAGCCGGTCCAGCCGCCAATGCTCGGCGGCGCCGGCAAACAGCGCATCGAGCGTCGCGCGCTCCGCAATGACGCCCCGCGCCAGCGATCCCGCCTCCGCCTGCACCGATGCGGCGGGACGGGTCAGCCGTTCGATCCGCGGCAGGATGGTATCCAGCTCGGGATAGCCGTCGGCTTCCCAGGCGTAGAGCAGCTGCAGCGCGCGGGCGCGCGCCCGGGTTTCGGCTCTAAGCACCGGACCACCTCACCCGAACCGGACACTCCGCTCTCCCGCTTCCACGTGACCCATCACCCAGGTGCGGCACTGGCTGCGCTCCGCCGCCGCCCGCGCGGCATCCACCTGCGAGGCCGGCAGGACGGCGATCAGGCCGACGCCGAGGTTGAAGACGTCGCGCATTTCCGCGAGGGAGACCGGGCCGGCCTTGCAGAGGTACTCGAAGGCAGGGGGCCAGTTCCAGCTGTCGGTGTCGAGCATGGCGGCACAGCGCTCGGGCAGCACCCGGATCAGGTTGCCGGGGATCCCGCCGCCCGTGATGTGGGCCAGGCCGTGCATCCCCTCCAGCACGGGAGATACCGCCGCGAAATAGCTGCGGTGCACGGCGAGCAGCACCTCCACCACACTCTGCTCGGTGCCGGGCAGGCGGTCCTCGAGTCCGAGCCGATGCTGCTCGAAGACGATCTTCCGGGCCAGGGTGTACCCGTTGGTATGCAGGCCGCTCGACTCGTAGCCCAGCAGGATGTCGCCGGCGACGATCCGGTCGCCGTGAATCGCGTCGGCCTCGGCGACCACCCCGACGATGGTACCGGCCAGATCGTACTCGCCGGGACGGTAGAGCCCGGGCATCTGCGCGGTCTCGCCGCCGGCCAGCGTCATGCCGTGGCGAATGCAGCCCCGCGCGACCCCTTCGACCAGCGCGGCGATCTCCTCCACCGACATTCCCGAGCCCGCGACGTAGTCGAGGAACGCCAGCGGGCGTGCCCCATGTACCAGGATGTCGTTCACCGAATGGTTGACCAGGTCCTCGCCCACCGAGTCGTAGCGGCCGGCGGCGCGGGCCACCAGGACCTTGGTTCCCACGCCGTCCATGCTCAGCACCAGGAGCGGGTGCTCGATGTCCGGGGGCACCGCCACCATGCCCCCGAAAGCACCCACGCTGCCGCGGGTTTCCCTGGTCCGGGTCGCCTCGATCGCCCGGGCGATCCGCTGCTTGGCGGCCTCGGCCCCGGCCAGATCGACGCCGGCCTCGGCGTAGAGTGGCTTGCTCACGCGAGCGGCTCCGCCGCGGGCACGTGGGTCAGGTCGACGAACGCTTCGACCCGCTGCTGCACCTGGTCATAGTCGACGGCATCGAAGCCCTTTACGCCGAATCCCTGGACCGCGAAGCCGCCCATGGCGGCGCCGTAGACCATCGCGCGGCGCAGCTGGGCCGGCGCGGTCGAATCGACCCGCGCCAGGTAGCCCATGAACCCGCCCGCGAAGGCGTCGCCCGCGCCGGTCGGATCGAACACTTCCTCGAGCGGAAAAGCCGGGACGTAAAAGGTGCGGTCGGGCTCGATCAGCAGCGCGCCGTATTCTCCCTGCTTGACCACCAGCCGCTTGGGGCCGCGGGACAGGATCCAGCGTCCGGCCCGGTGAATGTTCCAGTCGCCGGAGAGCTCGCGGGCCTCGCTGTCGTTGACCAGCAGGATGTCGACCCGCTTGAGCAGCTTGAGCAGGTCGGGTTTCTGGCCTTTGATCCAGTAGTTCATGGTGTCGCAGACGACCAGCTTCGGGTCGAGCATCTGGTCCAGCACATTGAGCTGCAGCACCGGGTCGATGTTGCCCAGGAACACGTATTTCGCGTCGCGCCAGCCGGCGGGCAGCTTGGGCTGGAACGCCGCGAAGACGCCCAGCCGGGTTTCCAGGGTTTCCCGGCTCTGCAGATCGTAGGAGTACTTGCCCTTCCAGCGGAAGCTCTCGCCGTCCGCGCGCTCCACGCCCGACCAGTCGATCCCGCGCTGCCCCAGCAGGTCGAGGGCCTCCACGGGATAGTCGTTGCCCACCACCCCGACCACGCGCACCGGATGCAGCAGCGACGCGGCCACGCTGAAATACACGGCGGAGCCCCCCAGCGCGTCGGCGGTTTCGCCGAAGGGCGTGAAGATGGAATCGAGGGCCACGCTGCCGACGACGAGCAGGCTCATGACGTCACATCCGGTCGGGGGCGGAAAGTCCCAGCAGGTTGAGGCCGTTGCGCAGCACCTGGCGCGCGGCGCGGGCCAGCACCAGGCGGGCGCGCTCGGTGGCTTCCGGCTCGCCCAGCACACGACAGTGGTGGTACCAGAAATGGGCGCTGCGGGCCAGCTCCTCGAGGTAGCCGGTGATGCGGTGCGGCTCCCGCGCGCGCGCGGCGCCGGCAACCAGCTCGGGAAAGCGGGTCAGCAACTTGAGCAGCTCGGCGTCCTCGGGCGCCGGAAGCGCGGCCAGCGCCGCCGTATCCCCGGCCTGCTCCGGCTCGATCCCCGCGACCCGGAAGATCCCGCTGAGCCGGGCATGGGCCATTTGCACGTAGAAGACGGGATTCTCGTCGGTCTGCTTGCGCGCCAGGTCGACGTCGAACACGAAGGGGGTCTCGCCCTTGCGCATCAGGAAAAAATAACGCGCGGCGTCCACGCCCACCCAGTCGAGCAGGTCGCGCAGGGTCACGAAATCCCCCGCCCGCTTCGACATGCGGACCTCTTCTCCTTCCTTCATCACCTTGACGAGCTGCACCAGGGCCACCTCGAAGAACTCGTCGGGATAGCCCAGCGCGCGCAGCGCCGCGCGCATCCGCGGGATGTAGCCGTGATGGTCGGCCCCCCAGACATCGATCACCCGGGTAAACCCGCGCTCGTGCTTGTCGCGGTGGTAGGCCAGGTCGGGCACCAGGTAGGTGAGGGTGCCGTCGCTCTTGCGCAGCACCCGGTCCTTGTCGTCGCCGTGCGCCTCGGTCCTGAGCCACAACGCGCCTTCTTTTTCATAGCTCAGCTGCTTGGCGGCCAGCTCCGCGAGCGCGGCGGCAACCCGTCCGCTGTCGTACATGGCCTGTTCCGAGCTGTGCTGGTCGAAGTGCACGCCGAAGTCCTGCAGCAGCAGATCCTGCTCTTCGCGCTGCAGCGCCAGGATGTACTTGCGAAGGGTGGGCGCCGCCGCCGCGAAGCTGCCCGCCAGGATCGCCTCGGGCACATCGGCCACCGCGCGCTCGGCGGCCTCCACCAGGTATTCGCCGTGATAGCCGCCCTCGGGAATGCCCGACTCGGCGCCGCGCTGCTGCTGGATGCGGGCCCACAGGCTTTCGACCAGGCGGTCGATCTGGACCCCGGCATCGTTGATGTAGAACTCGCGGGTGACCGCGTGGCCGGTCCACTCCAGCAGCGCGGCGATCCCGTCACCCAGCGCCGCGCCGCGCCCGTGACCGACGTGCAGCGGCCCGGTGGGATTGGCGGAAACGAATTCGACGTTGATGCGCTCGTCGCGGCCGAACTCGGCCCGCCCGTAGCGGTCCCCCGCCGCGACGATGGCACGCAGCGCCGCGGCCAGCTGATCTTCGGCCAGCCAGAAATTGATGAAGCCGGGACCAGCGACTTCGCTGCGCTCGATGACGCCTTCGGGTAAGGCCAGCGCGGCGAGCACCTCATTCGCCACCTGGCGCGGATTGGCCTTGCGGGTGCGGGCGATCAGCAAAGCCAAGTTGGTGGCCAGGTCGCCGTGTCCGGCGTCGCGGGGCCGCTCCAGCACGAAGGGCGCCTCGGCGGCGCCCAGCGCGGCAGCGACCCGGGCGAGCTCGGCCCGGATCACCTCGGTCACGAGGAGGCCTTCTTCTTCGCCGATTTTTTCTCGCTCTTCTCGCTCTTCTCGTTCTTCTCGGACTTATCGCTCTTCTCCCGCTTGCCGCTCCGGTCGCCTGGCTCCGCGGTCTCGGGCTTGGGCGCGCCCTCCGGCCCCGAATCGGCGGCAGCGGACTTGGCGGGGGTGCTCTCGGGTTTGGACTCGGACTCCTTGTCCTGCCGCGGGCCTTTGCCGTCCTTACCGTAGTCGGTGATGTAGAAGCCGGAGCCCTTGAAGATCAGGCCCGCCCCGCCGGAGATTTGCCGCACGGCGCTCTTCCCGCAGATGGGGCACTTGGCCCGGGGCGGGTCGGTCATCTTCTGAAAGCGCTCGAACTCATGCCCTTTCGGGCACCGATATTCGTAGGTTGGCATATTCCGATCGAGTGGGCTAACCAACTGCAACTCGGAAGCTTAGCGCCCCGCCCCGGGGGGTTCAAGACGCGCCCCCGGCAGGCGGGGCGCCGGGAAGGATAAATTCTCCGGATGTTGCTGATGCCGGCCCCACCGCTGCTCGGGGTGTTGCTCCTCCTGCAGGCTGCCGCTCCTGCTCCCAAGCACACCTGGATCGCCGACCTCAAGGCGAACCGGGCCACCCTGGGGCGCGCAATCATCACGGTGCAGGGCGACGTCGTGGACATCCGCTCGACCTCTCCTACCGCCAAGTTCGGATTCTACCGGCTGATCGACGCGAGCGACCCGGTGGGCCTGCTGGTGCGGACCAACAACCTGCCCAAGGACGGGGGCGCGCTGCGGCTGCGCGCGATCATCGCCGCGCAGCAACCGCCCGATGGGTCGCTGCTGCTCGACGAGGTCCAGCGCACCCGCAGCGACAAGCGGGCGCCCACGGCGCTGATCCTCTTGAGCCTCTCCGGGGCGAGCCTGCTCACTCTGCTCGGCCTGCTGGTCCGCGCCGCCATCGCCGAACGCCGCTACAAGGTCTCGCCTCCGCTCTGGCTGCTGCCCGACGCGGGGCCCTACGGCAAGGGAGCCGCGCCGGCCGGTGGCACGGCTCCGGCACTCAAGTACTCCCCCGAGCTGGAGGAGGCCGACCGCCGCCAGCGGGAGCGGCTCGCCCGGCGGAAGCGCGAGCTCTTGCGGCTCAGCCTGGGTTCGCTCGCGCTGACGGCGTTGAGCGGTGCGTGGCTCCTGCTCAGCCGGCCGGCCGCGGCCCAGGTGCCCGCCTTCATTTTCATCGAGGCGAACGACCTGCCCGTGCCCGCCATCATCGTTCCGGTGCCGATAGCCGACACCGCGCTCGCCCTGAACCCGCCTCAGGCTCAGGATTCCGCGCCGAGCCCGGTGCCGAAGGGGCGCCGGGATTCGCTGGCTCCGCGGCGGGATTCGGCCGCGGGGAGACGGGGAGGGGCCGGGCGCCCGGCGCCTCTCTCGGACACCGTGGTCACTGCCCCGGCCCCGGTCCTGATCCCGGTCCCGGCACCCATAGCGGCTCCACCGCCGCCCCCGCCACCTCCGCCGCCCGCCGCGAAGCCGGAGGAGAAGAAGCCCGAAGACACGAAGCCGCCGGGCTCG
>DATCWE010000195.1:0-2432 GCA_036566495.1 Gemmatimonadales bacterium | reverse complement strand
CCGCGGCGGCAGCCGTCACCGCCCGGTAGCCCGGGGCCAGTAACCCGCGCGCGGGCCAGCGGAGTCTCCGCGCCGCCGGACTCACGGTCGCCGCGATGATTCCCACCGCGACGCCCCCGGCCGCGGCGCGCGTCGCCAGCTCGGGCCACAGGTCGAGCTTGCTGAACACCAGCGCGGAGGGTCGCAGCGCGGCCAGGGCCGCCTCCACATCGCCCGCGCGATCCCAGGGGAGGTACCCGGCCACATCGGCCGGCTGACGCGCCGCCCAAGGGAGCGCAGAGGGACTGAAGAAGGTGAAGGCGATTTGCCACTCGGGGTGGAGCCCGCGCAAGGCCGCGAGCACCGCTTCGGCCTGCAGACCCTCTCCGACCGACGCGGCGTGCATCCAGAGGAGTCGTCGCGCGGGATCCCGCGCCTCGGCGGCCCAGCGGACCAAGCGCGGTAACGCGTCCGCGCGACCGGCCAGCCCCGCCAGGACCTTGGGATGCCGGCGGGCGAGCAGTGGAGCGAGGGCGATGCCGGAACGAATCAGCGCCCGATAGGCCAGGGAAGTTCGAGGCACGCTGCCCAAGGTACTATCCTTACCTTTCACCATGCCCCAGCCCGCCTCCGCGTCCTACTGGCGCGCCTCGCGAGCCCCGCGACACAGCCTGCTCTTCGCGCTGCCGCTGTTGTTGGCGTACGAGCTGCTGGCCTTCGCGCTGAGCCGCACCCAGCTGAGTGAAGTGCGCAATGGGGCGGACGTCCTGCTCAAGAGCGTGTTCGTGGCACTGGGCGGACGCTACGGTCTGACCGCGTTCAGCGCGCTGCTGCTCTGCACTGGGGCGGTGCTGGTCTGGCGGGATCGCCGCACCAACGGCGCGATCCGGCCCCGGCTCTTCGTGGGCATGCTGTGCGAAGCCATACTCTACGCCGCGCTGCTGGGAGGGGTGGCGAGCGCGCTCACCACCCTCCTCCTCCATGGACGCCTGGCGCTGGCGGCCCCGCTCGGCGCTGCCGCCTCCCCCCTCGCCGGCCTGGGGCTGCCGACCCAGCTGATGATCTCGCTGGGCGCGGGCATCTACGAGGAGCTCGTGTTTCGCGTGTTGCTCGTGTCGGGGCTGGCGGCGCTGGGGAGGCTGCTGTTTCGCTGGAGTCCGACGGTCGCGGGAGTCTTCGCCGCCATCGTCGGCGCGCTGCTGTTCTCGCTGTTCCACTACGTCGGGCCCCTGGGCGATGAGTTCACCCTCGGTTCCTTCACCTTCCGGGCGATTGCCGGACTCATCTTCAGCGCGCTGTACCTGCTGCGTGGCTTCGGCATTACCGCCTGGAGCCATGCCTTGTACGACGTATTCCTCTCGCTGGCCGCTTAGGAGCAGCCAGGTTGCTGGGGGACTAGGGCGCTTTGCGGGTCTTGGCGCGGTACACCGAATCCAGAATCGGGCGCCACACCTCGACCGGGAGGGCGCCGCTGAGCATGCCGCCCTCGATGTAGAATGCCGGCGTGCTCCGAGCGCCCGACTTGATTGCCCCCTCGGAATCGTCGCTCACCTCCTGGCGGGTCTCTCCCTTTTCGACGCAGAGCTTGAGCGGCGCCTTGGTCAAGCGGAGGGAATCGCCCAGGCCCAGGAGGAAGGGCTCCGGATTCTTGAGAGGGGCCCAAAGGGTCTGCAGCCGGAAGAGCAGATCGTGTGCGGGCCAGAACTTGCCTTGCCGTGCCGCACACATCGCGAATTGCGCCGCGGCGACGGCATTGGCGTGCAAGGAGGGCAGCGGCAGGTTGATGAAGATCCAGCGCACCTTCCCGGTCGCGATGTATTCCTTTTCGAGCCCCGGGAAGACCTGCTCGGCGTGACGCTTGCAATAGGGACACTGGAAATCCGACATCTCGTACACGGTGACCGGCGCTGCCGCCGTACCCTTGGTGCGCAGCGCGAGCGGATCCGGCTGGGCCGTCGCGGCCGCCGCCACGGCAATGCTCAGGAGCGCCTGCAGTGTGTTCCAGCGCCGCATCGTTCAATACCTCGGAAGGTGACGGCCCGTCGCCGGGCCGAGCCGCAACGTATCCGCGGTGGCGGGAAGGTTCCAGTACCACTGCGCGTTGGGATCCTGCGGATCGGGCGAGCGGGCATAGAGCCACCAGCGCCCGGCGCTGAGCTCAAGCGAGGCCCATCCCGTGGCATCGGTGGTATCGGAGAGCCCCAGCCGCATGTGATCCCTGACGAAACCTCGCACGATAGTATCGTATCCGGCATAGGTGCTATGTTCCCACCGCCGCACCTCCGCCTGCAGCCGCTCGATGGCTGGCCAGAGCGTATCGCGCGCGGCGCCGAGCGCCTCTCGGGCGCGCGCGAGCGCCGGTGCGAGGCGACGGAGGGAATCATCGAGGGTTCGAATCCGCAGCTCCAGCTCTCCCGCTCCCGGAGAGCCTGGCGTGGCGGCCGCACGGCGCG
>DATCWE010000351.1:0-3393 GCA_036566495.1 Gemmatimonadales bacterium | reverse complement strand
TTGGTCACCGCCCCAGGTTCCGGGAGCCCGATCCAGGTCTGCTCCGGCAGCAGCTGCCCCGTCGCCACCGGCTCTGCCTCGGCCGTGTCCTCCTCCGTGGCCTCGCCGCTCCCCTCTCCCTCGGCCCCGGCCCCGGAGTGGCTTTCCAGCAGCAGATTGACGGCGTTGAGGATTTCTTCCATCGGCGCGCCAAGGTAGCCGTCGTCGCTGATGTTGCCGAGGAACTCCTCGCTCAACAGCTGCTGCCGGGGCGTCAGCTCCATCATGCGGAGCTGCTCCCGGAGGTGATCGATGAGGTCCTTGGTCTCGACGCACACCGGCTCCATGTACTCGGTTTCTTCGTACTGCTGCTTGGAGCCGCCTGCGTCGAATCCGTTGAGCAGGATCTCTTCCCAGTCGATCTCTTCTTCCTTTTCCTGCTTCTCTTTTTCCTTTTCTTTCTCCTTCTCCGCCGATTCTTTCTCCTGCTCGTCGTCCTCCGGCTCCAGCAGCTCCAGGAACGGGTTGGTCAGCAGCTCCTGCTTCAGGTGCTGTTGCAGATCCATCATGGGCATGTAGAGCATGTCCATGGCCTGATAGAGCCGCGGATTGATCCGCAGCTCCTGCCGCAGGCCGGTCTGCTGGGAGAGTCCGGTCTTCACGGCGCACCTTCCATCCGGCTGCGCAAGCGGGCGGTCATCGTGGGGCCGAGATAGAGCTCGGCGACCTGGTCGTTGTAGACCAGCTCCCGGACGGTGCCCGCCGCGCGCACTTCGCCCTCGTACATGATGTAGGCGCGGTCGACGACCTCGAACATGTGTTCGACGCTGTGGTCGGTGATGAGCACTCCGATCCCGCGGTGGCGCAGCCCCGCGACGATGGTCTGGATGTCGTGTACGGCAATCGGGTCCACCCCCGCGAAAGGCTCGTCCAGCAGCATGAATTTCGGCTCGCTGACCAGCGCACGGGTAATCTCCAGCCGGCGCCGCTCGCCACCCGAGAGCGAGTAAGCCCGGTTGTGGCGCAGGTGCTTGAGGCCCAGCTCGTCGAGCAGGCGCTCCAGTCGCTCGTGCCGCTCAGCTTTCGACAGCTTGAGCGTCTCCAGAATGGCGAGAACATTCTCCTCCACGGTCATCCGGCGAAAGACCGAGGGCTCCTGGGCCAGGTAGCCGATCCCGGCCCGCGCGCGCCGGTACATCGGGTCGTCGGTCAGGTTGCGTCCGTTGAGGTCGATCCGCCCGGCGTCGGGCCGGATCAGCCCCGTGATCAGATAGAACGTGGTCGTCTTCCCCGCCCCGTTGGGCCCCAGCAGCCCGACGATCTCACCCTGGGCCACCTCCAGCGCGACGTCCTTCACGACCATTCGCCGCTTGAACGACTTTCGCAGGCCTTCGGCCGAGAGCAGGCCGGGAGCGCCGCCGTTGCCGGAGCTCATGGCTTGCGCTTGGTGGTATCGGGCTTCTGGGCCTGCGGCTCGAGCTGCACGCCGTCGACATGCCCGAACATCTCGACCTGCTTCACCTTGAGCGAATCGCCCGGCTGCATGGTCAGCACGATGCGGTCGGCGCGCGAGTAGTTGATCGACGGGCGGGTCCCGGCGGCAGCGCCGGCGGCGACGATCCGATAAAAGGAGTGGGCCGTTTCGCGCGCTTCCAGGCGGGTCAGCACGGATTTGTTCCGGGAGCCCGCAGGCTGCGGCGCGAATTGGGCGGTGATCGTCTCGCCTTCCAGCCAGTCGCGCTCTCCTTGCGCCGAGTCGGGCCGGAACCCCACCCACGCCTTGCCGAATGCGCGCAGCTCCTTGAGCGACTCTTGCGGCGTATCGACCGCCAGCGAATCTCCCCGGACCTGGTAGTCGTCGGCCAGGGCCTGGGGACGCCGCTTGGCGCCCCACGCCTGGGTCTGTACCACCTTTTGGGCTTCGAGCCGGAGCAGGATCACATCGGCGGTCAGGTCGAGGTCCTTGCTGGTGAGCGTCGCGCTGTCGCGCCCGGTAATGCTGCTCAGCTCCTTCTTGACCAGCCCCAGGTCGATGCGCGCGCCGGTAAGCGCGAAGCTGTCCGCCGCGGCCCGGCGAATCGCGGCGCGGCCCATCAGGGCTCCCGCCCCCGCCTTGCCCGTGTCGAGCCACAGCGAATCGCCGCGGCCGCGCAGATCGCTGCGGTCCACGGTGACCGCGCCGCCACCCCACATGAGATCCTGACCCCGGGTGCGGACCCGATCGGCCACCACGACGTACGGCTCGACTGGGCGGCCCGCCGAATCGCGCGAGGCAACCGTGATGGTTGGCCGCTGGTCGGCGAACATCTCTTCCAGCTCGCGGGTGCCCCGAATCTTCCGGTAGTAGTTGACCGCCGGCCCCTTCAGTTCGGAGCCGTCCTTGAGATTGCGATAGATCACGTTGCCCCGGGCTTCCCACCGCTCGTCATCGCGATAATAGGTGCCGAAGTCCGAGGTGACTTTGGCTTCCGCGTCCTCGTAGCGGAAGTTGCCGATGAACTGGACCACCGAGCCCTGATAGGAGGCGACGCTGTCGGTCCAGATCCGCACCTTTTGGCCGCGGCAGCTGAGCTGCACGTCCCCCCCGGCGAAGTAGTTCGACACCGTCGGCGTGACGTTGACCTGCACGCCCTGCCGGGCCACATGGTCGATCTGCAGCATGCACCGGCGGTTCTGCCCGGCCAGCGGGGTCGCCAGCGACAACGCGATACCCGCCAGGATGAAGCGGCTCATTGCCCCGGCAGCAAGATCCCCTTGCCCTTCTGGCCGCCTTTCGGCTGATCGATCGTCAGGTTGCGGAACTCGATGTCGGACAGGAAGCTCTTCCCGCTCCCCTTCGCGGTGGGCGAATCGTAGGTGAAGGCGGTATCGCTGCGGATCTGGTTGGCCGTCTTGTCGTAAATGAGATGCTCGGTCCACAGGCGGCGGCCGTCGGTGGATTCCACCATGACGTGACCCCGCGCGTCGAGCTTGCCGCTGTAGGTCGTATAGAGCCCGTGGTCGGCGGTGAGGGTGCTCTGCAGGTTGCCGTGGGCATCCAGCATGCGAACCTTGAAATGACGCAGGTCGGTGATCTGCTGGTTCTGATAGACGTACGCCGTGTCGGCCTCGAGAAAGCTGCGCAGGACGCCTTTCTCGGTGAGCTGGGTCGACATGCCGACCATGATCTGGTCGGCGCTATCGGCGCTCTGCAGACTGCCCTGCGGCCGCACGCCGGCATCGGCGCAGGCAGCGACGAGCAGCAGCAGCACGCTCCCGACCCCAACCTTCATCGCTCAGTCCTCTCCTCTCGCGGCGCGCCAGATTCGCAGCGTCCGCAGCAACAGGGGCTCCAGCTCGTCCAGCGGCCACTGGGTTTCCGCATCGCTGGGCGCCCGGGCCGGATCCGGGTGGGTCTCGAGAAAGAACCCATCG
>DATCWE010000141.1:0-14224 GCA_036566495.1 Gemmatimonadales bacterium | reverse complement strand
CGTCCTCCCAGCGCGATCAGGCCGCCGCCGCGCCGGCTCACGAAATCCGCCAGCATGCGGAGCTGATCGCCGGTGAAGAACGCGGCTTCGACACTGCCGAGCACCAGTGCCCGATAGCGGAACAGCTCCTCTCGCCGGGTCGGAAATCCCTCGGCCAGCTCGAGGCTGTCGTCCACGCCGAGCCGCAGGAATTTCCCTTTTGCGCTGCGCAGCAGGGTCACCAGTTGCAGCGCGCTGTCCCCCGCCACCGCGCGGCGCAGGAACGCCAGCTCGGGGCGCGGCTCACCCTCGACGTAGAGGATCTTTTCCGGGCCGGCCCGGACCCGGAGCACCGCGCGGTATTCGTTGTTTTCGGTGACGATTTCGCCCGCCACCGGCCGGACCTTGAACGTCAGCCGGTGGGCCCCTTCGCCGAGCGGCGGAAGCCGCAGCCGCACCCGGGCCAGATCGCCCCGGGCGGGGACCGGGACCTCTCGCTCGGTCACCACGCGGCCCTCATCCTCCGCCGTCAGGTGGACCGATTGGCCCCCGAGGCCGCGTACCCTGACCGCGATTTCCGCCAGCACCCCGGCCCCCGCCAGCGCGCTCGCCGGCAACCCGACTCGTTCGAGTGCAAGGTCCTTCGTGAAGCGCTCCTGGCCCACCCCCACCGCATACACCGGCACCTTGCGGGCGCGCAGCGCGAGGAGGGGTGCGGTCAGATCCGCGCCCGCGTTGTCGGCGCCGTCGCTCACCAGGATCAGTCCCGCCAGGGGAACGCCGGCCAGCTCTTCCCGCGCTGCGTCCAGCGCGGCCGCGAGGTCGGTGCGCGACCCCGTCCCCCGCAGCCGGTCGGCTCCCGCCAGCGGCCCCGCATCCGCGGCAAAGCGGAAATAGCGCAGCACGAAGCGATCGCTCAGCCGCCGCGTCAGGCTCCCCGCGGAATCGGCGAAGGCATGCCGGACTGCGTCGAGCCGGGAGCCGTCGGGCAGGTCGGTAAGCCGCATGCTGCGCGAATCATCCAGCACGATGCCCAGCACGTTGCGCTGGGGCACCGCGCTGGAAAGCAGCAGCACCGGGCGGAGCAGGCAGACCGCCAGAACGAGAAAGACCGCGCCGCGCAGCGTTCCCAGCACCAGCCGGTCGCGCAGCGGCGCCGCCGTGCGCAGCCGCCCGAGCGCGAGCAACAGCACGAGCAACGCGATCAGCCCGCCCGCCGCGAGCAGCACCGGGGGGACCGCGGGGGCAATCCCCAGCACCCCCCGCTGAAACAGCCGCGGCGGATACTTGAAAAGGAAGGCGAGAAGGGCTTCGAGAATGCGTTCCACGATGGGGTCTGCTACGGCCTGTATGTTTGAGCTACGGCCGGGGTAAGCGAAGCGCTGATCCGGCAGGACCGGAAGACGGTATCTTCCGGGCTAGATCACCCGAATCAGGTACTCGAGCGAAAACATCGCGGTCCACAGCCGGGCGCTGTCGAACGGAGAGGTGTGCACTCCCCCTGCGGGCTCGACCAAGTTGCGGAAACTCCGCTCGAAACGGGCTCCCACGGTGAACGAGCGCAGCTCCACTCCAACGCCGCCCAGGATCCCGACGTCCACTTCCTGGTACACCGCCGGAAGATAGGTCTCGGAGCCCGTGGTGAAGCTGCCCTGCGCCACGCTGCAATCGGTCTTGCGCCGGTTGCCGTCAGAATCGGTCAGCTCGCGGCGGCAGCCCACCCTGACTCCCAGGTAGGGACCGAGCGTGAGATAGGGCCGCACCGGACGCACCATGCTGTAGCCCCGCTGAAACCGGAGCATGAGCGGGATTTCGAGAAAGCCCAGGCTCGCTGCATCCGAAAAGGGACCGGCCGCCAAGGGCGGCAGCGTGGTGGGCGCCCGCTGGCCGAATACGCGCCGTTGCACCAGCAGCAACTGGGTCTCGAAAGAGAATTGTGGGGTCCGCGGGAGCCGCAGGCTCAGCCCGCCCACGAAGCCGCCCCGGCTCCGCGTCTTGTCCAGGTAGCTGCCCGTGGCGCCGGACACGGTCCCCCCGAAAAGCAGGGTCAGCTCTCGGCGCTGCGCCGGAGCGGAAGTCACCGACGCACAGCCCAGCAGCACGAGCACAATGGCGACCAATCTGGGCATTCGGAATCCTCGTTCGCGGCGCGCGTCGCCTCCCGAGGAAGATAGCCCGAAGGAGGAGAGGATGCGGGAGCGACTCAGCGCACTCGATGCCTTCCGGGGGATGACCATTGCCGGGATGCTCCTGGTGAATAATCCGGGAACCTGGAGCGCCATCTATCCGCCGCTGGAGCACGCGCCGTGGCACGGCTGGACCCCGACCGACCTCATCTTCCCCTTCTTCGTATTCATTGTCGGCATCACCACGCACCTGTCGCTCAGCGCGCGCGAGCGGCAGGGCGTGTCTTCCGGGGCGATTCGAGCGCAGATCCTGCGCCGAGCCGGCCTGATCATTCTGCTCGGTCTGCTGCTGCAGGCGTTTCCGTACTTCCCCCTGACCCGAATCACCCAGCTCCGTTTTCCCGGAGTCCTCCAGCGTATCGGCGTATGCTATCTCGCGGCGGCGCTGCTCGCACGCGGTCGCTCGTCCCGGGCCCTCGCCGTCGTCGTGATGGTGCTCTTGCTCGGCTATTGGGGACTGCAGACGCTCGTGGCGCCGCCTGGCGTGGCGGCTCCGACGATCGACGTTCCAGGGGAGACGCTCTCCGCCTGGATCGACCGCACCGTTTTCGGCAGCCATCTGTGGCGGGAGTCGAAGACCTGGGATCCCGAAGGCCTGCTCTCCACCCTGCCCGCAATCGGCACCTGCCTGCTCGGCGTTCTGGCCGGACGCTGGCTGGCTCGGCAGGAGCCGCTGGCCGAACGCCTCAACGGGCTTTTTGCCGCGGGGGCACTCGGTATGGTGGCGGGACTCATGTGGAACTGGGTTTTTCCGATCAACAAGAATCTGTGGACCAGCTCCTACGTCCTGTTCACGGCGGGCATGGCGTGCGTCGCCATCGCGACAAGCGCCTGGCTCATGGAAGTGCGGGGATACCGGCGCTGGGCCGCGCCCTTTATCACCTACGGACTCAATCCGATTACGGCGTTCGTGGGCTCAGGAGCAATGGCGAGAGTCTTGGGGCTGATCCAGGTGCCGTTGGGCGGAGAGAGCGTTTCGTTGCAGCAGGCCATCTATCGCAGCGTGTTCGCCTCCTGGCTCGGACCGCGAAATGCCTCGCTCGGCTATGCGATCGCTTTCGTGGTTCTGTGGTACGCCATTCTGAAGCTCTTGGAGCGCCGGGGAATCATTCTGAAAGTGTGAAGCGGACCTTGCACCTCCCACCTACTCGGTCCTCATCGCCTCCAAGGCGCTCACCTTGGTGGCGCGCCGGGCCGGGACCAGGCTCGCCAGGGCCGCGACTCCTACCAGCGTCAAGGCGACCGCCGCAAAGGTGAGCGGATCCCCCGGAGAAACCCCCCGGAGCCAGGCCGCCAGCAGGCGGGTGGCCGCGAGGGCACCGAGCGCGCCGAGCAGCGTACCGAGCAGTACGGGCCGCAGCCCTTGGCCGAGCACCATGCGCAACACGTCGCGCGAAGAGGCCCCCAGCGCCATCCGGACGCCGATCTCGGGCCGGCGACGGGTCACCAGGTAGGCGATCACCCCGTAAACTCCGACCAGCGCGAGCAGCAGTCCGATGCCGGCCAGGGAGCCCAGCAGCACGGTGCGAAACCGGGCGGGACCGAGCGCCCTGGAGAGCGAAGCCTCCAGCGTCTCGATCCGGTAGACCGGCAGGGATGGGTCGACCCGGTGCAGCGCTTCGCGCATCGCGGGCGCCAGCGCCAAGGCCTCGCCGTCGGCGCGGGCGATCACGCTCATGGTCCGGCTGATCCACGTCCATGCGGCATCGGGTGCCTGCGCGATCGGAAGGAAGAACTCCGGCATCACGTCCTGGTCGGGACCTTGCGAGCGCGTGTCCCCGACCACCCCCACGATGGTCTTCCAGCGGGGATCGTTCTCGGCTCCCTCGCAGCACAGCACCCGCTTGCCGATGGGGTCCGCTCCCGGGAAGAGCACCCGCGCCAGCGCTTCGTTTACCAGCATGGCGCGTGGCATTCCGGCGCGATCGTCTGCGCTCAAGTCGCGACCGCGGCGCAGCGGGATTCCCATGGCGGCGACGTATCCTGGGGACACCAGGCGCATGCGCGCGTCGACCGCGCTTTCCGGACCCGGAGTCTTCCCCTCGGGAACCAGCCCGTTGCTGCCTCCGCCGGGACCCATGGGGACTTGGGTGGACAGCGCCGCGCTGCGAACGCCCGGCGCGGCCGCGAGATTCTCCAGTATCGCTTCGAAGGCTCGGCGCGCCGATTCAGGACTCGGATAGCCCTCGGCCGGCAGCGCGATCCGCCCGGTGACCAGCCCCCGCGCCGCAAAGCCGGGATCCAGCCGCTGCAGATGGACCGCCGTTCGAACCAGGAGGCCGGCACCCACCAACAGCACCAGGGCCAGAGCCACTTCCGTGGTTACCAGTCCCTGACGGAACCAGTCGTGCCGGGATCCCATCGCGCGGGCCTGCCCGGTTCGCAGCGCACCGATCAGGTCGCTGCGCGCCGTTCGGATGGCCGGCGCCAGGCCGAACAGCAGCGTCGAAGCCAGTGCGAGCAGGACCGCGAAGCCGAGCGTGGCGACGTCGAGGCGGGCTTGCTCGATACGCGGCACTCCCGGTGGCGCGGCGGCGATCAGGGTTCGGATTACTACCCACGCCACCGCCATCCCCACCACCGAGGCGGCCAGCGCCAATGCGCCGCTCTCCGCGAGGAGCTGGCGCACCAGCCGCGCGCGGCCTGCGCCGATCGAGGCGCGAATGGCGAATTCGCGGGCCCGCGTCGCGCCGCGCGCCAGCAGCAGGTTGGCCACGTTGGCGCAGGCGATCAGCAGCACCAGCACGACCGCTCCCAGGATGACCAGCAGCTGGCCCCGCGCGTCCCCCACGAATTGCCGCATCATCGGCTCGACATGCACCGAGCGGCTTCCGTTGGCATCGGGGTAACGCTGGTTGAGGACCCGCTGCACCTCGACCAGCAGCGCTCGCGCCGCCTCGGGACTCGACCCGGCGCGCAACCGGCCATAGACGGTGAGATAGTGCTCGTCGTGCTGCGCCCGTTGCGCGGGCGTGAAGGCGGCTGGGATCCACAGATCCTCGGTGCCGTTGCTGAAGTCGAAGCTGGCTGGCATCACCCCGAGCACCGTGTGCGGCAGTCCGTTCAGGATGATCACCCGGCCGATGGCGCCAGGATCGGCCCCGAAGCGCCGTTGCCAGAGCCGGTGTCCCAGTACCACTACGCGAGCTCCGCCCGGGTGATCCTCTTCCCGCGTGAAGACCCGCCCGCGCAACGGGGCAACCCCCATCACCTCGAAGTATTCCGCGCTGACCGCCGCGCCGAAGACCCGCTCCGGCTGCTCGCCCGCGAGCGTGAAATTGCGCCAGTTGATCGCTCCCAGCGCGGCGAAGGCCGGTCGCGCCTGATTGGCGGCCTGCCAGTCCATGAAGTTCCCGACCGAGACGTCCGCCGGCCTGCCCTCGTACAGCTCGGCCACCAGCATGACCCGGTCTACGTCGGGTACCGCCAGCGGCCGGAGAATCACGGCATTGACCGCGCTGAAGATGGCCGTGGTGGCGCCGATCCCGACCCCCAGCGTGAGCAGGGCGATCGCGGTGAACCCGGGATTCCGCGCCAGCGAGCGAAAGCCATACCCCAGGTCCTGGCGCAGCTCGGCAAGCCACTCGGTACGTCGCATGCTGCGGTCCCTTTCCCTGCCTTCGCGACGCAGGGCGCGCCGCAGTCTGCTGGAGTCGCCCAGCCGCTGCTCCGCTTCCCGGCGCGCCTGCTCGGCAGGGACGCCGCGGGAAACCAGCTCCCGGGTGCGCATTTCGAGGTGAAACTCGAGCTCGTCGTCGATTTCACGCTGCAGCGTGGGCTGCCAGAAGCGCCAGCTCATGAGAGCGCCCTCTACCCCCGGGCTTCGAGCACGCGGCCCACCGCCCCGCTGAGCCGGCGCCACTCGGAGACTTCCTGCCGCAGCATGACGCGGCCCGCGCTGGTAAGGCGGTAGAACTTGGCGCGGCGGCCCAGCTCGGACATGCCCCAGGACGCCTCGATCCAGCCCCGGCGTTCCATGCGATAGAGCGCGGGGTACAAGGACCCTTCTTCGATCCGCAGCGCTGCTTGACTGGTTTCTTCGAGCCAGCGGGCGATCGCGTAGCCGTGCCGGGGACCCCAGGTCAGCGTCTTGAGCACCAGCACATCGAGCGTACCCTGCAGCAGGTCGGCGGGCGGCTTGGCCATGCGATCCTTGCCTAGATTATCTAGGTAATGATAACGCCAATTGCCTAGAGCGTCAAGGTATGTACGCAGCCACCCGGGCTGCGGATTCAGGAGTCCGGGAAAAACAACAGCGCGGGACCCCTTGGGCCCCGCGCCGAATTCCCCTGCTCCCTGCTTCTTGTTTTAGTCCTTCGCCCGATCGAGATATTCGCCCGTTTCCGGCTTCACCCGGATCCGTTCGCCGGGCTGAATGAACTCCGGCACGTTGACGGTCACCCCGTTGCTCAGCCTGGCCGGTTTGGTGGAGGCGGTCTTGGTCGCGGTCTTCATCACGGGAGTCGTGTCCACTACCTCGAGCGTCAGCGCGCTGGGGAGCTGGATTCCGATCGGTCGCCCCTGGTACCACTCGGCGATGATCCGCATGCCCTCCGTCATCCACTTCGCGGCCTCGCCCAGAGTCTCCTCGTCCACCTCGAGCTGGTCGTAATTCTCCGCGTTCATGAAGTGGTAGGTGTCCCCGGCCTTGTACATGAAGTCCAGCTCGTGGGTCTCCAGCGCTGCCACCTCCACCGTGTCGGTGGAGCGGAAGCGATGCTCGATCTGGATGCCGGTCTTCAGCCGGCGGAGCTTGGCCTGCACCATCGCCCGAAGGTTGCCGGGCGTGTGGTGATGGAACTCCAGCACCCGACAGGGCTCACCATTGAACATGATGGCCATGCCGCGGCGGATGTCGCTTGCGATGATACCCATGAAAGCCGTGACCGGTAAACGGTGACCAGTGACCGGGAACTGCCGACCGGCACCGGACGGCAAAGCCCCTAACTCCAATCAGCCGTTAAGGATAACCCGATGAAGCCTGAGATTCCAGCCCGCCCTTACCACTTGCCGCTCAGCGCCCGGACAGGCTGAATTTGATGACGGAAAAGCGGCCCCCGGTGGGGTCTTCCAGCATCGCGATACGGCCCACTCCCGGAGCTTCGAAGGGTCCCATCAGGACCTTTCCCCCCGCCGAGCGCGCGGCCGCCGCGATCTCGTCGCAATCGCCCACCTTGATGTAGGTCATCCAGGAAGGGGGGATGTCGCCCCATTCGGCGGTCATCTCCAGCATCCCCGCAAAGCTCTTCGGCTCCCCCCGGACGCCCCAGTAGGTGTAGTCCCCGGCGGGGCCCAGCGATTTGAGCTCGGGCTTCCACCCCAAGGCGCTGCTGTAAAACCGCCGGGCGCGCTCGGCGTTCCTTGCGGTGAGCTCGTTCCAGCACATCGTGCCCACTTCGCGAACGATGTCGGCTCCGCCGTGCTGCCTGGGTTCCCAAATCGCGAGCCGCGCACCCTCGCTGTCATCGAACAGGGCCATGCGGCCCGACGCCATGACGTCGAAGGGCGGCACCAAGACGGTCCCGCCCGCCGCTGCAATGAGTCGCGCGCTCTCGTCGGCGCTCTTGACCGCGACATAGGGAAGCCAGCCGGGGCCGACCTTAGGCTCGGGCTGGCTGGAATCGAGCTGGTACATCGCACCCACATCCTGACCTTCCAGCACGCAGATGCGGTAGACCTGCTCCGGCCCCATCAGCTGGTCGCGTTTCTCCCAGCGAAACAGGGTGTGATAGAACTTCCAGGCTGCCTCGAGGTCACTGGTACCGAGCTCCCACCAGCAGAAGGTGCCCGCCGTGTGGTGTTGGATCGTCGGCATAGGCCATTTCTCGCTAACGTGTTCGCGTTTCGTAAGCACCGGCCTGCCAAGTATCCCGTCCGGAAACCGTCGGGGCAAGTTGGTCGTAGGCCGACGGAGGGTGGAGCAACGCTTTACCGTCGCGCGGCATCCAACCCTGGTAACTCGACACCGTCACTGCTCGTACCGCCGAGGTCTGCATGCCGTCGCTGCGCCCTGTGCCGGTCCTGCCACTTTGCTTCGCGCTGGCCGGCATGCTCCAGGCCCAGTCGCGCGGGCCCCAGACGCAGCCGGCCGCATCGAACCACAGCCCCGCCGCCCACGCCCTGCCTTCGCCCTTGGTACATGCCGGCCGCCGCAGCGAATCGGTCACCCTGGATGGCCGCCTCGACGAGGCCATTTGGGCCGCGACGGAAGCCGCCAGCGATTTTCGCCAGGCCCAGCCCAATGTCGGTGCCCCCGCGACTCAACGGACGGAAATCCGCATCATCTTCGACGACGATGCGCTCTACGTCGGAGCCCGGATGTTCGATGACCAGGGCGCGGCTGGAGTTCGCAGCCAACTGGTGCGGCGCGACCAGAACGCCAACAGCAGCGATCAGATTCAGCTCATCTTCGACACGTTCCACAACCACATCGGGCGCACCGTCTTTACGGTGAACCCGTCGGGGGTCAAGCAGGACGCCGGCCAGGCGGCCGCCAATGCGGACCCCTCCTGGGATCCGGTCTGGGAAGTGAAGACGCAAGTGGATTCGCTCGGCTGGGTCGCGGAGTTCCGGATTCCGTTTTCTCAGCTCCGCTTCCCGCGCGACTCGGTACAGTCCTGGGGAATGCAGGTGTGGCGCACCGAGAGCCGGCTCAACGAGATTTCGATGTGGTCGTTCTGGGGACCCGAGGAATCCGGCGGCCCCGCCCGGTTCGGTCACGTCGAAGGCATCGCCCCGGGGCGGGGCGCCACCCGGAGGCTTGAGGTGCTGCCCTACATCGTCGGGCGCTATCGGCGTCTGGAGACCGGCGACAAGGCCAACCCCTTTTATCACCCGCGGGACGCCGACTCGCGCGTCGGCGCTGACCTCAAGTATCTGCTGACCTCCAACTTGACCCTCGACGCCACCATCAATCCCGACTTCGGTCAGGTCGAAGTGGACCCGGCGGTCGTGAACCTCTCCGCCTTCGAGACCTTTTTCCCGGAGCGGCGCCCCTTCTTCGTGGAGGGCAGCGGGACCTTCGGGTTCGGCGGATTCAGCTGCTTCTTCTGCAGCAACGTCTCCTCGCTCTCGCTCTTCTACAGCCGGCGCATCGGGCGAACGCCGCAAGGCGTCTTACCGGACGGGACCAGCTATTCGGACATCCCCGATGCGTCCACCATCATCGGCGCCGGGAAGGTCACCGGGCGCACGCGTTCGGGATTCACCCTGGGCCTCCTCGATGCAGTCACCGCCCGGGAGCACGCGACCGCGCTGGTCGGCGGCAGCGAACAACACCAGGAAGTCGAGCCGTTCACCAACTACTTCGTCGGCCGGCTGAAGAAGGACTTCAATCGGGGCAACCTGGTTCTGGGATTGATGGGTACCTCGGTCGCCCGCTCGACCAACGATCCCCTGCTCGTGTCCCGGCTCAACAGCCACTCCGAGGCGCTGGGATTCGATTGGAACGCGCGCTGGAAGAACCAGACCTACTCGTTCCAGGGCAACGTCGCCTTCACTAACAACGTCGGCGATCCGGCGGCGATCCGGCGGTTGCAGAACTCCAGCGCGCGGTACTTCCAGCGTCCCGACCGCCAGGCGGGCTCCAACGGGTTCCTCTCCGACCGCTACGACCCCGACGCCACGACGTTCCGCGGCCTGGGCGGCTACAGCCGCTTCGCGAAGGACGCCGGCAAGTGGCTGTTCGAAAGCTCGGTCAACTGGCGCACCCCGGGGTTCGAGGCCAACGACCTCGCCTTCAACACCCGGGCCGACTACTTCTGGATGAACACGAACCTGGCGCTCTCGCTGGCGCGGCCCAGCAAGTGGTACCGCAACTACTTCGTGATCCTGGGGAACCAGCGGGAATACAACTTCGACGGCGATCGCACCGACACCCAGTTTCACACCGGCGTGTTCGGCCAGCTGCTCAACTACTGGGGCGTCAACTTCTTCGCCATCCGGCGTACTGACGTCGAAGACGACCGACTGCTGCGCGGCGGCCCGGTGGTGATCCGCCCCGGCAACTGGTTCCTCAACACCAACATCAACACCGACAGCCGCAAGCGCGTCAACGTCAGCAGCAACGCCAACTGGAGCCGGGGAGACAAGGGCAACATGAGCTGGGGCGCGGGGGCGGGCGTGAACATCCGGGCGGCTTCGAACCTCAACCTGTCGTTCAACCCGTCGTTCAACCGCGGCACGGCGGTGATGCAGTACGTGAACGTCTTTGCCGACCCGACCGCGACCGCCTTCTTCGGCAACCGCTACGTGTTGTCGGACCTGCTGCAGAAGACGCTGAGCTTCGACACCCGCATCAACATGACGTTCACGCCAACCCTGACCTTCGAGCTCTACGCTCAGCCCTTCATTTCCAGCGTGCATTTCCGGCGCTTCAAGCAGGTCGCCGCGCCGCGCACCCAGACGCTGCAGGTGTTCGGTGAGGACGTCGGCACCATCACCACAGAGCAGGATGCTTCG
The DNA here is from genome assembly GCA_036566495.1 of Gemmatimonadales bacterium. Taxonomy (GTDB): domain Bacteria; phylum Gemmatimonadota; class Gemmatimonadetes; order Gemmatimonadales; family GWC2-71-9; genus JABFSM01. The sequence goes on along the minus strand of DATCWE010000141.1, from coordinate 3,599 downwards.
GGCCGGGTCGACAGCTACAGCATCGATCCGGATGGCAATGGGCCGGCCGCGCCGTTCATCCAGAGCAACCCCGACTTCGTGCTGCGCTCGCTGCGCGGGAATGCCGTCCTGCGCTGGGAGTACCGTCCGGGGTCGACGCTCTTTCTGGTCTGGACCCGCACCAGCAGCGATTTCGACCAGGGGGTCGGCGACTTCCGCTTCTCGCGCGACACCGACGCGCTGCTGGGCGCGAAAGCCGACAACATCTTCTTGTTGAAGGTGAATTACTGGCTGAATCGCTAGGGACGAGAGGTCGTCTATTGCACCGCGAACGCCACCACCCGATCGCTCTTTCCGAACCGCCCGCCGTCTCCACCCGCCGCGATCACGACGTACTGCCTGCCGTCTTTCCCGCGGAACGTCATGGGGGTCGCCTTGCCACCCGCCGGCAACGCCGCGCTCCACAGCTCCGCCCCCGTCTCCACGTCGTAGGCGCGGATCTTCCGGTCCAGCGTCGCGGCGATGAACACCAGCCCGCCCGCGGTGACGATCGGTCCGCCGAGATTCGGGCTGCCCCATCCCGCCGTGCTTGCCGGCGCGTCGGGAGCGATGCTGCCGAGCGGCACTTCCCATTTGTGCGCGCCCGTTTGCAGGTCGATCGCAACCAGGGCTCCGAAGGGCGGCGGGGAGCAGGGCGCTCCCGCGGGCCCGAACAGAATGCTGCGCCGCATGACGTAGGGCGTTCCCCGCATGTTGGTGTACTGCGAGCCCTCGAGCCGGTAGCCGCTCTCGTGCTGCCGGCGCTGGTATTCCTCCCGCGGAATCAGCTGCACTTCGGCAATGATCCGGTTCACCGGAATGATCGCGAGCTGTCTGACCGGGTCCACCGCCAGGCCGCCCCAGTGGGCCCCGCCGATGTTCGACGGCATCACCAGCGTGCCCTCCAGGCTGGGCGGTGTGAATATTCCTTCGTTGCGAAGCTTGCCGACCCGTTCCCGGCAGAAAGCCTGGTCCGCCGGAGTGGGACCCCAGGCCTGCTCCGCGAGCAATCGGTGCGGGCTGAGCGGTGCGATCGTGGTGGTGAACGGCTGGGTCGGCCACGCTGCTTCGCCGGGGACGCTGCTCGGAGGCACGCTCCGCTCCTCCACCGGAAAGACCGGCGTGCCGGTTGCGCGGTCCAGCACGTACAGCATCCCGATCTTCCCGGTCTGCAGCACCACATCGATCCTGCGCCCATCCCGCGTCACGGTGGTCAGCGCCGGCGGCGATGCATTGTCATAATCCCACAGATCGTGGTGCACCGTCTGGAAATGCCAGATGACCTTGCCGGTCTCCGCTTGCAGCGCGACGATCGAGTTGGCGTACCGGTTCTCACCTGTGCGCGCTCCCCCGAAATAATCCGGGCTCGCGCTCCCGGTCGGCACGAAGATCAGTCCGCGCACCGAGTCCACTGCGATGACCGACCAGGCATTGGCCGCACCGGTGCGGTGCGCCGCGGGTCCGACCCAGGTGCGCCAGGCCGGATCGGTAGAGTCCTGGGGAATCGGGTCCCAGGTCCACCGCAAGGCTCCGCTGCCGGCATCGTAGGCTCGCACCTCGCCGCTGGCCGCCTCGGAACGGTTGTTGTCGGCCACCGCCGAGCCGACCACGATCAGCCCGTTCACGATCGCGGGGGGCGAAGTGACCTCATACTCCTCTTTCTCGTAGGGAGCATTCCGCAATGCCCGGCTCAGGTCCACCGTGCCGGCCGTACCGAAGCCCGCGCAGGGCTTGCCGTCGCGCGCATCCAGCGCGTTGAGCCGCGCATCGACCGTCGCCACGATGACCCGGAGCTTGCAGGGTGTATCGGCAGCGGCACGCGGATCCGACCAGAGGGAGACTCCGCGGTTGGTGAAATCTCCGAAGCTGATCGGCTTGACCTGGAGGTCGGTCACCCAGCGCTCCCGGCCGGTTTCCGCTTCGAGCGCGATGACCCGGCCAAGGGGGGTGCTCAGATACATGATGCCGTCGAGCACCAGGGGAGTGGCTTCGAACGAAACCGACTGGGCCATCTTCACCGTGGCCTCGCCCGTGCTGTATTCCCAGGCGGGGGCCAGTCGCCGAACGTTGGCCCGGTCAATGCCGGTAAGGGATGAGTAGCGCTCGCCCCCCCGGTCATGTCCATAGGCGGGCCAGTCGCCGGGGGAGGCGGCTTGCCCCGCAAGCAGGGTGGGAAGGCCCATTGCGGCGAGCAACCAGGCTGGCAAGTTCATTGTCGAACCCCTTGTCGTGCAGGAATATAGGACAGGTTCCCCGGGCGCCCCGGGACGGGCTTGACCCTCGCTCGCGGGGGCGGTAGCTGTTAACGTTCACTGAGCTAATTCATCGGCTCCCGGAGTCTCTGCGTGGCGTCCGCAACCCGCCTGTGTCCCTCATGTAACACCCAGCTTCCAGAGGTGGCGCAGTATTGCTACGTCTGCGGCTCGGCTACTCCGCCCGCCATCGACAAGATGACCGGCGAGATTCTCCTGCCGGAAGGCCTGGCGCCGACGCCGACCGCTTCGGCGGACATGATCCGCAAGCTCAAGGACTCGCTGGGCAAACACTACGAGTTGGGTACCCTGATCGGTCGCGGCGGCTTTGCGGAAGTGTTCCAGGTGCGCGATCTCTGGCTCAAACGGGACTTGGCGCTCAAGGCGATTCGTCCCGACCTCGTGGTCTCGGAGACTCTGCTGGCCCGGTTCCGCCGCGAAGCCGAAGCGGTTGCCGCGCTCCGTCACCCCAGCATCGTACCCATTTACGACATCGGCGAAGCCGAGGGCATCATGTACATCCTGATGCCCCTCATCAAGGGAGAGAGCCTCAAGGGACTGCTGGTGCGCGATGGCCGCCGGCCCATCACCGAAGCGCGCCGCATCCTGCTGGAAGCGGCCGGTGCCCTCGCCTCGGCGCACGAAGCCGGCGTGGTGCATCGCGATATCAAGCCCGAGAACATCATGCTGGAGGGCAAGTCCCGCCGCGTTCTCGTCATGGACTTCGGGATCGCCAAGGTGATGGATGCCGCGGGGGACAGCACCCTCACCTCGAGCGGCACCATCGTCGGCACCCCGCATTACATGAGCCCCGAACAGGCCAGCGGCGATCCGCACCTCGACCATCGGACCGACCAGTATTCGCTGGCCGTGGTGGGCTATCACATGCTGACCGGTTCGGTTCCGTTCGAAGGTGAGAACACCAGGGCGATCCTGTTCAAGCAGATGATGGAGTCGCCCCGCTCCATGCGCGAGCTGGTGCCGGAAGTCCCCGAGGCCCTGATGATGGCGGTGTCGCGAGGCATGGCCAAAGAGCCGGCCGACCGCTTCCCCGACATCGAGGCGTTTTCGGCGGCACTCGAGAGCGCCTCCATGGAAAGCCATATCTCCGCGGCCGTTCCGGTTGCCAAGCCGGCCCGCAAGCCCAGTCGGTTGCCCCTCATGCTGGCGGGCGCGGGCCTGCTGGCGGCGGTGGCGATTGCGGTGGCCTTGCTCAACCGCTCGCCCGCTGCGGAGACGCTGACGCAGAACCCCGGCACGCCCGTGGTCACTCCCCCCGCCGGCCCGACCGCGGATTCCGGGGCGGCCGCCGTCAGCCCCGCGCCAGCC
>DATCWE010000118.1:0-3101 GCA_036566495.1 Gemmatimonadales bacterium | reverse complement strand
CTGGGCAGTGTCGCGGATTACCTGGTCCGGCATCTCTCGACCCCCGTGCTGCTGATCCACCCGGGTCGGGAGGTGGAGCCGCCGCCCGCCCGTCCCGTTCGCGGTCTGCTGGTCGCTCTGGACCTATCCAAGCATTCGGAGGCCATTCTCGGTCCCGTGACGGCTCTGGCGCAGGTCACCCAGGCGCACGTCACCTTGGTGCACGCGGTCGGAGCCTACGAGAAGATGGATGCCCCGGCGACGCCCTTCCCGATGCCCCAGGATGTGACGCTGCTCGAGCTCTATCAGGAGGAGGCGCAGCGGAGCCTCGACATGATCGCGGCCCGGCTCCGGGAGCGGGGTGTCAGCGTGGCGGCGCGGATTGTCGTCGGGCCGAGCCCGACCGCGGTCCTGCTCGACACGCTGGCGGAAGACTGCTTCGACATGATCGCGATCACGACCCATGGCGCGAGCGGGGTTCGGCGTCTGCTGCTCGGGAGCGTCGCGGACAAGCTGATCCGCCGCGCGGCCAAGCCGGTCCTGGTCATGCGGCCCGCTTTGCCGGCCTGAGCGAGTCTTCCGGCCCGTTTCAGGATCTCTTCAGGGGGGCGGGCCTATATTGGCCCCCGTCAACTGGAGGAACGAGAGGGCCTCCGGTTGGCACTGGTCAGGCGGGAATGCCCGCCTACCCGCGCCGGGGCTGGCATCCCCGCCCGCGCACCGCCGAGACTGCTCTCCAGGCAGCCGACCGGCGAATGCCCGCACCGGTCACCCCGTGCGTTCGCAGGGTCGGGTGGCGATGCAGCGAGGTAGCGGTACTCAACGCCGGTGTGCGCCGGGGCGACGCTCTACGAAAGCGCCGCCCCGGCGGCGTTTGAGCCCGGGCCAGTCCGCCGTGGCGGAGGCTTCGTGAAGGTTTCATCGCCGATTCACGGACCCCGGGCCAAGTTATCGGGGTCTTTCCCGGCAGAGGTGCCCCATGTTCCGCGACATTCTCGTCCCCCTCGATGGATCGCAATTCGCGGAAGCGGCCCTTCCGCTCGGCTCGCGGCTCGCTCGGCTTGCCCAAGCCCGGCTGCACCTGCTGCTGGTGCATGAGCCGATGGGAGCCCTGATCGGGATGGGCGATATGGTGGTTCCCCCGCCGGGTCTTGATGCGGAGCTGAAAGAGCGGGAGAGGGCCTACCTGGCCGGAACCGCCTCGGCATTGCGCCAGCCCGACGGGATGCCGGTCGGTTTCCACGAAACGAGTGGCTCGGCGGGTCCTGAAATCTGCGAAGAGGCTACCCGGATCGATGCCGACCTGGTGGTGATGGCCACCCACGGACGGGGCGCGTTCCAGCGCATGTGGCTTGGCAGCGTCGCCGACTATGTCGTGCGACACCTGACCGCCCCGTTGCTCCTCGTGCCGCCGCGAGGCAAAGAGGGTCCGCCGCTCGAAGCGGACATCCGCGACATCGTGGTGGCGCTGGATCTCTCCAAGGACGCCGAGGCGATCCTGGAGCCCGTGACGGTCCTGTCGCGGTTGACCGGGGCGCAGCTCACTCTGGTGCACGTGGTCCAGCTGATCTTCGAGATCGGCCGCGTCACCTCGACCGGGCCGATCGTCGCGGATTCCGAGCTGCTTCAAGCATCCCGCCTCCAGGCCAAGCGGCAGCTCGAGCGCCTGGCCGACCGCCTGCGAGAGCGCGGCCTGAAGGTCGACACCCGGGTTATAACCGGCATCAACGCGGCCGGCGGGTTGCTCGAGACCTTGTCCGAGGAGCGCTACGACCTCATCGCATTGACCACCCATGGGCGGACCGGGTTGCGGCGCCTGCTGGTGGGCAGCGTCGCGGACAAGGTGATCCGGGCCGCGGCCAAGCCGGTCCTGGTGTTGCGGCCACCCCTGGCGTAACAGGCGGATGGTCTGCAGCGAGCCGGGGCGGCGCGATCCACGCAGGGGGCGTAGACGGTCTGCGGAGGCCCCATGTTTACAGCATCCCCGGCGGTCGTTGACGCCCCACGCTTGGCCGAACCGGGGTCAGCAGCCGTCTTCCGGGCGCGCGGACTGGCCAAGGTCTACCGGATGGGAGAGGTCGAGGTGCACGCGCTCCGCGCGGTCGACCTGGACCTGTACCGCGGGGAGCTGGTCGTGGTGCTCGGTCCGTCCGGTAGCGGCAAGTCCACTCTGCTGAATATTCTGGGCGGCCTCGATGTGCCCACGGCCGGCAGCGTGCATTTCTTCGAGCACGATCTCACCGCGGGGGACGAGCGGGAGCTTACCCGTTTCCGTCGTGAGCACATCGGATTCGTCTTTCAGTTCTACAACCTGATTCCCAGTCTCACCGCGCGAGAAAATGTGGCGCTGGTGACCGAGATCGCCACGCACCCCATGGATCCTGCCGAGGCACTCGGATTGGTCGGGCTGGGAGACCGGCTCGACCATTTTCCCGCCCAGCTGTCGGGAGGGGAACAGCAACGGGTGGCCATCGCACGGGCTGTCGCCAAGCGGCCCGACGCGCTGCTCTGCGACGAGCCGACCGGCGCCCTCGACTTCGAGACTGGCAAGCTGGTACTCGACGTGCTCGATCAGGTGAATCGCGAGCTCGGCACCACGACCGCCATCATCACCCACAACGCGAGCATCGCCGGGATGGCGGACCGGGTCATCCGGATGCGCAGCGGAAACATCGTGGAGATCCGGCGCAACCTGCGCCGGGCCCGGCCCGAGGAGGTGGCCTGGTGATACGGCTTCCCATGCTGGACCGCAAGCTGCTGCGCGATCTGTGGCACCTGCGCGGACAGCTCGCCGCCGTGGCGGTGGTGGTGGCCTGCGGGATTGCGGTAGTGATGACCACGCGGACCTCCTACACCTCCCTTCGCGAATCGCGCGCGGCCTACTACCGGGACTATCGCTTTGCCGACGTGTTCGTCTCGCTGAAGCGGGCGCCCGAAGCGCTCCGCGCCAGGCTGGCGGCGATTCCGGGTGTGGCGGCCGTGGAGTCTCGCGTGATGGCGGCGGTGACCCTCGATGTGCCCGGGCTCCCCGAGCCGGCCACCGGGCGCCTCGTATCGGTGCCGGAGCGCGGGCGCCCGGTACTCAACAGTCTCCACCTGCGTCGGGGCCGCTGGCTCGAGCC
>DATCWE010000090.1:0-3226 GCA_036566495.1 Gemmatimonadales bacterium | reverse complement strand
CCTGCTCGGTGGAAAGCGAGGAACAGATCTTCGCCACCGCGCGCGCGGTCAAGGCGGCCGGGGCGGTGGCACTGCGCGCGGGCGCGTTCAAGCCGCGCAGCTCTCCCTACGCCTTTCAGGGTCTGGGCGTCGCGGGACTCGAGCTGCTGGCCGCGGTGCGGCGGGAAACCGGGCTGTTGATCGTGACCGAGGCCCTGGATGAGCCGGGGCTCGAGCGGGTCGCCGAAGTCGCGGACATCATCCAGATCGGGGCGCGCAACATGCAGAACTTCGCCCTGCTCAAACTGGCCGGCCGCGCCGGCAAGCCGGTGCTGCTCAAGCGCGGCATGGCCGCCAGCCTGACCGACCTGCTGCTTTCCGCGGAATATGTGCTCTCGGAGGGGAACCCCGACGTCATCCTCTGCGAGCGCGGCATCCGGACCTCCGGCGGGGGCACGCGCAACCTCTTCGACCTGAATGCCATTCCCGCGGTGAAATCGCTTTCCCATCTTCCCATCATGGCCGACCCGAGCCACGCCACCGGCAAACGCGCGCTGGTGCCGGCGGCTGCGCGCGCCGCGGTGGCCGCGGGAGCCGACGGGCTGCTGATCGAGGTGCACGCCCACCCGGACGAGGCGCTATCCGATGGGGTCCAGAGTCTGTACCCCGAGCAATTCGCGCTGCTGCTCGAGGAGATCAAGGGCATCGCCACGGTCATCGGGCGGTCGGTGGCGGCCCCGCGATGATGCTGACATTCCTCGTCCTGCTGGCCGCCCCGCCGCAGTCGCCCGACCCTGCGGCGATCGTGCGGCGAGCTGGCGCGGTCTACCGCGGTCTGACCTCGCTGCAAGCCGATTTCGTGCAGGTCATCCAGGATCCCGGCATCGGCGATACGCTGCGGGCCGACGGCCGGCTCTACCAGGCGGGCGCCAACTCCTTCGCGATGCGCTTCAGCGATCCGCCCGACGAGGCGATCGTGATCGACGGAAAGTTCGTGTGGCTCTATACCCCCAGCACCACTCCGGGTCAGGTCATCCGCTCGCGCATGGAAGCCGATCCGGTCTATGGAGCAAATCTGCTGGCCAGGATCCTGGACCGGCCGGCGGAGCGCTACAGCAGCGCGTGGCTGCGCGCCGACACGCTGGGCGGCCGCCGGATGGACGTGGTCTCCATCGTGCCGCGATCGGGATCCTTGAGCTTTTCGAAGGCGGTACTGTGGCTGGACCGGGAGGACGCGCTGCCGCGCCGGATCGAGCTCGAGGAGGCCCAAGGGGTGCGGAGGGTGCTCACGCTCTCCCGCCTGCGCCCCAACGCCACGATCGATCGCGGGTTATTCGAGTTCAAGGTCCCCAAGGGAGTCCGGGTCGTCGACCGGTAGGCTCCCCGCGCCTAGTGTATCAGCGCCAGACGGTGCAGCAGCATCTGATGGATCCGCACCTCCAGCCTCCCCGTACTCTCGCACGGCATCGGCTGACGGGAGCCTTCGGTCACGTTCACCGCGCCGGCGAGAAAGGCGGTCCGCAACGCCGCCCGCTCTCCCTCGACAGGGACGATGGTGGACCAGATGACCATGTAGACGCGGTAGGAATCGGCATTGGGCCCGGTCATCCCCTCGCCACAGCTCAAATAGGTGGAGATCTGCCTGCCTCCCAGGGTTCCCTGGCGGTAGAAGACCTCGCTATCGACCAGTCTCTGGGCCGAATCGCGGCTCACGGTCGGGAGCTTCAGCTCGGCGTACACCTCCTGTAATGCCCGGTAGGCCTGGGCCGGGGGGAAAGGCACCGGGTACGGGGTACCCACCGTGTCGGTGACCACCCGGGTCAGCTGCCCCGGGATCACGACCACAGAGCGGGTCCGCTGAGCCGCCGCCGGCAGGGCCAGCAGCAGCAAGGCGAGCAGGCTGCGCAGCGTTCGCGGCACGGGACAGGCTACTTGGCGAGTCGCTTCAGCATCGACTGATAGATCTTCTTTTCCAGCTCGCCGGTGCTCTTACACTCCCGGGTCGGGATCGGCTTGGGAATGTTCACCGCGGTCGCGAAGAGCAGGGTGCGCACCTCGACGCTGTCCGCCGGCAGCGGGGTAACCAGCGTGATCAAGGAGGTGTTAATGGGATAGATCTCGGCGTAGACGCCATTCACGTCCGAGCCGCACTCGAGATAGACGGCCAGCGACTTTCCCCCCAGCTCCCCCCGCAGCGAGAAGTTGTCATTCCCCACGATCAGATTGGCCGAGTCCCGCTGAGGATTGGGGACCTTGAGGTCGGTGTACGCCCCGGCGACGGCTGAGAAAGCCCGGGCAGCGGGAGGCAGCTTTTCGCCGCCTTCGCCCAGGCGGGCGGGCACGACGAGGTAATAGGCCCTCCCCAGCGTATCGGTGACCGACCGCTCGGCGCGGGAACGCAGAATCGCGCGCATGCGGAGCTGGAAGTTCGACACCTGGGCGGAAGCCGGGACCGCGAGCAGCAGTCCCAGCAGGAACAGACAGGCAGGCCGTTTCATGGTGAGGGGTCCTCCTTGAGTAGCGCCAGCACCTCTTGAGGGGAGCCGGCCCGCATCAGCATCCGACGGGCCTCGGCAAGGGCAAGATCGCTGTGATCGGTCTCGGCGATCAGGCGATCGGGCACGATGCCGCCACCCCCGACCAGCACGCGGCCACCGTCACTCTTCACCTTGGGCCGCGGCACCGTGTCGCCGGTCGCGGGGCGCGGGGGGCGCTGGATCTGCCGGCCGCTCGGGGTAATCCAGAGCGAGGTGGTCAGGCTGAGCGAGGCGCCCGCTCCGAGCCGGAACATGCTCTGGGTGACGCCGCGGCCGAACGAGTTGCTGCCCAGCACGACCGCCCGGTCGTGGTCCTGCAAGGCCCCCGCGACCACTTCGGCCGCTCCGGCAGTCCCCTCGTCGATCAGCACGGCGATCGGCATGGCCGAAAAGGCGGACGCCGCGGAATCCATGAAACTGGCCGAGGCGCTGGCCGGACGGGCACGACTCACCACGATCGTCTTGCCCCGCTCGAGGAAAAGATCGGCCAACGACACGCCGTCGTCCAGATCGCCCCCGACGGTCGATCGCAAGTCGATGACCAGCGACCTCGCGCCGTCGTTGCGGAGGGCCGCCACCCGTGCGCTCACGCTCTCCGCGATGCCGGGCACGAAGCGACTCACCCGGAGGCGCGCGACGCCGGCGCCGAGCAGCGCCGTCTCGAGGACGGGTGCGCGGGGCAGCGGGCCGCGCACGACGGGCAGGGCCAG
>DATCWE010000207.1:0-6973 GCA_036566495.1 Gemmatimonadales bacterium | reverse complement strand
GGTGCCGCCGGGCTCCCGCACGGTCACGGGCTCGTGCCCCGCGGCGCGGAACCGCTCGGCGAGCTCGCGGGCGAGCGTGGTCTTCCCGGCCCCCTCGGGACCTTCCAGCACGAGAAAGAAACCTTCGCTCATGCGAGGGTGATGATGCTGCTGGTGGAGCCCCGCTCGATCCCGGCACTCATCTGCTGGTTCACCCGGGTCATCAGCTTCTCGTAGTTGGCGCGGGCGATGACGTAGGCCTGGCCCTGAGTACTCACCTCCAGATCGCGCACGGCGCTCTCGTACGCCGACACCGTCACCTCGTCGGGGATCTTCTTGGCCGCAACCTGCTCGTCGATCTGGCGGGCGAGCTGGTCGATCTTCTCGAGGCGGCCGCGAGTCTCGGCGTCTTCCTGCAGAGTCTTCTCGGCGCGCCGGAGCGTCTGGTACTCCGTCGACTGTCCGATCAGCTTGCCCAGCTCCTGGGCTTTCTCCTCGATCATCGTTCACCCCGGGATTCAGGAGTTCGGGATTGGGGCGTCCATTTCGCGGTGAGATAGCGCGGGCGCGCGAAGAGGTCGTCCCACACCTCGACTGCACCGAAACCGGCCTCACGAGCAAGCGCCGCCACCTTCGAGCTACGCGTGCAATCTAGCTCCATGACCAGCCAGCCTTGCGGCCGCAGCAGCCGGGTTGCCTGGTCCAATATCCGCCGGGTGGCGTCGAGCCCATCCACCCCGCTCACCAGCGCGAGGCGGGGCTCCCAGCGGAGCACCGAAGCGTCCAGCGCGGCGTATTCTGCTTCGGTCAGGTAAGGCGGATTGGCCACGACCACCGCGAACTGCTCGCCGGACAGCGCCGTCCCGAGGTCGCCTTGGAGCAACCGAATGGGCTGCCCGGTGAGCGCCGCGTTCTCCCCGGCCAGCGCGAGCGCGGCCTCGGAGAGCTCGACGGCAGTGACCGATTCGAAGCCGCCCTCCTGCGCCAGCGCCAGCGCCAGGCAACCGGTGCCGGTCCCGAGATCCAGCGCCCGGCCGGACGACACCCGGCGCAGGACGTGATCGATGAGCCCCTCGGACTCCGGGCGCGGGATCAGGGCACGCCGATCGCAGCGGATCTCGAGGTTGCGGAACCCGGTGTGGCCGAGCACATAGGCCATCGGCTCTCCGGCGACGCGCCGCTCCACCGCAGCCTCGAACGCCTCGAGCTGCTCCGAGGTCACCGCACGCTCTCGCGAGAGATAGGCCGCGCCGGGCGAAACGCGGTTGAGCCAGGCCCAGAGCCGGTTGGCTTCGCGCCGCGGCTTCACCACGCCCGCGGCGCGGAGGCGGAGCGCGGCGCCCTCGATGAGCGAAGCAACGTCCAGCTGGGTCACAGCGGTCCGGACTCCGCGCGGCTGGCCAGCCGGAGCGCCTTGACGATCGACTCGAGATCGCCGTCCAGCACCGCGGGCAGATTGTGCACCGAGAGCCCGATGCGGTGATCGGTAACCCGGCTCTGGGGATAGTTGTAGGTGCGGATCTTGGCCGAACGGTCGCCGGTGCCCACCATCGCTTTGCGGTCGCGGGCCCGCGCCGCTTCCTGGTCGGCGATCATCTTGTCGAGGATGCGGGAACGCAGCACCGACATCGCCTTGATCTTGTTTTGCAGCTGGGATTTCTGGTCTTGCTGCTGGACCACCGTGTTGGTCGGGAGGTGGGTGATCCGCACGGCACTGTCCGTCGTGTTCACGCTCTGGCCGCCGGGTCCGCCGGAGCGGAAGACATCGATCCGAAGATCCTGGGGCTCGATCTTCACGTCCACTTCCTGCGCCTCGGGCAGCACGGCGACCGTGGCCGCGGAGGTATGAATGCGTCCCTGGGATTCGGTGGCGGGGACGCGCTGCACCCGATGCACACCCGATTCGCGCCGGAACAGGCCGTAGGAATCCGGGCCTCGAATGGCGAGGATAGCCTCCTTCAAGCCACCGAGGGTACCCTCGCTGACCGAGAGCGGTTCGACCTTGAGTCCGTTCCGCTCGGCGAACCGGGTGTACATCCGGGCGAGATCGGCGGCGAAGAGCGCGGCTTCGTCGCCGCCGGTGCCGGCGCGGATCTCGACGATCGCGTCGCGGTCCTCCAGCGGGTCGCGGGGGAGCAGCAGCTCGGCAAGCTCCGCCTCGACGCGGGCGATCTCCGCGGGCAAGCGGTCGAGATCGGCCTGCACGAGGGCCAGCAGCTCCAGATCGGCTTCATCGGCCATCGCCTGGGCCTGACGCAAATCGTCCTGCAGCCGGGAGCGCCGGTCGGCCAGGCGGACGATGGGCGTGAGCCGGGCGTGCTCGCGACCCAGCTCGGACAGGCGGGATGGATCCTTCGCGACGGTGGGATCGGCCAACGCCGCGGAGACCTCCTCCGCCCGCGCGAGCGCCTGGCGGAGTCGGGCCTCCACGGTTTACTGCGCGGCGGGGGGGGCCGCCTGCTCCGAGCCGTACTTGCGACGGAACCGGTCGACGCGACCGGCGGTGTCCATCAGACGCTGCTTCCCGGTATAGTAGGGATGGCACGCGTTACAGACCTCGACGTGGATCGCCGCGGCGGTGGTTCGAGTCTGGAACTTGTTGCCACACGCGCAGACAACGTCGATGGTGTGATACTTGGGGTGCAGATTCGGCTTCACGGTAATGCTCCGTAACTCGTTGTAAGCCATACAACTTAGTCGGTAGGGCGGGAAGACGGTAGGTCGCCCTGCGGAACCCCCTGCCTTCCCGACCTTCCGACCTGCCTCTATCCTCCAAGCGTCCCTCCGGGAGAGTCCATGCCGGTCGATCCGCTCGAGGTATTGCGCAGCGTCCCGCTTTTTCGCCAGGTCGCCGAGGCGGACCTTCAGGCGTTGGCGCAAATGGTCCACGCGCGCGACTTCCCCAAGGGCAACGTGATTCTTTCGCAGGGCGATGAGGGACAGGCCCTCTTCCTGATCCGCAGGGGCCAGGTGAAGGTGAGCGTGCTGGCCGAGGACGGCCGCGAGGTCATCCTCTCCGTGCTGGGGCCCGGGAGCTTCTTCGGCGAAATGGCCCTGCTGGACGACGAGCCACGCTCGGCTCACGTCATCGCCATGGAGGACACCACCATCCTGCAACTGCGGCGGGAGGACTTCCGCAACCGGCTGAAGGCCGCTCCGGAGCTCGCGGTGTCCCTGCTGCGGGAGCTTTCCCGGCGGCTGCGCCGGGCCGACGACACCATCGCGAGCCTGATGTTGCTGGACGTGAATGGACGGGTTGCCCACCTGTTGCTGGAGCTGGCGAAGGAAGAAGGCGGCGAGAGCGGGACCCGCATCACCCGCCGGCTCACCCATGCCTCCATCGGCCAAATGGTGGGGGCCAGCCGGGAAACCGTGTCGCGAACCATGCGCAACCTGGTGCTGCGGAACGTCGTCGGGGTGACCCGGCGCGAGATCGTGCTGCTCGATCCTGCAGCACTCCGGCTGGCGGCCCAACAGGGAGGGTGACCCGGATCACGGTGGTCGACTGCCCCTGCGGGCTATGTTCTGTCATCAGCGCAGGACACTTTGGTCAGGCGGCCCCACGCGCTGGGGCGGCCGCCTGGCTAACTTATGGATTGACAAGCTGTTAGTGCGGAGAGTCGCTGGTCGGCTTCTTGCGTTACGGAGCGGTCTGGCATCACGACTCGAGGAGATGGAAATGAGGCTCGCGAGGATCGCCCTGATCGGGTTGGCCCTGAGCATGTTGACTGGTCCCCTGACCGGACAGGACCGTCGTCCGGGCATCGCCGTATTGCCCTTCGAAAACGGCGGCAGCTACGGGAAGGACAAGGAGGACTTCGACGCCCTGCGCAAGGGACTCGCGGCGATGCTGATCAGCGAGCTGGCGCAGAACGGCCAGGTTCGGCTGGTCGATCGCTTCGAAACGCAGCGGGTGCTGGACGAACAGGGGCTCGCCGTGGCGGAACGGGTGGACAAGGAAACCGCCGCGAAGATCGGCAAGCTGGTGGGTGCGCGCTACATGGTGACGGGATCCTTCATCGATCTCTACGGCGACTTCCGCATCGACGCGCGCATGATCAACGTGGAAACCGGCGAGATCATGAAAGTGGTTCGCAGCGATCCCAAATACCACGATCGCCGCGACATGTTCCGGATGATTCAGTCGGTCGCGGAGCGGGTGATGGCGGACAACCGCCTGCCGCAGTTGCCGGCGGCCAGCGCGCAGGGGTCGCGCCAGGTCCCGACCGAGGCGCTGGCGCTCTTCAGCCGCGCGCTGTTGTATCAGGACCGCGGCGACAAGGCCAAGGCGGTGGAGTACTACCAGAAGGCGCTGGCTGTCTTTCCGGAGTACAGCGAAGCGACCGAGGGCCTCAGGAAGGCGCGAACCCCGTAGCCCGGCGCTCCAGCCCCAGCCAGACTCCCGCGTGCAGCGGGAGCGCCAGCGCAAGCACTTCGAGATTGTGCTGGTGGAACCAGGGGAGCAGCTTGAGCAGCCATCCCAGCGCGGCCAGGAGGGTCAGGGCCAGCGCGATCCGGCGCGCGAGGAAGAGCGCCCGCGCCCGCCGGAAAGCGACGCCCGGCAGCAGCAGGAGCAATCCCAACGAGAGCAGATTGAGCGGCAGCAGATTCTCGTTGCGGTAGGTCGCGACGTGTTGGCTGAACAGCCAGAACCAGGCCAGCAACCCACCCAGTACCGCCGCCAGCAGCGCCCACAGCATCGCCACGGGAACGAACCCGCGCGTGCGCCCCAGCGCAACGAGCAGGCCTCCCAGCACCAGTCCGGTGAGCAGGTATCCGACGAGCCAGCTCGAAGGCCGTTCCGGCACCGGCCAGCGCCCTCCCGCAGCGATCATCCGCTCGGCTTTCACCACCGGTCGCAAGACTCCGTCGGCTCCGGCGATGCGGACACTATCCAGGTGCTCCCGCAACCGCATGGGAAGGAACATCTGCTCCCAGCGCGACATGCCGGCGTCGACCGGGTGCCCCAGCGCGACGAGCAGCCCGGAATAGAGGGCGGCATTGTGCTGGTTGAGCCGGCGCGTCTCATCCCTCCAGGTCATGCCCGAGGCCTGATTCGCGTAGCGACGAATCGCGCCCCCCATCACGCTGTCGAGGGCGTCGCGAATGCGGGTGGAGCAATTGTCCCGGTAGTAATCGTAGAAATACTCGGCGTGCTCCGGCCGGATATTCCACTCGAGGAACTCGCGCAGCCTGGCGCGCTGGTCGGGGGTGAGATCCAGCTCCTGCGACCAAATCCTGCGGCCCTGCCCCGCATAGGCCGCGACCACTCCGGCCACATTGGTCTCGAATCCCATCGAATACCACATCCGGCCCTGGATAAAGCGCAGGATGAAATGCGGGCGCTGGAAACTGAAGCGCCCGTAGTCGTACAACGCATCGGATCCCGTGGCGGAGTCGTGCAGCCAGATGGCGTTGTGCCCGAAGCGCTCCCAGACCCGGCCACCGGGATCGAAAGTGAGGAGGCTGACGTTCAGCTCCGAGCCGGGGACGGACTGCGCCGTGACCAGCGACCAGGGACCGGGGACCAGCTGCAGGAGCGCCCCCAACAGCGTGGCGCCGAGCAGCCTCACAGGGTGACTTCTTTCCCGTCCGCAGCCGACCGGTAGATGGCTTCGATGACCTTGAGCAGGGTGATGTGCTCGGACAGCGGGGGGACGCTGGCCTCGCCGGAAACGGCGGCGAGGAAGTGGGCCCACTCGGCCCGGAAGGAGGCCGTGAACGCGCTCTCGCGCGAGAGGCTCCCGGTCGGCGAGACATCCTGGGCGACGCCGTTGAGCTCCTTCCACACGTGCAGCGGGTTGATTCCGGCGGTTCCCTTGCTGCCGCGGAGGCCCACGCCGAAGCGTTCGCGCTCTCCGATGTGCCGCCAGGTCACGTCGACGAAGAGCGCGAGCCCCTCCTTGCAGAGCACGAAGGCGCTGCCGGACTGCTCGACGCCGCGCTCGCCTTTGGGCTTGCTGAGGCTGGCGCTGACCCGGCACGGGGTGGGGTTGCCCGCCAGCCAGAGGCAGAGATCGACCATGGTGAGGCCGAGATCCAGCACCGCACCACCGCCCGCCTCATCCTTGCGGGTCCGCCAGCCGAGCTGGGCGCGAGCCGGCCGAGACACATGCCAGCTGGCGCGGATCGAGTCGAGCTCGCCCAGCTCGCCACTCTGCACGAAGCTGCGAACGGCCTGGGCGTCGGGGCGGTACCGGTGCGTCATCCCGATCATCACCACGCGGCCTTGCTTGTCGGCCAGGCGGGCGATCCGTTGCTCTCCGCTGGCGGTCAAGGAGCCGGGCTTCTCCACCAGCACGTGGCAGCCGGCACTGAGTCCCGCGAGCACGTGCGGCTCGTGGAGGTGGTTCGGCGTCGCCACCAGAATGGCGTCGATCTTGACGTGATCGAGCAGGTCCTCGATATCGTCGAACACGTCCTTGATCTGGAAGCGCTCGGCGAGGGCGCGCGCTTTGGGTAAGTCGACGTCACAGATCGCCGCGACCTCGACCGATTTCAGCTTCTTGAGTCCCGGAAGGTGGGCCACCTGCACGATCGCACCGGCGCCGATCAAACCGATCCGGATGGGCTCGCTCATGGGTAGGCCCCTGCTCAGTAGGTGCGGGTGATCTCGGTCCCGGGAAAATAAGCCGAGAGGATGGCCTGATACGAGGCGCCGGCGCGGGAGCGCGCCAGGGCTCCCCACTGACACATCCCCACGCCGTGCCCGGCGCCGGAGCCCTGGGCGACGAGCTGCACTACGCGTGCCCCGCTCCGGGTGAGCTGCAAAGTGAAATTGGCGCTGCGCAGAATGCTGCCGTCGGCGCTGCGGAGCAGCAAGCGCGCCACCGGCCCGGTGACCGTCAGCCCAGCCCGCTCGCCCCGGATGCTGAGATGGGCGACCCGGCCCGTCGCGGTGCGATCGACCACCCGCAGGTCCTGGAGCGTGCGCGCCAGCTCGGCCGAGCCTCCCGCCGCCGGCAGCGTCTCCGCGAGGGTACGCCGCAGCGCG
>DATCWE010000052.1:0-8912 GCA_036566495.1 Gemmatimonadales bacterium | reverse complement strand
CCCGCCTCCCTTGCCCCCGCTCAGCGCCGCAATGCGATTGAGCAACTCGCCGGCCTTGCGACCGGCCTGGACCAGGTCGTCGGTCAGGGCGACATGAATGGCGCCGCGGCCCGCCGTCCCGAACAGCACGAGCACCGCGGCGCGCTTTTCCGAGCGGAACCGATCGGCCAGCTGGGCGATCTCGTCCCGGTCCTCGACGGAGGTCTCCGCGACGGTGAGCTTGACGCCTCCGACCTCGTGCTCCGCTCCGGCCGCATCGCCGCTCCCGCCACGCTGGACCATTTCGTGGAGGCGGCCCTCCAGCTTTTCGCGCTCCGCGAGCAGCTGTTCGATCCGCCTGGCCAGGTGCTCCGGCTGCGCGCGCAGCAGCTCGGCGGCTTGTCGCAGGCGGGCGTCGATTTCCCCGAGCGCCGCATAGGCACCCGGTCCGGTCACCGCCTCGATGCGGCGTACCCCCGCCGCGACGCCACCCTGCTGAGTAATCCGGAACAGCCCCAGCGCGCCGGTCGTGGCGACGTGGGTGCCGCCACAGAGCTCGATGGAATCACCCATGCGAACCACCCGGACCACGTCGCCGTACTTGTCGGCAAAAAACGCCATCGCACCCAGCGCGAGGGCATCGGCATAGGGCAATTGGCGGGTGATGACCTGGTGGTTGGCCCAGATCTCCGCGTTGACGTCGCGCTCGATCAGTTCGAGCGTCGCGGGCTCGATCGGCCCGTGGTGCGAAAAGTCGAAGCGCAGCCGGTCCGGCGCGACCAGCGAGCCCTGCTGGCGGACATGGGTGCCGAGGTGGCGGCGCAGCGCGGCGTGTACCAGATGGGTGGCGCTATGATTGCGCTCGATATCGCGCCGGCGCGGCGTATCGACCGCCGCGATCACCGCAGTCGGCTCGAAGGCCCCGGCAAAGGGTCCGACGAGCGCGGTACCCCGTTCCTCCTTGCGCACCTCCTCCACCAGCAGCTCCCAGCCGATACCGCGCAGCCGCCCGGTGTCGCTCACCTGGCCGCCCGCCTGCACATAGAAGGGGTTCTCGCGCAGCACCAGCTCGACCCGCTCGTCCTCCTGCCGGAAGGCGAGCAGCTCGGTTTCGGCCTCGGTGGCTTCGTAGCCGATGAATTTCTGCTTGCCGCGACGGAGAATGTGCCACTTGGGTTTCCTGCCGGCGCGTCGAACGGGAGCGCCGCCCTGGGCGGACCGGTCGCCGGTTCCGCGCGCGGCACGGGAGCGATCGCGCTGTTCGGTGAGGGCTCGCTCGAAGCCCTCCAGATCGATGCTCACCCCTCGTTCAGCGGCGATCAGCTGAGTCAAGTCCACGGGAAAGCCGTAGGTGTCGTACAGGCGGAAGACCTCGTTGCCGGGAATCGAGGTGACCCCACTCGCAAAGATCTCTTCCAGGCGCCGGAGGCCACCTTCGATCGTCTCGAGGAAGCGATGCTCCTCGGCTTCGGTCCATTTCCTGATTTCCGCGTGACGCCGCGTCAGCTCGGGGTAGGCGCCCCCCATCTGGCGGATGACCACGTCGGTGAGCGGGGCGAGGGTCGGCTCCCGTCGCCCCAGGAGCCAGGCGTGGCGCACCGCCCGCCGGAGGATCCGTCGCACCACGTAGCCGCGGCCCTCGTTGCTGGGATAGACCCCATCGGCGAGCAGGAATGTGACCGCGCGCGCGTGGTCGGCGAGCACGCGGTACGAGGCTCCCGGCCCGGTCATCAAGCGCGAGTACGGCGCACCGACCAGGCGGCCCACCTCGTCGAGCAGCGGCAGAAAGAGATCGGTATGAAAGGTGTCGTCCACGCCCTGTAGGATGGCGGTCATGCGCTCGAGCCCCGCCCCGGTGTCCACCGACGGCTTGGGAAGGGGCGTCAGGGTACCATCGGCGGCGCGGTCGTACTGCATGAAGACCAGGTTCCAGATTTCCAGGAAGCGGTCGGCCTCGGCGAGCGCTTCGAACTGCGGCTGCGGAATCGTCTCATCCCAGCCACTGGCCGGTCCGAGATCGGCGTAGATCTCCGAGCAGGGCCCACAGGGTCCCGTGTCCGCCATCTGCCAGAAGTTGTCTTTTTCGCTCAGTCCGTAGATCCGCTCGTCGGACAGACCCGCGATCTCGCGCCACAACGCGCGCGCTTCCTGATCCGAGTGCAACACGCTGACGCGGAGCCGCTGGGGCGCAATGCCAAGGAATTCCTTGGAAGTGACAAACTCCCAGGCGAAGCTGATAGCCTCGCGCTTGAAGTAGTCTCCGAAGGAGAAGTTGCCCAGCATTTCGAAGAAGGTCTGGTGCCGCTTGGTCAGACCCACCTGTTCGAGATTGTTGTGCTTGCCGCCGGCGCGCACGCACTTCTGGCAGGTAGTCGCACGGAGGTAAGCACGCGGCTCCTGCCCCAGGAAGGTGCGCTTGAATTGCACCATTCCGGCATTGGTGAACAGCAGCGTGGGATCGTCCTTGGGCTCGAGCGAGGCGGAGGCCACCTCACGGTGGCCTCTGGCAATGAAGAAGTCGAGAAAGCAGCGGCGGATTTGCGCGGATTCCATCCGCGAGAATATAGCCCGCCCCCCTCACCGGATGAGGGTCATGACCATCTGGTGAACCGAGGATCCCACGAAGCCGCGTCGGGCCAGGAAGGCCAGCAACCGCCTTCGTGCGACCGGTTTGGCCAACCCCTGAAGCTGGGCGAGGCGTTGCTGGGCCAGGGACTCCACCCTGGGTCCTCCCGAGCCGTCCGGTCCGAAGGCCTCCGCGAGCGCCCGGTCGACCACCGCCCGCTCGACGCCGAGGGCGCTCAGATCGCGGCGCAGCCGGAGCGGTCCCCGTCCGCGGGCGGCGCGAGTCTCGACATAATGCAGGGTGAAGCGGGCATCATCCACCAACGCGACGCGCTCGGCCCGCGCGACGGCGGCCGCGGCCGCCTCGGACGGATGACCCTTGAGGACCAGGCGTCGGGCCAGATCGCGCGAAGCGAAAGGCCGCCGCTCCACGAAACGCAGCAGAGTCTGGAAGGCCGCTTCTTCGTCGGCCGCGCGGGCCAGGCGGCTGAGAAGCGCCTCGTCCAGCTGCATGCCCCGTTCGAGTCGCTCGGCCGCGGCCACCTCCCGTGGAATCGTGAGCAGCGGCCGCCCCAGTACCATCACCCGCACGCAGGCCGGCCGCCGGGGATCAGCCGCCAGAGCGCTGATCACCCGGCTGACCGCTACGTCACTCGGTGTCGCTGTCATCGGCCGGGAGGACATTGGCGGCGCGTACGCCGAGGAATTCTTTGACCCGGCCTTCCACCTCGGTCATCAGTGCCGCGTTGTCCTTGAGGAAGAGCTTCGCATTTTCCCGGCCTTGTCCGATGCGCTGCTCGCCATAGGAGTACCAGGCCCCCGACTTCTGGATGATGTTGGCCTCGGTGGCCAGATCCACCACCAGCCCGCTATGGCTGATGCCTTCGTCGAACATCACGTCGAACTCGGCCTGCTTGAACGGAGGCGCGACCTTGTTCTTGACCACCTTGACCCGGACCCGGTTGCCGATCACCGCCTCGCGCTCCTTGACCGGCCCGATCCGCCGGATATCGAGCCGCAACGAGGCGTAAAACTTGAGCGCCTTGCCGCCGGTGGTGGTCTCGGGGTTGCCGAACATCACCCCGATTTTTTCGCGCAGCTGGTTGATGAACACCACCGCGCAGTTGGAGCGGTTGATGGCGCCAGCCAACTTGCGCAACGCCTGACTCATGAGACGCGCCTGCAGCCCCATGTGACTGTCGCCCATCTCACCCTCGATTTCGGCCTTGGGCACCAGCGCCGCCACCGAGTCGATGGCGACCAGGTCGACCGCTCCGGATCGCACCAGGATTTCCACGATCTCCAGCGCCTGTTCGCCGGTGTCCGGCTGAGAAACCAGCAGGTTGTCCACGTCCACGCCCAGCTTCTTGGCGTAGTCGATATCGAGCGCATGCTCCGCGTCGACGTACGCGGCCACTCCACCCGCCCGCTGCACATTGGCGGCGAGGTGCAGGGTGAGCGTGGTCTTGCCCGAGGATTCCGGACCATAGATCTCGGTGATCCGACCGCGGGGAATGCCCCCGACCCCCGTGGCCGCATCGAGATTGATGGCCCCAGTCGAAATGGCCACCACGCGCTCGCGCGGGGCGTCAGTCCCCATACGCATGATGGAGCCCTTCCCCAGTTGTTTCTCGATCTGGGTGATGGCCAGGTTGAGCGCCTTGCGGCGCTCCCCGTCCAGTTTGCTTTCCTTGACGTCGGGAACAGCCATGGCGACCTCTTTGTCAAATTGTGGCTGGATTTGCTTCATCTGAAGACTTCTCTCAAGCTAATACCGAAGATTGTCCGAAACAAGATGGCATTTCTTCACTTTCCCACATTCCGCCAGGCATCCTCGATGTGGGCGATGTGGCCATCCTCCACGGTGATCACATCGAATCGGTACCGGTCATCCGGGAAGCCGAATCGCACCCGCCAGAGCTCCGCCAGCCGCGCCAGCACCGCCCGCTTGCGGAACCCCACCGACTCCGCCGCGCGGCCGAATCGGGAAGAGCGACGGGTCTTGACCTCGATGAACGCGACCAGCCCGCCCCGCCGCGCGATCAGGTCCAGATCGTGATGCCCGAGGCGGAAGCGGTGGGCCTCGATGCGCCACCCCAGCCGCAGCAGGTACGCCATAGCGGCCCGCTCGCCGGCGTAGCCGCACCGATGGCGCGGGTCGGTCCATTCGCTGACGGGTTTGGGGGAGCGCAACGCGGGCATGCGCGACGATACAGCCGACCGGCCGCGCCCCCGGCATCAAATCAGCGCGCGGGAGGACAGTTTTGTTGCGGGATTCAAACCGGGCTACCGGGTTTCCCGCGCCGGGGACAATGCCCTAGCCGCTGTACTCGTCGAGCTGCCCCATCCCGATGAGCACTTCCCGCGGCTTGCTGCCGTCCGGCGGGCCGAGGATGCCGGCGGCGTGCAGCTGATCGATGATTCGCGCGGCGCGACCATAACCGATGCGTAGCTTCCGCTGCAGCAGCGAGGTCGAGCCGCCCTGGTGCTGAATGCAGATTTCGGCGGCCTCCTTGAACAGGCTGTCCCGATCGCCGGCATCGGCCGCGACTTCTCCGCCGTCCTCCTCCGCTTCCTGCGCCCGCATGAAAGCGACGATGTCTTCCTCCGCCCGAGCGGCCGCCATCGCCTCGCGGCGGGCCAGATACCACTCCATCAGCTTTTCGGTTTCCTCGGTGCCGATAAAGGCGCCCTGGATCCGCAGCGGCTCGCTTTTGCCGGGCGGGAGGAACAGCATGTCGCCGTTGCCCAGCAGCGCCTCGGCACCGTTCTGATCGAGGATGGTGCGGCTGTCGACCTTCGACGCGACGCGGAAGGCGATCCGGCTCGGGAAGTTGGCCTTGATGAGCCCGGTGATCACGTTCACGGAAGGCCGCTGCGTCGCGAGGATGAGGTGAATGCCGATGGCGCGGGCTTTCTGCGCCAGCATGGCGAGGGGGGTCTCCACTTCTCCCTGCACCGTCATCATCAGATCGGCCAGCTCGTCGACCACGATGACCAGGTGCGGCAGCCGCCCGTCGGTATAGACCTCCCCGCCGGGCGACGCCGCCGCCGTCGTTTCGCCAGCGGCACTGATCGTCGCGAGCGTGGCCGCGGGCTTTACAGGATGGTGGAGCGGGCGGTGCTCCTCCACTTTGCGATTGAAGTCCGCCAGGTTGCGTGCACCGTTGGCGTGCAGCAGCTCGTAGCGCCGGCCCATCTCATGGACGGCCCATTTGAGCACCCGGGCCGCGTCATGGTTGTTGGTCACCACGCTGTGGCGCAGATGGGGGAGCGCGTTGTACATCGACAGCTCGACCATCTTGGGGTCGATCATCAGGAAGCGGAGATCGCCGGGCGAATAGCGGTAGACCAGCCCCGTGATGATCGTGTTGATCGCGACCGATTTGCCCGAGCCGGTGGCCCCCGCAATGAGCAGGTGGGGCATCTTGGCCAGATCGGTCACCACGGGCTTGCCCTCGAGGTCGCGCCCCAGCGCCATGGGCATGATCGCGCGGGAGCGCTGCCATTCGGGCGTTTCCAGCAGCTCGCGCAGCGAGACCATTCGCGCGGTGGGGTTGGGCACCTCGACACCTACCGCCCCCCGACCCGGAATGGGCGCGACCCTGATGCTCATGGCGCGCATGGTGATCGCGAGATCGTCGGCCAGCGCGATGATGCGACCCGCCTTGACGCCGGGGCCGGGCACGATCTCGAACTGGGTGACGACCGGACCGCTGGTCCGCCCCGCGATAGTGCCTTCCACCTTGAAGATCTTGAGCGTCTCCAGCA
Organism: Gemmatimonadales bacterium; assembly: GCA_036566495.1. Lineage (GTDB taxonomy): Bacteria > Gemmatimonadota > Gemmatimonadetes > Gemmatimonadales > GWC2-71-9 > JABFSM01. The sequence continues at coordinate 2,597 of DATCWE010000052.1, read as the reverse complement.
GGGTCTGGCCCAGCCGATCGAGTTGGGCGCTATCCGCGGCGAGGTCCTGGGCGGGGGGCGACTTCAGCAAGTCGATGGGGGGGAGCTGCTCGTCGTCCGCGGGACGAACGGATGGGCGGCCCGACGGCCCACTCGGGAGGCCCTTCGCCTCGCGCCTCTTGGTCGGCTTCGCCGTGAAGACCGGGGGCCCTCCCTCATCGCCTGCCTCGGCCTCCTCCGTCTCGTCCAGGAAAGCCGTGGCCGGCTTCGGCGGACTGGGCTGAGCTTCCCCGCTGTCCGCTTTCCTTTCCAGCCGGTGCAGTGGATGCCAGGCCAGGGTGGCCAGGGTGAGGGCGGTAAGCGCGAGGAAGGCGACCAGCAGGCCACCGGGCTGCCCGATCAGCTCCACCACGCCACGAGAGGCAAATCCCGGGGCCAGGCCGGTCAGGCGGGCCGGCCATTCCCAATCGGCCAGCGGCGGATCGAACGCCACCGCGCCGACATCGGTGATCACGCCGAGCGTGAAGGGCACCAGCAGGGCGAGGCCGCCGAGCAGAATCGCCGCGCGCTTCATGTCCAGCCGCGGCAGCCGATCGAAGCCCGCGAACCCGAGCCCGAGCCCGAGCAGGGGCAGTCCCAGCGCCCCGGCGCCCAGTGCGCGCCAGAGGAACGAGCCTAACCCGCGACCCAGCGGGCCGGTCGGAATGGCCGGCACCAGGGTGAGCCCGAGGAACACCCCGATGACCAGGGAGGCAACCGCCGCGAAGCGACGACGGTCTTCCGGTCTCACCCGGCCTCCGCCGTGATGCGCCGGTCGTGCAGCTTCGGCAAGACGGGATAGGCGTCTTCCCGCGCGGCATCCCGGACGTCGTCTCCCCGGCCCAGCGCCACGAGCTGCCGCCCCGCCGCGGAGATCGCCAGCGGGCGCTCCCAATGCACCCCGTACCGGCGCACCAGGTCCACGGCGGCCAGGGCGGCATCGTTGAGTCCCTTGCGCCGCCGGCGGCCGCCGAGGGCGAGCATCGCAAGGCGCCCGGCCGTGTAGGCGTCGTCCAGCCCGAAGCGCGACTCTTTGCCCGCACAGAGGATCACCAGGTCTTTGCGCGCGACCAGCAGGTCGTGCGCCCGCATCCCCGCGAGGGACAGATTGGCGGCGGCCGCGACGTAGACTTCCGCCGCGCCCTGCGCGGCGAGCAAGGCCCCGCTGCCGTTCGTGGTGGTCATCACCAGCGTCTTGCCCCGCACGTTCGCCTCGGACATCTCCAGCGGGCTGTTGCCCAGCGCAAAGCCTTCGATCGGCTCGGAGTTCCGCTCCCCGATCATCAGCACGCCTTCGGGGCCCAGCGTCTGGGTCAGCCGGCTGGCTTCCTGGACGCCGGACACCGGCACGACGGCGCGGGCGCCGTGAAACAGCGCGGCGCAGATCACGGTGGTAGTGCGCAGGACGTCGACGACGAAGACGGCACGACCCGCGACCTCGTGTGGCGCGAGGACGGCGGGCGTAAAGAACACATCGAGCGTCATGGTTCCGGCTGGAGTAGGTGGGTCTCGCGCTCGAGGAATTTGGTGTCGACCCGCCCCGCGACGAAATCCGGGTGGCGGATCAGCCGGGCCAGGAACGGGATGGTGGTAGGTACGCCTTCGAGAATGAAGCTCTCCAGCGCCTGCCCCATGCGGGCCAGCGCTTCCGGGCGGTCGCGACCGTGCACGATCACCTTGGCCAGGAGCGAATCATAATACGGGGGCACGTTGTAGCCCGCGTAGACGTGCGTGTCGACGCGTACGCCGGGCCCACCCGGGGGATGGTAGGCGGTGATGTGGCCCGGGCAGGGCTGGAAGTTCCGCGCCGGGTCCTCCGCGTTGACCCGGCACTCGATGGCATGGCCCCGCAACCCGTTGAGCTCCGAGGGGAAGCTGAGCGGCTCGCCCGCCGCGACGCGCACCTGCTCCTTGACCAGGTCGAATCCCGTCACCATCTCCGTCACCGGGTGCTCGACCTGGATTCGGGTGTTCATCTCCATGAAATAGAAGCTGCCATCGGGCGCCAGCAGAAACTCCACCGTGCCGGCCCCGACGTAGCCGATGGCGGCCGCGAGGGCGACGGAGGCTTCTCCCATCCTGGCGCGCAATGCGGGGGTCAGCGCCGGGCTGGGGCTCTCCTCCACCAGCTTCTGGTGCCGGCGCTGAATCGAGCAATCCCGCTCGCCCAGATGGACCACCCGCCCGTGGGTATCGCCCATGACCTGGATCTCGACGTGGCGGGGCCGGTCGAGGTACTTCTCCAGGTACACATCGCCGTTGCCGAACGCCGCCAGCGCCTCATTCTGGGCCAGGGAAAACAACTGCCCGAACGCTTCCTCGTCCTGGGCGATACGCATGCCCTTCCCGCCCCCCCCGGCGGTGGCCTTGATGATGACGGGGAAGCCGAGCTCGGCCGCGACCACCACGGTCTCATCGGGCGAGGACAGGATGCCCTCGGACCCGGGGACGGTCGGAGCGCCGGCTTCCTTGGCCAGTCGTCGCGCTGACGCCTTGTCGCCCATGGCCTGGATCTGTTCTGCGGTCGGTCCGATGAAGGTGATGTTGGACGCCTTGCAGATCTGGGCGAACTCGGCGTT
>DATCWE010000034.1:0-13949 GCA_036566495.1 Gemmatimonadales bacterium | reverse complement strand
CCAGGGCGTCGGGACCCTGATCGGGCCAGGCGGGGAAGCCGCGAGTTGCTCCGGTCATCGCTGGCGGTGATACGCCTGTTCGGAGGCGTGATCCGAGGCGTTCGCGCTTTCCACGCCCAACGCCTCGACCTCGTGCAGCTGGCGCTCCAGCATCTGGCGGAAGCTCGCGAGGTAGCCCATGAACTGACGGCGGACCATCTCATTGCCCTGGAGCAGCCGCTGCTCGTCGGTACGGGCCTGCAGCAACAGCCGTTCCGCCTCGGCCCGAGCCTCCATCAGGATCCGCTCGGCCTGAGTCTCTGCCTCGCGCAGGGTAACCTCCCGCTCGCGGTCGGCCTGGGTCTGGGCTTCGCTGCGGAGCTGCTGGGCGGAGACCAGGGCGTCGTTCATGGCCCGCTCGCGGTCGCGGTAGGACCGGAGCTGCTCGCTCATTCCCTTGACCCGCTCATCGAGCTGCACGCGGTCGCGCACCAGCCGATCGATCTCCTCGGCCATCCGCTGCTTGAACTCGTCGACCTGGGTGGTATCGTAGCCGCGGAGCGAGCGCTGGAATTCCTGCGCACGCACATCATGAGAAGTGAGATGGAACGCGTCCTCGGTCATTGTGAGCGTTCTCCGAACAGCAGGGTTCCCAGCCGCACCAGGGTCGCACCTTCCTCAACCGCGACGGTGAAGTCTCCCGACATTCCCATCGAAAGCTCCGGCAGCGAGTAGCCGGTGGCCTGCATCCGATCGCGCAGCGATCGCAGCAGCGCAAACGCCTGGCGCTGGACCCGCTCGTCCTCGCTGAGCGCGGCGAGCGTCATGAGGCCGCGCAGCTCGAGCCGGGGCAGCTCCGCGACCCCCGCGAGCAGGCCGGGCAGCTCCGCGGGCTCGACGCCGCCCTTCTGCGGCTCGCCGGAGCAGTTCACTTCCACCAGGATCTGCTGCCGGTGGCCCGCTTCCACCCGGTGAGCGAGCTCGGTGGCCAGCTCGAGGCGATCGACCGAATGAATCAGGGCGAACCGGCCGACCACCTGCTTGGCCTTCTTGCGCTGCAACGATCCGATCAGGTGCCAGCGCACCACCACGCCGCTGAGCTGCGCCTGCTTGGCCAAGGCCTCCTGAACCCGGTTTTCCCCCACGTCCTCGAGCCCGGCCTCGACTGCGGCCCGGACCGCCTCGGGTCCGTGCGACTTGGTGACCGCCACGATGCGAACCGGGTGGGTCCAGCCGGCCCTCGCCTGGTGGAAGCCGATGCGATCGCGGATCTCGGCCAGCCGTCCCGAAAGGGCCGGGAAATTCATAACCAGTAAAGTTACAAGCCTTTAGGGCCTGGGTGAAGGGAGCGGGGGTTTGGGAGGAGGCGAACGGGAGCGGGTCAAACGCGGGTTATGCGTCGCTAGTTCTTTCCCGGGCCTTGCAGGACCGCTTTCAGGGCCGGATTGCCGGAGAGCCGGGCCGCTCGATCGATGTAGCGCATCATCCGGGCACTGTCGCCGCGGGCCTGCATCGCGAAGGCCAGCTGGGTGTAAGGCAACCCGAGGGTGCTGGCGATGCCCTTCGCGGTCGTTTCCAGCTCGCGCTGGGGGGCATCCAGCAGGCGCGCGTAGCGATAGGTCTCGTCCATCAACCGCGCCGTCACGGGAAGGTCGAGCGGCGCGCCCATCAGGCGCCGGAAATCGTAGTTCGGGTTGGTCGTGTCCACTGGCGTCGGATCCAGCGCCACGGCCAATCCCCGCTGGACCAGGAAGCGCTCGAGCCCATACGTCGTCCCCACCGCCGTGAGTCCCCAGGCGATAGGGCGGCGGCCAAAATTCTGCTGGATGACCCGCAGGGAGAGAAAATCCTTGCCGTAGATGGGCGTTTTGGCCGGCAAGGTGGTCTGATAGGGACCAACCGACAGGTTGACCGCGTCCGGGAGCAGCTGCGGGACCGCCGCATCGATCTCCGCATCGGTCATGGTATGCAGCGGCCAGGTGGGGAGCGGCACGTTCCGTCCGCGCCAGATCGCGGGAGCCTTGGCTTCCTCGAAGGGGCGTATGGGATTGTCGCGCAGCTGTCGCATGTACCAGTCGGTCTCGGCCAGAGCCAGACAGATCACCGTCACGTCACGGCGGACCCCCGCCACCTCCTGCGCCCACCAGAGCGGGAAGGTGTCGTTGTCGCCGTAGGTGAACAGAATGCCGTAGGGCGGAACCGAGTTGAGCAGATCGTAGGCAAAATCGCCGGGGAGCCGGGCATCCGGACCATGGCCGCGGTCGGCCTCGCGGAAATTCAGGGCGAAGGGAACCAGGGCTACGGCAAACACCGGGTAGGGCAGCCAGCGCGCCAAGCTCGCCTTTTGCTGGATCCTTCGCGCCAGCGTCAGTAGCCCGAGCCCGGCCCAGAGACCCCACACCACAAAGCTCACCACGAAGAAGTAGTCGCGCTCCCGCACTTCGTGATTCTCGCTGTTCGGATACTGTTCGTATCCGACGCTGAACCCGGGCTTGAAATTCATGTAGACCACGAGGCCCAGGCCGGTCACCAGAAACAGCACCAGCAGCATCCAGGCGCCGCTCCGGTCGCTCCGCCATTGCGCCAGAAACCCGCGCGCTCCCAGCATCAGGAAGCCCAGCATGATCACGGTTCGGAGCGTCAGCCCACCCAACAGCTGGGTGGAGGCGGACTTGGCCCACTGCCAATCGAAATACTGGACGTAATTCAACAGCTGCAACCCGATGAGCGTCAGGCTGCGGCCGGTATTGTTGGGATCCCCATGCCGGACGGTCGGATCGTCGAGGGGCGTGCGGACCTCGTACTGTGCCCGGCGAATCACCGCGGTCAGGGCATCCCAGGTGGCGGGCGCCGCCTCGTTGACCATCGGATGCTGGGCCGAGCGGATGAACAAGTAGAGGTAGGGGGTCACGCCGACCAGAGCGATCGCCAGCATCAGCAGGCCGAAACCGAGCTGGCCATGGGTAGCCGCAAAGACCAGGGCAAGCACGAATACCACGGCTCCCAGGGCGATGATGGTGGCATTCCCCAGTCCGAGGCCGGTCAGCAGGGCCCACAAGCCGGCAAGCACGGCCGCGTCTCCCCATTCGTGCCGGGCGGTGTGCGCGTCGCTCGCCGGGCGGCTGCGCAGCTCCATGACCATGAACGCGACAGCGGACGGTCCAACCAGCAAACCCAGCAAGTGGTTGCCGATCGCGATCCCCAGCAGGTAGGCGACCAACAGCAGATAGCGGGTGGCCCGCGGGGTTCCCCGCGCGGCACGCCAGCGCAACAACAGCCAGGTCACCGCCGCGATGGTAAACGTCGCGACCGCGTAGACCTCGGTCTCGTTGCTGTTGAGCCAGTTGGTGAAGCCGAAGGCGGCAATCAACGCTCCGGCGGCTCCCGCCGCGATCCGCAGGGCGCCCCGGCTGCTCTCCTCGGCTTCGGTGAGGCAACGTCCCGCCGCCTCCTGCAACACCAGAAACCAGCACCCTGCCCCCGCCGAGGCGAAGAGGGCACTCTGGAAATTGGTGCGCAAGGCGTATTCCCCGAAGGGAAAGATCATCCCGAAGACATGGCCCATCATGATGAAGAGCGGCGTGCCGGGAGGGTGCGGGATGCCGAGGATCTTCATCGAGGCGATGAATTCTCCGGCGTCCCAGAAGGTGACGGAGGGAGCCAGCGAGAGCAGCAAGCCCGCGAGAACGACTGCCGCGACCGCCAGGGCCCAGCGGTACGGCGGGCGTGACTCGCTCATCGCGCGTACACCGCCTGGGCCACGGCGAGCGCGTCGCGCGCGGCGGCCGGCTCGTGCATCCGGAAGAGACGCGCCCCCGCTTCCCAGGCTGTCACACACGCGGCCGCGCTGGCGGGATCCCGGGCCTCCAATGGACGTCCGCTGAGCGCTCCCAGGAACCGCTTGCGGGACGGCCCGACCAGAACGGGCCGACCCAGCACCCGCAGGGTGGCGAGCCCGCGCAGCAGCTCCACATTCTGCTCGGCAGTCTTGCCGAAGCCGAGGCCGGGATCCACCACGATGCGCTCGGCCTCGATGCCGGCCATCCGCGCGCGCCCCACTGCCCCGCCCAGCTCCGCCAGGACGGCCGGCAGCACACCTTCCGGGTAGTCCGCGTGCGCCTGCGAGGCCAGCTCCGCCGGGCCACCACGGGAATGCACCACGATCACGCCCGCCTTTCGTTCAGCGCAGAGCGCCGCCATGGCGGAATCGATCCGCAACCCGGACACGTCGTTGACGATCGCCGCACCGGCGTCGAGTGCCGCCCGGGCAACCCCCGACTTGGTGGTATCGATCGAGATCAGTGAATCCGGATGGCGCTTCAGGATCGCCGCGATGACGGGGGTCACTCGAGCCAACTCCTCGGCTTGGGACACCGGGGTCGCGCCGGGACGGGTGGACTCGCCGCCGACATCGAGAATGTCCGCCCCGTCCGACCACAACTGTTCCGCTCGTGCCAGGGCGAGCTCCACCGTGCTGAAACGGCCGCCATCACTGAAGGAATCGGGGGTGACGTTGAGGATTCCGAGCACCACCGCTCGCTCGAGCGCCAAGGGGCCGTGCGCCGTTTGCCAAGAGACCGGATCCTCGGAGGGTAGCGCGTGCCCGAGGGCGGCGGCGAGCTCTCTGAGGGGCTCGGGGGTGGTCCACGGCCGGGCGAGCGCCGAAAGCCGGGCCCGCGCACCAGCGACCAAGGCCCAGTCGTCTCCGGTGATCACGTCCACCCCGAGCCGCGCGCCTGCCGTGACCAGCGCTTCGAGGGTACGCGATTCCACTCCGGTCACGTGGTAGGCGAGGGCTTCGAGCGCAGCGGAGGTGGACCGACACAAATCGCCCTCCCATCCGTGGGACAGGAGGGCGACCCGGACCGCAGTTTCGGGGCGGCCCGCGAGCGGAAAGAGCTTCACGCGCCTGCTGGTTCGGCGGGCGGAGCCCCCAGGATCGGCGCACGCGTGGGTCCGGCGCCGCCCGGCTTGACGTTGTAGGAGGGCACCGTCTGAGCCGGGGCGCGGGGCGGCAACGGCTGCCCGCGCGCCAAGAGGTCCACCTCCTCGCGATCCAGCGTCTCGCGCTCCATGAGCGCCTCGACAATCCGGTCGAGCAGGGCGCGCTCGCTCTTGACGATGGCCGCGGCGCGCTGATAGGCAGCATCGAGCATCTTCTTGACTTCGTCGTCCACGGCCTCCGCGGTGCGTTCGGATACCTCACGCCGCTGCTGAATCTCGCGGCCCAGGAAGATCTCCTGCTCCCGATCGCCCACCGCCATCATTCCGATCGCGTCGCTCATTCCGAACTTGGTGACCATCCGGCGCGCGACGTTGGTCGCGCGCTCGATGTCGTTGGAGGCACCAGCGGTAACCATCGCGGCACCGAATACGAGCTCCTCGGCGGCCCGTCCGCCGAAGAAGATCACCAGCTGTCCCAGCAGCCATTCCTTGGTGTAGTTGTAGCGGTCCTTGTCCGGCAGGCCGAGGGTGATGCCGAGTGCCTGGCCCCGCGGCACGATGGTGACCTTGTGGATGGGATCGGAGCCGGGGGTGTGGATCGCCACGACGGCATGTCCCGCTTCGTGGTACGCGGTCAGGCGCCGCTCTTCCTCGGTCAGCACGAGGCTGCGGCGCTCCAGGCCGAGCATCACCTTGTCCTTCGCGTCCTCGAAGTCCGACATATCGACGAGGTTCTTGTTGCGCCGCGCCGCCAGCACCGCGGCCTCGTTGACCAGGTTGGCCAGATCCGCTCCGGCCAAACCGGGAGTGCCCTTGGCGAGGGTCTCCAGCCGGACATCCGCCGCCAGCGGGATTTTGCGGGTATGCACCCGCAGGATGCCCTCGCGGCCACGCACATCCGGCGAATCCACCACGATCTGGCGGTCGAAGCGACCCGGCCGCAGCAGCGCGGGATCGAGCACGTCGGGGCGATTGGTCGCGGCGAGCAGGATGACGCCGTCGTTGGACTCGAACCCGTCCATCTCGACCAGGAGCTGATTGAGGGTCTGCTCCCGCTCGTCGTGCCCGCCGCCCAGCCCGGCACCGCGGTGCCGCCCGACGGCGTCGATCTCGTCGATGAAGATGATGCAGGGCGCGTGGGCCTTGCCCTGCTCGAACAGGTCGCGCACCCGGGAGGCGCCGACCCCGACGAACATCTCCACAAAATCGGAGCCCGACATGGAGAAGAACGGCCGCCCCGCCTCGCCGGCGACGGCTTTGGCCAGCAGCGTCTTGCCGGTTCCGGGCGGTCCGACCAGGAGCGCTCCCTTGGGAAGCCGTCCGCCGAGCCGGGTGAACTTCTGGGGGTCTTTGAGAAACTCGATGATCTCCTGCAGCTCGACCTTGGCTTCGTCCGCCCCGGCGACATCGGCGAAGGTGATCTTGGGGGTATCGCCCGCGAGCAGCTTGGCCTTGGATTTTCCGAAGCTGAACGCGCGGTTCCCGCCCGACTGGATCTGGCGCAGGAACACGAACCAGAGCGCGAAGATCACCACCCATGGCAGCATCGTGACGATCAGGGTGAGGATCCCGTTCTTGGCCTGGCGGGCGGTGATGATCACGCCGGCGTCGTCGAGCCGCTTGAGCAGCGCGTCGTTGGTCGGCCCCGGCAACTGGGTGGTGAACGCCCGCAGCTGATTATTGCCTTCGATGAGCGGGGTGCGGAACTCGCCTTTGACCAGCTTTCCGTCGTAGATGTCGACCGACTTGATGTTGCCGGCTTCGACCTGGCGGCTGAATTCGGTGTAGTTGAGTTCCGCCGTCCCGCCGCGCGGCTTCCCCATCACCTGAAAGAGGAAGACGGCGAGCAGTGCCACGAGCAGCCAGAGCGCGAGGTTCTTGCTCAGGCCGGCCCAATTGGGCGTGGGGGGCTTGGGAGACTGGCGTTGCTGCATTACATCAAGTCCGCGATGAAAGGTAGATGCCGAAAGTCCTCGGCATGATCCAGACCGTAGCCCACCAGAAAGGCGGTCGGGGCCTGGAAGCCGACGAAACGCACTTCGGGCATCGGCGCGTGCATTTCGATCTTGTCGAGCAGAGCGCAAACCGCCAGAGAGGCCGGGTCGCGCTCCCGCAGCATGCCGATCAGCTTGCGTACCGTGTTGCCGCTGTCGACGATGTCCTCCACCAGCACGATGTGTTTCCCTTCGAGCACCGTTTCCGGATCGTACACCAGTCGCACCAGCCCAGAGCTGCTGGTGCCGGCGCCATAGGAGCTCGCCACCAGAAAATCGACCTGGAGCGGCCGTTCGATCTTCCGCACCAGATCGCCCAGGAAAATGAAGCTTCCCTTGAGCAGGCCGAGCACCAGCAGCTCGCCGTCCGGATACGCGCTGGTGATCTCGGCGCCCAGGGCGTTCACCTTCGCCGCGATGGTCGCCTCGTCGTACACGATCGACTTGACCGTGCGTCCTCCGGTCCGGCGGAGGACCTCAGCCGAGGTGGGCATCGATCCGCAGGGCTGGGGACAGCGGAGCGGGAATGGCCTCCGCCGAGCGGCACACTCCAGGGACCCAGACGATGGTTCCGGCCAGCTCGATGACGGGCCATGCCGCACGCTGAGACCGCGCGATCCGGGCGTCCTGCATACAGCGCACGACGAGTCTCCTTCCCTGAGCTCCCAAGGGCCGAATCCGATCCCCTTCCCGCCAGGTCCGCACCAGATAGGTGCCTTCGGGGAACCAGCTCGACGCCGGGTTCCGCTCCATCCGCTGCGGCGCCGGCTCCTGCCGCCAGTCGAGCCGCCAGGCCCCCGCCGCCAGCCTCCCCGCCACCCCCTCGATGATCCCGGACTCCCAGTGGATAGGATGCGCCGAACCCCGAAAGAGGCGAAGGCGGCCGAACGAGAGCTCGGCCGCATATCCGTTTCCCAGCTCGGCGACCGCCCCGCTCCGGCCCCCGGCGAGTAGTCTTTGGATGCGAGCCGAGCGGCTCGATCCGATGAGACAGCCCACCCGTCGGCCCAGAGCGCTGAGCAGGGCTCGTTGCGTGCTGGAATCATACCCATGCAGGGGGGACGCAGCAACGGAAACCCCCTCGCACCCGCGCTGTAAGTCGAGGTCCGGTAATCGTTCCAGCATCGTGTCCCACGCGGCCCGCTGCGCGGCCGCCTGGCGGCCCAGCTCGAGCAGCTTTTGATCAACCACTGGCAGCCGCTGCCGCAGCGCCGGGAGGATGTCGTGGCGGATCCAGGAGCGCAGGTTGCGCCGATCCTGGTTGGCGGGATCGTCCCAGGCCTCCAACCCGAGACTATGCAGGTGCGAGGCCAGCTCTTCGCGCCGAAAAGGCAGCAACGGACGGACCAGCATACCCCGCCGAGGGGCCATCCCGGCCAGACCGGCCGGTCCGGAGCCCTTGAGGGCGCGCATGATAATCGTTTCGACCTGATCGTTCTGCTGGTGGGCCGTGAAGATCAGCTCGGCGGAGAGCTCGTCGGCCAGCTGATTCAGCCAGGCGTAACGGGCAACGCGCGCGGCGGTTTCCGTCGCCTCCTTCCCGAGCTCGAGCCGCTGAACGTGAACCGGCAAGCCGTAGCGCGCGGCCGCCGCACGCACCGACTCCGCGACCTGCGCGCTGTCGGGGTGAATTCCGTGATCCGCGTGCGCGACGTGGAGCGTGAGCGGCCGGGCGGCCACCGAGCGGGTCAGCAGATCGAGCAGCGCCAGGGAATCGGCCCCGCCCGACACCGCCACGAGCGCGACGCCGGGAGGTAGTGCCATAGCGGCCAAGTGGCGGTCGAACCGATCTTCGAGCCTCACGGACCCTCGAACGGCTCCATGTGCACGAGAACATTCTCGACCCGCGGCACCGCCGTTCGGATGCTGCTCTTGACCATGCCGCTCAGGATATGCGCCTCATGCAGGGAGAGGTCTTTGTCGGCCTGCACGTGCAGCTCGAGGAGATACTTCGGCCCGCTCTTGCGAATGCGCAGCTTTTCGGTGGCGAGCACGCCCCGCACCTCGCGGGCGGCAGCCTCGACGCTACGAAAGACCTCCTCTTCGGGAGATTGATCCATGAGCTCGGCGAGCGCGGGTCGGATGATCTGCGCCCCGTTGTACAGGATGATCGTCGAAGCCAGCAGAGCGGCCCAGTCGTCGGCAGCCTCCCAACCGGGACCGCCGATCAGCGCGATCGAAATCCCGACGAAAGCCGCCGAGGAGGTGATCGCGTCCGCGCGATGATGCCAGGCATCGGCGGCCACCGCCTGACTACCGAGCTCCTGCGCCCCCCGCGACACGCGGCGGAACAGCATCTCCTTGATCGCAACGACCGCCACCAGGACGATGAGCGTGAAGGGCGCGGGCGTGTGATGCGGAATCAGGATTTCCCGCACCGCTTCGATCGCGATCCCCAGCGCCGCGCCCACCAGCATCAATCCCACGATCGCCGAGGAGACGGATTCCGCCTTCCCGTAACCGAAGGGGAAGCGCTCATCGGCGTTGCGGGAGGAGAGCCGCAGCCCTCCCCACACCACCAGGGAAGAAAAAATATCCGCCACCGACTCGACCGCATCCGCGATCAGGGCGTAGGAATGCCCCAGAATCCCGGCGAGCAGCTTGACCAGCGCAAGCAACCCGTTGGTAATCAGCCCGGTCCGCGCGAGCTGGATGCCGCGATTCAAGGTTTCTCTTTCACCAGCCGCCGCTCGAACAGCTCGAGGATCCTGCGATACTCATCCGTCCACGAATCGGGGCGGACGAAGCCATGGTCCTCGACCGGATAGACCGCCAGCTCCCAGTCGCGCTTCCCCAGCTCGATCAGGCGCTGAGTGAGTCGCACCACGTCCTGGAAGTGCACATTCACATCGACCATGCCGTGAAGAATGAGCAGCGGATCGGTGAGGCCCTCGGCAAAGTAGATCGGCGATGACCGCCGGTACGCCAGGGAATCCTCCTGCGGCTCATTGAGGATTTCCGCTGTATACGCGTGATTGTAGTGGGCCCAATCGGTGACCGGACGGAGCGCGGCGCCGGCGCCGAACCATTTCGGCTCGGTAAAGAGCGCCATCAGGGTGATGAAGCCGCCATAGCTGCCCCCGTAGATCCCCACCCGGTCCGGGCCGACTCCGAAGCTCCGCCCCAGCCAGCGCACCGCATCCACCTGATCCTGCAGATCCCGGCCTCCCATGTGCCGGTAGGTGGCCAGCCTCCAGTCGCGACCGTACCCGGTGGAGCCGCGATAATCGAGGTCGAGCACCACGAACCCCTTGGATGCCAGCAAGTGGTTGAACTGGTACTCACGGAAATAACTGGACCAGTAGTTGTGCACGTTGTGCAGGCAGCCGGCCCCATGGACAAAAATGACCGCGGCCCCGTTGGGCCGGGCGCCCAGCTCGGCCGGCCGGTAGATGCGCGCCGGCACCAGGACGCCGTCCGAGGCGGGAATCGAGACGATCTCGGGCTTGATCCAGCGGAAGCTCAGCCAGGCCGCGGTCGGCGAGGTGGTGATTTGTGTCCTCGGGGCACCCAGCCGGGCCGTTTGCAGGAAGAGCTCGGGCGGGCGGTTGGCGGAGGAATACACGTCGGCAAACTGGCGGCCATCGGGACTCAGCACCACGGCGTGGCTGCCGACCTGCTCGGTCAGCCGGACCGCCGCTCCCCCACCGACCGGAAGCAGGTAGGCCTGCTGCTCGAACGGAGAGGCCTCGCTGGTGTGGAGCAGCCAGTGCGTGCGGTCCGGCGTGAGCTCCGCCTGGAGCACCTCCCATTTTCCCGTGGTTCGCCGGCTCCGGTGGGTGCCGTCGACCGCCATCGTGTAGAGATGCGCGTAGCCGTCGGCCTCGGAGACCAGCCACAGCCCCTGCTCGCCGGGAAGCCAGCCGCCGACCCCGTCGCACGGGGCGGCACACGGGCCACCCACCCAGGCGGAGTCGCGCTGTAGGTCCAGAGGAGTAACCCGCGCCGAATCGGCATCGACCCGGACCAGATGCCGCTCGGTGAATGCCCGGTTCCACGCGAAGACCAGGCCCGAGGTACCCCGGTCGTTCCAGCCGGCCAGGGCAAGCCGCGCATATACTCCGCCGGTATCAGAGGAGATCGGCCGGAACCAGCGCACCGCCCCGCTTGCGACCGTGAGCACGCCGACCCGCGTGCGCGTCTGCAGATCGCCGACTTTGGGGCGCGAGGCGATTTCCTCCGTATACCCCGAGAGGGTCACGTAGCTGGGCACCTGGGCGTTGCGCGAATCGGTCGGCGGCGTCACCAGCTGCACCAAGACCGCCTCGCCGCTGGGAGAGGGCGAGAGATCGCGGACCTGCTCGCCCCGCGCCAGGTAGAAGGGCTTGAGCCGGCCCGCTTCCCGTGCCTCGCGCTCCGCTTTGTCGACGCTGTCCCGCCAGCGACGGTCGCGCAGCGCGCCCAGCAGACTCCGCTGCTCGGCCTCGAGAAAGGCCCGCTGGCCCTCGGCGCGTTTGGCCTCCTCCGGTGCAGGTCCCACCCTGATGTCGGTGAGCTGCTTGACCCCGCCCTGCACGATGTCGAGCGCAAAGACGTTGTTCTCGCGCCGGAAGAAAACTCGGCGGCCCTCCCGATCGAAGGAGGGATCCGCTTCCGTCACTCCGGGCGTGTCGGTGAGCCGGCGAACCTGCGCGGTGCGCAGATCGATCAGATACAGGTCGCCGCGCAGCGCGGCGACTCGGCGGGTGCGATCCTGGGAGAGCGCTCCAGGAGCTACCAGCGGCTCCAGGGAATCCGCCGCGGCGGGGCTCAGGCGCTCCGGAGCAGCACCGGGCAGCGGCCGCACCCGGTAGGGTTTGAGCGTCTCCCTCCAGCTGGTGCCGGGCGGAAGCCAGCGGAAGAAGATCCATTGCCCATCGGGTGACCAGCGTACCGCTTCGGGCTCGCGGCCGGTATTCTCCGGCCCGCGCATAATGTTGGGCACGCTGAGCTCGAAAGCCGCCTGGGCGAGCCCCGCTGCTGGGGTGACCGCCGCAAGCGCGAGACTGAGAGTCAGACGGCGCATGTTTCTCCTGGGAGCGGCATCAACGGTCAACGTCAGGGACTGAGACGCTCGATGCGCCAAGCGACATCCTTGCGTCGGTAGCGCAACCGGTCGTGCAGACGATTGGGCCTGCCTTGCCAGAACTCATATTCCGATGGTACGACGCGGTAGCCCCCCCAGTAGGCCGGGCGTGGGATCGCATCGCCGGTGTGCTGCCGGGAGGCCCGCTCCCACTCGGCTTCGAGGGTGGCCCGGTCGGGGACGACCTGGCTCTGCCGGGACGCCCAGGCACTCACCCGGCTCCCCAGGGGACGCGAGCGGAAATAGGCATCGGATTCCGCCTCGGCGACCTGCGACACACTCCCCGTGACCCGGACCTGGCGCTCCAGCTCGCCCCACCAGAACACCAACGCCGCGACGGGATTTTCGGCCAGGTCCGCGCCTTTCTGGCTGCGTCGATCGGTGAAGAACACCAACCCGGCCTCGTCGAGCCCCTTGAGCAGCACGACGCGCGCCGACGGACTGCCGCTCCTGCTGGCGGTCGCGAGGGTCATCGCACTGGGCTCCAGCAGCTGCGCCTCCGAAGCCTCGGCCAGCCAGCGCCGCAGCTGGGCCAGTGGGTCGCGGTCCACCGAGGCCTCGTCCAAGGTCGCGCGGGCGTACTCGCGGCGCAGCTCGGCGAGATTCACTGAGGACGCTCGGCGCCCGGCCAGGGACCGGGCGGGGTATCGGGTAGCTCTACCGTGCGCTCCTCCTCCTTGAACACCGTGAATCCGCGCGCCAGATAGTTCGGCAGCGCCCCGGCGTGGTCGAGCGAACAGGTATGCACCCACACCCGCCGCACCACCGGTCGCAGCTGCCAGGCCCGCGCCGCCGCCTGGGACAGCAGGTAGCCGCCGAGGCCCTTACCGGCGAATTGCGGGAGCAGCCCGAAGTAGGTGATCTCCACCGCGGCCTCCGGCTGCAGCTCCAGCTCGAAGTAACCCGCAGGCGTACCGCTTTCATAGGCCACCCAGGTTTCCACCTCGGGGCGGGAAAGCCAACGCATCCACTGGTCGTAGCTCCAGCGCAGCCGATCGCGCCAGTACCAGTCGCCTCCCACCGACGTATAGAGGAAGCGACCCAGCTCAGGCGAAGGAACGCTGGCGCGCAGCAGCAGAATCTCCGGCGGCACCCGGTTGGGCGTCCGCAGCGCCGCCGGCGCCAGCATCTCCAGATGGGTGGTGCGCACCAGCCGCTTCACGCAGCGGCCGGAAGCACGAGTCCCCTGCACTCGCCGAACCCGATACTCGCGTAACCCTCCCGGGCACAACTCCCTCGGAGAATGACCTCATCCCAATCTTCGAGGAATCGCCTGGTCTCCCCGGTGGGAAGCACCAGCGGTTCGGCGCCGCGCCAGGTCAGCTCGAGCAGACAGCCGCGGTTCTCCTTGTCCGGACCGGAGACGGTTCCGCTCGCGAGCAGGTCTCCCGGCCGCAGGTTGCAGCCGTTGCTCGCATGATGCGCCAGGAGCTGGGCCATCGTCCAGTACATCCCTGCAAAAGCGGCGTGACTGAGGCGCTGCGGCACGACCCCGGTGGAGCGCATGCGCTCCGAAGAGAGTAGCACTTCAAGCTCGATCGCGAAGCCCCCGCGCTCCCGGTCGCCCGGAGCGTCGAGGTACGCGAGGGGGGCCGGATCGCCCTGAGGGCGCCCGAAGGCGGGCGTGCGAAAAGGCTCCAGGGCGTCGAGCGTGACGACCCAGGGAGAGACCGTGGTGGCGAAGTTCTTGGACAGGAACGGTCCGAGCGGCTGGTATTCCCAACGTTGGACGTCGCGGGAGGACCAGTCGTTCAGCAGGCCGAGCCCAAACAGATGCTGCTCCGCTTCAGCAATCGGCACCGGCTCGCCCAGGGTGTTGCCCACGCCGATCCAGGCGCCCACTTCGCACTCGTAGTCCAGCGCGCGCGTCGGCTGAAGTACTGGAGGACCGGCGGCGGCTTCCTTGAGCTGGCCCAGCGGCCGGCGAATCGGCGTGCCGCTCGCGACGATCGAAGAGGCCCGGCCGT
>DATCWE010000394.1:0-5892 GCA_036566495.1 Gemmatimonadales bacterium | reverse complement strand
CGACACGAACATGTGATCGCAGTCAGCGAGCAGGATGCGGGGTGAGGACCGGCGCGCGGGTTGATCCACAGAGTACACGGAGTTGACGGATGGACGGAGGAATGTGACGCGCGGCGTAACGATAATGCCGGAGCGAATGGGGTTGCGACCGCGCTGACGGGGGTTGGCGCGGGAACTTGCGGGAAGCAGGGGCCGGCGCTAACTTGCTTGCTGTCTAGCAAGTTATTGCAGCCCCCGATCGAGGGGTACGGCGGCATGGCCAAAACAGCGCTACCCAAGTCCCGCGAGCGAGAGCGAAATCCCGACCGCAGCCGGGAACTGATCCTCGACGCGGCGGAACGACTCTTCGCCGAGCGCGGCTACGAGGAAACTTCGCTGGCCGACGTCGGGCGCGTCGCGGGAGTCTCGCGCGCGACGCCGGGCTACTTCTTCGGGTCCAAGGCCGAGCTGCATCGCGCGGTGCTGGAGCGTTGCTTTGCCGACGTGCGGCGCGCGGTGCGCGAAGGCAAGGCGCGCGCGTTGGCCAGCGGCGAGACTCCCGAAGTGGTGCTGGCCGGCGCGGTAGCCGACTACGCCGACTTCGTGGCGGCCCGGCCCAACTTCGTCCGCCTGATCGAGCGCGAGGCCCTCTCGGACCGCACGGTGCTGGAAGGCATGCCGCTGCGCCTGGCAGTCTGGCAGGAGGCCCTGGCGGCGTTCCGGCAGGAGCTGGGGCTCGACATCTCCGATACCGCCGAGGCCGCGCACCTGCTGCTGTCGCTGGTGGCGCTCACCTGGTTTCCCATCGTGCACGGCCGCACCTTCCTGAAAGCCGTGGGGCTGGATCCTTCCGCACCCGATTTCGCCGCACAACGCAAACGCCACATCGCGACGCTGCTGCTGGGCGCGCTGCGGGAGCGTGCCGCCAATTCTTCCGACTGGACCCGATCATGACGAACGTGCTGACGCCCCAACCCGTCGAGCGAGCCCCCGCTCCGGTGGCGGCCACCGCGCAGGAAGCCCGTGAGGTCGCCGAAGCGGCGCGCGAGCAGGAATGGCGGGCGAGCTTCGTGAAGGAGCTGTTCGAGGGCCGGCTGCGCCTGGACCTGATCCACCCCTTCCCGCAGCCGGACCCGGCCGACGTCGCGAAAGCACAGCCCTTCCTGGACCAGCTCGAAGCGTTCCTGCGCGACCACGTCGATGGGGACAAGATCGACCGCGACGCCAAGATCCCGGCCAACGTGGTGCGGGGGCTGCAGGAGATGGGCGCCTTCGGAATCAAGATCGGGGAGGAGTACGGCGGGTTAGGGCTTTCGCAGCTGATGTACGCCCGCGCCATCGGGCTGGTGACCAGCGTGGACGGCAGCCTGACCGCCCTGCTTTCGGCCAGCCAGTCCATCGGGGTGCCGGTCCCCCTCAAGCTGTTCGGCAGCGAGGCGCAGAAGCGGAAGTACCTGCCGCGGATCGCCAAGGGCGCGATCACCGCCTTCGCCCTGACCGAAACCGGCGTGGGCAGCGATCCGGCGGGGCTTTCCACCACCGCGAAACTGAGCGAGGACGGCAGCCACTGGATCCTCAACGGCGAAAAGCTCTGGTGCACCAACGGGACCGTGGCGGAGCTGATGGTGGTGATGGCGCGGACCGGGCCCAAGAGCATCAGCGCCTTCATCGTGGAAGCGGACTGGCCCGGCGTGGAGGTGGTGCAGCGGCTGCATTTCATGGGGCTGCGCGCGATCGAGAACGGGGTGCTGCGCTTTACCAACGTGAAGGTGCCGGCCGAGAACCTGCTCTGGGGCGAGGGCAAGGGCCTCAAGCTCGCGCTCATCACCCTCAACACCGGACGGCTGACGATTCCGGCGGGCTGCGCGGCGGGCGCCAAGCGCGCCGTGGAAATCGCGCGGCGCTGGGCGGCGGAGCGGGTGCAGTGGGGCGCGCCGGTGGGCAAGCACGACGCGATCGCCCAGAAGCTGGGCCGCATGGCCGCCGAGACCTTCACGATGCAGGCGATCGCGGACCTGGGCTGCCTGCTCGCCGACCGCCCGCACGCCGACATCCGGCTGGAGGCTGCGAGCGCGAAGATGTGGAACACCGAGACCGGCTGGCGCATCGTGGACGACTGCCTGCAGATCAAGGGCGGCCGCGGCTACGAGACGGCCGACTCGCTGCGTTCCCGCGGGGAGCGGCCCGATCCGGTGGAGCGGATGATGCGCGACTGGCGGATCAACCTCCTGTTCGAGGGCTCCAGCGAGATCATGCGGCTGTTCATCGCGCGGGAGGCCGTGGACACCCATCTGAAGGTGGCGGGCGCTCTGATCGATCCGAAGTCGTCGCCGGCGGTCAAGCTCAAGGCGCTGCTGCGCGCGGCGGCGTTTTACGCGGTGTGGTATCCCAAGCAGCTGATCGGCTGGGGCCGCTGGCCGCGCTACGGGGAGTTCGGTCCGCTGGCGACCCATCTGCGCTTCGTCAACCGCAAGTCGCGCAAGCTGGCGCGGACGCTGTTCCACGCGATGGTGCGCTTCGGGCCGCGGCTGGAGAAGAAGCAGTCGGTGCTGTTCCGGCTGGTCGAGATCGGGGGGGAGCTGCTGGCGATCAGCGCGGCGTGCAGCATGGCGCAGATGCTGGTCAAGCAGGATCCGGCGAACCAGGGCCCGGTCCGCATGGCGGACCTCTCCAGCCGGATCAGCCGACGCAAGGTCAACCAGCTCTTCGCCAGCGTGTTCCACAACGACGACGACCAGACCTACAAGCTGGCGCAGAGCGTGCTCAAGGGCGAGCAGGCCTGGCTGGAGGCGGGGATGGTGAAACTGCAGTGAAAGGTGAAGAGTGAAAGGTGAAGGGTGACCGGGGGGCGCGGCGGGTGCCGCGCCCTTTTTCGTGGGGGAGGCGGTCCCAGCCGTCGTCACCTACCGTGCGGCGAGGCGGAGCAGCCTCGTAGCCGCGAAGTCACCCGGAGAAGAGGGTTGGTATGGCTGCCACAGGAAGGACATCCCGGCAAGGCGGCGCGGCGCCGGTGAAACGGCTCGTCGCGTTCGCCCTGCTCGCGGCCGGCTGTGCCACGCTGCAGCAGATCGCCGCGCTGCGCCAGGTGGATTTTTCGCTGGCCGGCGTCCAGCGCGGCAGGCTGGCCGGCGTGGATCTGAGTCGGGTTACTTCCTACAACGACTTGACCGCGCTGGACGTGGGCCGCATCGCGCTGGCGCTGGCGCAGAAGGACGTCCCCCTCGAGTTCCAGCTCGACGTGCGCGCCGAGAATCCGGCGACCAACCAAGTCACCGCCACCATGGTACGGCTGGCCTGGTCGTTGTTCCTAAACGACAAGGAGACCGTCAACGGGGTCCTCGATACCACGCTGACCCTGCCGCCGGGCCAGCCCGTCACTATCCCCTTCCAGCTGCGGCTCAATCTGCTGCAATTCTTCAACGGCCCGGCGCAGGATCTGGTCAACCTCGCCGCTGCGGCCGTGGGGCTCAGGTCAGACCCCACCAAGATCTCCCTGCGGGCCGTGCCGACGATCAACACGCCCCTCGGCCCGATCACTTATCCCTCGCCCATCACCATCGTGAGCCGCACCGTGGGCGGTTAACCGCGAGTCCACCCCAAGGAGCTCCCGTGCCCAAGCCGCAGGCTTCGCCCCAGCAGGTCGACCGCGCAGCACTTATCCAATTCCTGAACGAGGACCTGGCGCGAGAATACCAGGCCATCATCGCCTACGTGGTCTATTCCCAGGTGCTCAAAGGCGCGCAGTACATGGCCATCGCCAAGGAGCTGGAGGCCCATGCTGGCGAAGAGCTGCAGCATGCCCTCGTCATCGCCAAGCAGATCGACTACCTCGGCGGCACCCCGGTGGTGGTGCCCAAGCCCGTCAAGCTGTCCGACGACCCCAAGGCATTACTCCGCTTCGACCTCAACAACGAAGCTGAGACCATTCGCGCGTATCGCTCCCGGGTGCGCCAGTGCGAGGCGCTGGGCGAGTACGCCATGGCCGAGCACATCCGCGAGATCCTGATGCAGGAGCAGGAGCACCTGATCGACCTGGCCACCGCGCTCGGCCAGGATCCGCCCGACCTGAGCGAGTGACCGGGGAGGCATCCGCCGGCGGCGCACCGCGCTAGATTTCAGGGGAATTCGAAAGGGGGCGCGATGGCGATCGCGGAGGGCAGGACCCTGCAATTCGTCGGACCGGAACAGATCGACGTGGCGGTGCTGGAGACCTTCGACTACGAGGGGCCGGCCCAGGAGATCGTCACCGAGACCGGCGAGTTCACCGCGGTGTGCCCCTACAGCGGACTGCCCGACTTCGCGCGGCTCACGATCACCTATGTGCCGCAGTCCCGCTGCGTCGAGCTCAAGAGCCTCAAGTACTACGTGACCAGCTTCCGCAACGTGGGCATCTTCCAGGAGCACGCCACCGCACGGATCGCCGAGGACCTCTTCCGGCTGCTGGCGCCCCGCTCGCTGTCGGTGCGCACGGTCTACAACGTGCGCGGCGGCTTCGAGACCACCTGCACGGTGACGCTGCCTACGGCCTGACCACGCCTACGGGCTTGCTGCGCGCAATCACGCTGTTGTCGCCCACGGCGCCCAGATCGTTCCTGCCCCAGCAGTACGCTCCGCCCGTCGTCGCGCGCCCGCAGCTGTGCTCGGCGCCCACCTGCACCGCGGTGAAGCCGAGCCCGCCGGCCACCGCGGTCGGCACCAGCTTCAGCGCCGTGGTCCCGTCACCCAGCTGTCCGAAGGTGTTCAGGCCCCAGCAGTAGGCCTGCTGCACCGCGGTGAGCGCGCAGGTATGGGTGGAGCGGGCCGAGATGCCGGTGAACAGGAGCCCGCCGGTGACCGCGGCCGGGGCGAGCTGGTCGGACGTCGTGCCGTTACCGAGCAGGCCGGAAACACCGCTGCCCCAGCAGTAACCCGCGCCGCCCGCGGCGATGGCGCAGCTGAACGCGCCCCCTGCGGTGACTGCGGTGTAGCTCAGCGGAGAGTTGACCGGGGTGGGCGCCGGACGGTTGACCGTGGTTCCGTCGCCCAGCCGGCCGCTGGCGTTGTTTCCCCAGCAGAACAGCGCGCCGGCCGTATCGATCGCACAGGCGTGGCTGGCACCGGCACTCAATGCGGAGAAGAGATGCCCGCCGAAGACCGCGGTCGGAATCCGCTTGGATACCACCGTGTTGTCGCCCAGCTGCCCGCTGGTGCCGAGCCCCCAGCAGTAGGCCACGCCATCGAGCGCCAGGGCGCAGGTAAACCCCGCGCCGGTGTGGATGCTCGCGAACTTGAGGCCACCGCTCACGGGCAAGGGGAGGTTGTGCGAGACCAGCGACGCGTCGCCGAGCTGGCCGGCGCCGTTGTCGCCCCAGCAGTAGGCGTCTCCGTCCGCGAGCAGGGCACAAGTGTGCCCCGCCCCGGCGCTGATGCTGCCGAACAGCAACCCGCCGAGCACCGCGTTAGGCAGCCGCACGTCCACCGTGTTCCCATTGCCCACCTGGCCGCTGGCGTTGTTGCCCCAGCAGAACGCCTTGCCATCCGGGTCGAGCGCGCACGAAGTGGCGGCCCCCCCGCTGACGGCCTGCACCGGGAAATCGATTCCGGTGGCATGCAGGGTGAGCGGGGGCACCCCGGCGCGGGTGACCGAAAGGGCGTTGGGCCCCGGCGGGAGGCCGAGCGTCCAGCTGCCCAGGGTGGCGATGCCGCCGGCGTCGGTGAGCGCGTTCGCGCCGGTCAGCGAGCCGCCGCCGCTCGTCACCGCGAA
This sequence comes from Gemmatimonadales bacterium, assembly GCA_036566495.1. Lineage (GTDB taxonomy): Bacteria > Gemmatimonadota > Gemmatimonadetes > Gemmatimonadales > GWC2-71-9 > JABFSM01. Next base: position 170 of record DATCWE010000394.1, on the reverse strand, counting down.
GGTGACGGCGACACCGGGGAGCGGATGTCCCGCCGCGTCGGTCAGCAGCACCGCGGGCGCGATCGGGGTGGCGCCCCCGACGGTAGCGATCTGCCCCTCGCCCGCCGCGGCGGTGAGGATCGCGGGCGGCCCGACGGTGCCGGTGGCGGTGAAGCTGACCGACGCGGCGG